>JAILQQ010000098.1 GCA_024698885.1 Lachnospiraceae bacterium | reverse complement strand
ACCCCTTTAAGAGTAAGAGGTAGATAGGGCGGGAGTGGAAGTGCAGTAATGTATGGAGCTGACCGCTACTAATCGGTCATAAGCTTTTTTAGAAGTGGCTCGGGATTCAGTTATTTGGTATTCGGTTTTCAGGGTATATATATGTAACCTGAAAATGGCATCTGGCCCAGTGGCTCAGTTGGTTAGAGCGCCGCCCTGTCACGGCGGAGGTCACGGGTTCGAGTCCCGTTTGGGTCGTTTTCAGTTGTGCGAAGCAGAACTGAAAAAATATTGGTTCTCATTTTGAGAGCGAAAAGGGATCATAGCTCAGCTGGGAGAGCACCTGCCTTACAAGCAGGGGGTCATAGGTTCGAGCCCTATTGGTCCCACTTCGGGCCGATGTGGCTCAATTCATGACAAGCGATGAGTGGAACGAATCGCTTGCAGGCAGAGCGGCTGATTACAAATCAGCTGCAGGAACGGGCCGATGTGGCTCAATTGGCAGAGCAGCTGATTTGTAATCAGCAGGTTATCGGTTCGAGTCCGATCATCGGCTTCCATAAAAGCTATATGGTTTTTGGGTGGCTTCCCGAGCGGCCAAAGGGGGCAGACTGTAAATCTGTTGTCGACGACTTCGGTGGTTCGAATCCACCGCCACCCAGATTTCGTTTTTCCTTGAAAAGCGAAAGAGCAAAGATTCCTTCGGGGATTTTTGCATGTGCCTAAGGCACAGGATCAACGCGGGGTGGAGCAGTCTGGAAGCTCGTCGGGCTCATAACCCGAAGGTCGATGGTTCAAATCCATCCCCCGCTACGCAAAGAGCATAGAAATATGCTCTTTTTCTTTTTCCCCGATTTATGGGTCGTAAACACTTTGTTCGTTTCCTGCGTAATTGTATATGGGAAAAAGGAAATCGCTATGTTATAATGTACTGCGGACTGTAACTGTCCGGGAGGAGGAAAGTATTATGCCAATAACCGATTATCTGGAACGAAACAGAAAACTGTACGGGGATGAGGTGGCTTTGATCGAGCTGAACCCCGAAATGAAAGATACAAGACGGGTTACCTGGAAGGAGTATTCGCTGATCGAGCAGACTTCCGACAAACCGTTCCGCCGGGAGATCACCTGGGCTGTATTTGACGAGAAGGCAAACCGTGTTGCCAATATGCTGCTGTCCCGCGGGGTGAAGAAGGGCGATAAGGTAGCCATTTTAATGATGAACTGCCTGGAATGGCTGCCGATCTATATGGGAATCCTGAAAACAGGAGCACTGGCGGTACCCTTTAATTTTCGATATTCCGCGGATGAGATATTATACTGCGCAAAGCTGGCCGAGGTGGACGTTCTTCTGTTCGGTCCCGAGTTTATAGGCCGTATCGAAGCGATCGAGGAGAAGCTGGCGAGACAGCGTCTGCTGATCTTTGTGGGCGAGTCCTGCCCCACCTTTGCGGAAAGCTACTGGGAACTGGTGGGAAATTCATCCAGCGAGGCGCCTCTGATCCGGGTCGAGGATTCCGACGATGCCGCGATCTATTTCAGCTCCGGTACGACCGGATTCCCCAAAGCGATCCTGCATAAGCACTTAAGTCTGATGACCGCGGCGACCGTGGAGCAGAAGCACCACAGCACAGGCCGTGATGATTGTTTCCTCTGTATCCCGCCCCTGTATCATACCGGTGCGAAAATGCACTGGATGGGCAGCCTTGTGGCAGGATCCCGGGCGGTCTTATTAAAGGGGACCAAGCCCGAATATGTGTTTGACGCGGTATCCAGAGAGCATTGTACGATCGTCTGGCTGTTGGTTCCCTGGGCGCAGGATATTCTGGATGCTCTTGACAGAGGCGATATCAGGCTTTCGGATTATGATCTCTCAGGCTGGCGGCTGATGCATATCGGCGCACAGCCGGTTCCGCCTTCCCTGATCAAGCGCTGGAAGCAGTATTTTCCGGCGCATCAGTATGACACCAATTACGGCCTCAGTGAGTCCATCGGACCGGGCTGTGTGCATCTGGGCGTGGAGAATATCCATAAGGTCGGCGCCATCGGGGTACCGGGCTTTGGCTGGAAATGTAAGATCATCGATCAGGACGGGAATGAGGTAAAGCGGGGAGAAGCCGGTGAGCTCTGCGTAAAAGGCTCCGGCGTGATGGAATGCTATTATAATAATCCGGAGGCGACCGCGGAGGTTTTAAAGGACGGATGGCTTTTGACCGGTGACGTGGCGCAGCAGGATGAAGACGGATTCTACTTCCTGGTCGACCGCCTGAAGGATGTGATCGTTTCCGGCGGTGAGAACCTGTATCCCGTGCAGATCGAAGACTTTATCCGACAAAACGAGAAGGTGCGTGATGTGGCGGTGATCGGTCTGCCGGATAAGAGACTCGGAGAGATCGCCGGTGCGATCATTTCGATCAAGGAGGGCATGACCTGCACGGAAGAGGAGATCGACGAGTTCTGCAAGGGACTGCCCCGGTATAAACGGCCGCGGAAGATCATATTTGACGATGTGCCGCGCAATGCCACCGGCAAGATCGAAAAACCGGAGCTCAGGAAACGATACAGTGTGGAACGTTTGGTAGAGAAGGAAAATGAAGCGTAATATGAATACAAAAAGACAGGAACTGATGCTTGGCAATAAAGCGGCTGCCAGAGGAATGTATGAGGCGGGATGCAGTTTTGTATCCAGCTATCCCGGCACGCCAAGCACGGAGATCACCGAAGAAGCCGTGAAATATGATGAAATCTTCTGCGAGTGGGCACCGAATGAGAAGGTAGCGCTGGAAGCGGCTTTCGGCGCCTCCATGGCCGGGAAACGGGCAGCCTGCTGTATGAAGCATGTAGGCCTGAATGTAGCGGCGGATCCGCTTTTTTCCATGTCCTATATCGGCGCGGTGGGCGGTCTCGTCATCTGTGTGGCAGATGATCCGGGCATGCACTCTTCGCAGAATGAGCAGGACTCCAGGCACTACGCCATTGCGGCAAAGCTGCCGATGCTTGAGCCCTCGGATTCGGAAGAAGTATTATTGTATACAAAACTGGCCTTTGAAATTTCGGAGCAGTTCAGGACGCCGGTACTGTTAAAGCTCTGCATGCGGGTATGCCACTCCCAGAGTATCGTGTCACTGAGTGACCGCACAGAGGTGACGCCGGTGCCCTATGAGAAGAATATTACCCGCGTTATGCTGCCCGCGCAGGCGAAAAAAGCGCATGTCAGAGTAGAAAAACGGACGGAGGAGCTGACCGCGTACGCGGAAACGACGGATATCAACCGGATCGAGACCGGCAGAGAAAGGACCTACGGATTTATTACCTCCTCCACGAGCTATCAGTATGTAAAAGAGGTTTTCGGGGACAGATACAGTATTCTGAAGCTGGGTCTGATCCATCCGATGCCGGAGAAAAAACTTTTGGATTTTGCGAAAACAGTCGATCAGCTGATCGTTGTCGAGGAGCTGGATCCGATCATTGAGAAGCACTGTCTGACGTTAGGACTTTCCGTGGAAGGAAAAAGCCGTTTCCCTATCATAGGAGAGCTTTCCCAGGCGCTTGTCGAAAAGGGGATGGACCTTCCGGAAAAAATCTCGCATGCCATTGAGGATGAGATCCCGGCCAGACCGCCGGTCATGTGTGCCGGCTGCCCGCACAGGGGATTGTTCTACACCCTGAAGAAGATCGGCTGTATGGTCTACGGGGATATCGGTTGCTATACCCTTGGCGCTCTCGCGCCGTTAAATGCCATGGATATCACGGTCTGCATGGGTGCTTCGGTATCGGGACTCCACGGCTTTAATAAGGCTCTCGGAGAGGATGCGGAAAAGAATTCGGTGGCGGTGATCGGGGATTCCACGTTTATGCATTCCGGGATCACGGGGCTGACGGATATTGTTTACAACAGCAGCGCTTCCACGGTGATCATACTGGACAATTCGATCACAGGGATGACGGGCCATCAGCAGAACCCGACAACCGGCTATGACATCAAGGGAAATCCGGCGGAAAAGATCGATCTGGAGGCACTTTGCCATGCACTTTCCGTTAAGAGGGTCCGGGTGGTGGATCCCTACGATCTGAAAATGGTGGAGCAGGCTGTCAAAGAGGAGCTTGCGGCAGAGGAACCCTCCGTGATCATATCCAGACGGCCCTGCGCGCTGTTAAAGGGCGTGAAGCGGGAGGCGCCGCTTACGGTCAACGAGGATAAATGCGTGGGCTGCGGTGCCTGTATGCAGATCGGCTGCCCGGCGATCGCGGTCAGAGAAAAGGATAACGAAAAGGGAAGCAGAAAAGCAGTGATAGATCCGACGCTTTGCGTAGGCTGTAAGGTCTGCACGCAGCTTTGCCGTTTTGGCGCACTGGAGGGATAAGCAGGGAATGGAAACGAAAAATATAATGATCGTCGGAGTCGGCGGGCAGGGATCACTGTTAGCAAGCAAGCTGCTCGGACATCTGATCTTACAGAAGGGTTATGATGTAAAGGTTTCGGAGGTGCACGGCATGAGCCAGCGCGGAGGCTCCGTGGTAACCTATGTCCGTTTCGGGGACAAGGTTTATTCTCCGATCATCGAGCGCGGGGAGGCGGACATGATCGTTTCCTTTGAGCTCCTGGAGGCAGCCAGATGGCTTCCGTGGCTGAAGGAGAACGGCCGGATCGTTACCAATACGCAGCGGATCGATCCGATGCCGGTCATTACCGGTTCCGCGGTATATCCCGGGGATATCGTGAGGAAGTTGGAAGGCGCCGGCGCGCAGGTGGACGCGATCGACTGCTTGACGCTTGCCAGGGAAGCGGGGGCGGAAAAGGCTGTCAATATCGTTTTGCTGGGCCGCTTTTCCCGGTATTTTGACTTTGAGGAGGCGGATTGGGAGGAAGCGATCGCTGCCTGTGTGCCGCCTAAATTTTTAGAGATCAACAGAAAGGCATTTGCACTGGGACGAAAATAGGCAATAAAGGATGTTTGCATGATAAACTGGACCGTCACGTATTTCCAAAACTATTATCCGGTAGGAGATGTTCTGGTCATTATTTTATCAGTGATCTTTGTTTTGCTTCTGACGGAAAGCGTAGTGAATAACAGCCGTGGCTTCAGGATCTTTGTCTGCCTGATCATTATGCTGATCGCGGCGGCTGTGTCCAATCTATGCTTTAATGTCCTCTTTGTGATCCGTGACAGTGTGCCTGCTTTCCTGATCTACGGATGCAGGCTGATCTACCGCCTGATGCTCTACGGTGTGCTTTACGGCTATGTATATTATGCGCTGGAAGCATTGTATCTGGACAGAGTGACCAGGCGGCATTACCTGCTGACATCGGATATCGCGTTTTTGGTGTCTGTCTGGAAACGGTGATACTGATCTCCGGACGCGGTCTGTCCTTTGATAATTACCGGGCCACGGAAGGCCTGAATCTTTTTATTGTTACCTATGTTTTCTTTGTCGGCTTTATCGCCTATCTGCTGATCCGCTACCGGGCGCGGGTCATCCGGCAGATCCTGAAAAGCATTTTTCTCATCTTCGGTGTCTGCATCGTGGTATTTCTGGTGCAGGGCTTTCATCGTCAGACCTCATATACGACCTTCATCTTTCTGATCCCGATCATCGCGATCCTGTATCTGATGCATTCCAACCCTTATGATCAGGCAACCGGCGTCGTCAACGAGGCTTCCTTTAACTATCTGATCAAGAGGATAGCCTCAAGCCGCAGCGAATATGTCGTTATGAGTCTTCTTCTGTTCGGCTTTGAGCATGAGGGGTCCTTTACCGATGAAATGCGGCTGGCGGTCTATCAGTTTGGGGCCGGGATCGCAAAGAACGCGCAGATGTTTAAGGCCATGGGAGGACATCTGCTGTTTGTGTTTCCGCGGGAAAAAAATCCGGATTACAAAACGGTGGTAGAGACGCTCAGACTGCAGTTTGACCGTCTCCATTCCTACTTTCATATCACCTTCAAGGCGGTTTTTCTGCTGACAAACGACAGCCTTAACGCCCATAATGAGTATTCGTCCTTTATCAGCTTTATCGAAGAACGCATGCCGATGAATACCTATTACTGGGTGAATGAAGAGGATCTTTCCCATTTCGAGAAGCGGCGGTATATTATCTCGCAGCTTGAGGATATCTCCCGGAAAAAGGATCTGGACGATGAGAGAGTGCTCGTTTACTGCCAGCCTGTATACAATGTGGAAACGGGCCGGTACGATACGGCGGAAGCCCTGATGCGCCTGACGTTAAAGGACCTCGGGATGGTCAACCCGGATCAGTTTATCCCGGTTGCCGAGGAAGAGACTTTGATCCATTCGCTTAGCCGGATCATTTTGAATAAAACCTGCAAGGCGATCGCGGAGCTTCAGGGAGAAGGCTATCTGATCAACCGGATTTCGATCAATTTCTCCATGTTAGAGGTCAGGGACGATAATTTCTGTTCCGATATGATAAAGATCATTCAGGACAATGAGATCTCCCCGGAAAAGATCGCGATCGAACTGACGGAAAGCCGTAATCTGGAAGACTTCGAGATGGTAAAAAAGAAGATCGGGGAACTGAAGGATTACGGGATCAAGTTCTATCTGGATGATTTCGGCACAGGCTATTCCAACTTTGAGCGTATTATGGAGATTCCCTTTGATATCATTAAATTTGACCGCTCACTCGTTATAGAAGCTTCAAAGAATGAGCATTCGGCTTATATGGTAAGCACCTTTGCGGATATGTTCTGTAAGTTAAAGTACCATGTGCTCTACGAGGGAGTCGAGAATGAATCGGATGAAAAACGCTGTATCAAAATGCAGGCGCAGTACCTGCAGGGCTTTAAGTATTCCCGCCCGATCCCCATCGGGATGCTTCGGAACTTTCTGATACAGCAAAAATAAAAAAACTTTACACTATATAAGATTCATTGTATTCTAAGGAAAGGCTGAGTAAAGATTTAAGCGTAAACGGAGAGGGAACGCAGGGTTATGGGCGAGAAAATAAAGGAACTGATCGGACTGAAGAAGAACAGTCCTTATGTGGAAAGTTATTTACGGAATGCCAATATAAAATCCAGCATTTATATGTCCACGGTAGTGATCGTGCTGGAAATATGGATGATCCTGCGCGTGCTGATCAAATATATCATTCTGAGCGATACGTCAAGAGACTTTGCCTGGATCGTTCAGCATATGTATTCGTATTTCATTTTACTGACGATGGGTATTCTGATGCTGCTTTATGCCATCAAATACTTAAAGACAAAGGGAAAAGTGAGCAAAAGCCTGGGGAATGGCCTGATCATCGCTTTTTCCGCGATCTGCCTCGGATTCGGTATTTATATTTCCGTGCTGGATTACGCGGGCTCGAAGCAAATCCTGACATTCTTAACCATGGAGCTTTACGTAACCTGTCTGTTAGTCTGGAAGCCGTACGTTTCCTTTATTATCCTGGGCTTTACGTTTGAGCTGTTTTACCTGATCTGCTCCAACATGACGGAATTCCAGACAGGGGATAAGATAAATCTTTTCATGTTCTGGATCTCCATTCTGATGACCAGCGTCAGTATCTACAGACAGCGCCATGACGAGGGGACAAAGGAAGAAAGACTGCAGCAAATGAACGCGAAGCTGGAAAAGACCGCGGTTTACGATGATCTGACCGGTATTCATAATATGCAGTATTTTTATTCCAATGTACCGGAGATCCTGATCATGGCCGGATCCAAGGTTCACAGCAAGGTATTCCTGTTCTTAAATATAGAGAATTTTAAAAACTATAACGACCAGTTTGGCTTCATCAAGGGGAATGAGCTTTTGACGAAAGCTGCGCATCTTATCGAGGAAACTTATGCGGGGAGCCTGGTAGCCAGACAGAGTGATGATCATTTTGTCGTTCTGACGGACTGGGAAGGGGCGTTGGAAAAGGCGGATTATATCCGGAATAATTTCTATACTGAGAAGGATGAACTGTATATGGGTCTCAAGGTCGGCGGTTACCGGCCGGATGATATATACTGTGATCCGCGTCAGGGCGTTGACCGGGCCAGATATGCCAGCACAACGATCAAGAAAAAATATGACCAGAATTACCAGGAATACGATCAGAAAATGGCAGAGGGCTTCTTCAAGCTGCAGTATATCGTCAACAATATCGACAGAGCGGTGGAAAAGGGCTATATCAAGGTTTACTACCAGCCTGTCATGTGGTCGGATACCAGGAAATTAGCCGGCTGCGAGGCACTGGCCAGATGGGTGGATCCGAAATACGGCTTCCTGTCGCCGGGAGATTTTATCCCGATCCTTGAGGAGCATCGCCAGATCCATAAACTGGACAAATGCATTTACGAAACAGTCTGCCGGGATATCCGGGATTCTCTTGACCGGGGCGAGAAGGCGGTTCCGGTTTCCCTCAATTTTTCGCGCCTTGACTTTGAACTGATGGATGCCGTATCCTTCATGGAGGAGCTGGTACAGAAGTACAATATCGACAGGCATTACCTGCATATTGAAGTGACCGAGAGCGCTCTGACGAACGACCTGACAGTTTTGCAGCAGTCCATAGACGCGTTCCGGGAAAAGGGCTACGAAATATGGCTGGATGATTTCGGTTCCGGTTATTCTTCCCTGAATGTTTTAAAGGATTACCATTTTGACGTGATGAAGATCGATATGGTCTTCCTGCGAGGCTTCAAGGATAATCAGAATTCCAGACTGATCATCCGCCGCGTGGTCGAGATGGCCAATGACCTGAACATCAATACATTGACAGAGGGCGTGGAAACGGAGGAGATGGTTGAATTTCTCGCGGAGGTCGGCTGCGGAAGGCTTCAGGGGTATTATTACGGAAAGCCCATGCCGGTTCACGATTTCCGGGAGAAGTTTCTGACAGCGCAATAAGGAAGCTATAAAGAATATACCTGCCCTTCGGAGGCTTTCCGAAGGGCTTTTTTACGGAGGAAACAGTACTGTGGCTACAAAGGAAGGGGTTTTAGCGGCTCTGAAGGCGTCCGATGATTATGTGTCCGGCGAATGGATCAGCGAAACGCTGGGCGTGAGCCGTATGGCCGTCAATAAAGCGATCCGGGCGCTGCAGGCCGGCGGCTACGAGATCGAAGCGGTCAACCGTCTGGGGTATCGCCTGTTAAGCGGACCGGATCTGCTGACAAAGGAGGAGATAGCTGCTTATCTTAAGGAGGAGCGGATGGAAAGGGTGCTCTGTCTTTCTACGACACCCTCCACCAATCTGAAGCTGTCGGAGCTTGCCTATGAGGGGGCTCCTGACGGGCAGGTGGTCATAGCGGATGAACAGACGAAGGGCCGGGGACGGCGGGGCCGGGGCTTCGTTTCTCCGAAAGGAAAAGGGATCTATCTGTCGTATCTGATGCGCAGGAAGGAAACGCCGGAGGCGGTCTCCGAGATCACAGCGTGGACAGCGGCAGCGATGATCCGGGCCATCGAAAGCTGTTTAAGCGCAAGGGTTTCGGTAAAATGGGTAAACGATCTGATCATGAACCGAAAAAAGATCGCGGGTATTTTAACGGAGCTGTCGGTAGAAAGCGAATCCAGACAGATCCAGAGCCTGATCATCGGTATCGGGATCAATGTAAATGAAGAACGGGAGGAATTTCCCGAAGAGCTGCAGACCATGGCCGGGTCGATCCTGTCGGAGACCGGGCAGCAGGTAAAGAGGGCTGAGCTGGCGGCACAGATGATCCGGGCGCTTGACAAGATGAACAGGGATTTTCCGCTTCAGAAAGAAGAATATCTGCGGCTGTACCGGGAGCGAAGCCTGATCCTCGGAGAAAGCATTTCCCTAAGCGGCGCGGAAATGACAGGGGAACCGGTGAAGGCGCTCGCCATCAATGAGGATTTTTCCCTGAAAATTCAATATGAAAACTCAGGCCGCACCGAGGACATAAGAAGCGGCGAGGTCAGCGTCCGCGGCCTTTACGGTTATATCTGAGTAACTGTTCAGGACAGCCCGAAGCACTTGCTGTTTGGGGCGTGCCCAAATGTATGTTTTGCGATGCGGGCAGGCAATGGATTTTAACAGACTGTTATGATAAAATAGTGGGAGCTTAACTGTTCAGAAGCCAGAGGGTTCTGAACAGATACGTGGGAGCTTTGGAAATTACGGAGGACAGAATGAATATAGTTTGTTTGGATTTGGAAGGGGTGCTGGTTCCGGAGATCTGGATCGCGTTTTCGGAAGAAACCGGTATTCCAGCATTAAAACGTACGACCCGGGATGAACCGGATTACGATAAGCTGATGCAGTTTCGCCTTGGTATCCTGAAGGAGCACGGCCTGGGTTTAAAGGAGATCCGGGAGACGATCGAAAAGATCAATCCGCTGCCCGGGGCTGACGCTTTTCTGAAGGAGCTTAAGGAGCTGACGCAGGTGCTGATCTTAAGCGATACCTTTTACCAGTTTGCGAGGCCTTTAATGAAGAAGCTCGATTACCCGACGCTTTTCTGCAATTCGCTTATCGTGGCGGATAACGGGGAGATCACCGGCTATCAGATGCGCTGCGAAAAATCAAAGCTTACGACAGTAAAGGCGCTTCAGAGCATCGGCTTTGATACCATTGCCTGCGGGGACAGTCATAACGACCTGGCCATGCTTCAGGCCAGCAAGGCAGGCTTCCTGTTTAAGAGCACGGAGCAGATCAAGAAGGAGCATCCGGA
>JAILQQ010000087.1 GCA_024698885.1 Lachnospiraceae bacterium | reverse complement strand
AAGCAGGAGAGCTCCCGCGGCGCAGCGCTTTGATAAGGAGCAAAGCTGCATGGTGCTTTTGCTCTTTATCAAAGCGCTGCGCCGCGGGAGCACCGCGTCTTCCAATGCTTTATCAGCCTATTATAGTACAATTGCTTCGGAAATTCCATGCCGAAACAACGGATTTTACCTCCGGCTGATCTCTCTCCCGCTTTACCTTGCCTATACCGGTTTTTTTTGTTATACTTTACGAAATTATGAATAATAATAAGAAGAAAAACAAAGAAGAGAAAATACTGGTTACGCGTTCTTCCATGCCTTCCATAGAGGAATACATGGAGGAGCTGCGCTCCGTATGGGACAGCCGCTATCTGACTAATATGGGGGTAAAGCATGAGGAGCTGAAGGAAGCGCTCAAGGCATATCTTAAGGTCGACAATATCGAATTGTTCACAAACGGCCATAATGCCATCGAACTGAGCCTTCAGGCCTTTGCTCTGAAGGGAGAGGTGATCACGACGCCCTTTACCTTCGCATCAACAACGCATGCTATCGTAAGATGCGGCTTAAAACCGGTATTCTGTGATATAAATCCCAAGGATTATACGATGGATCCCGGGCGGATCAGAGAGCTGATCACCGATCGGACCTGCGCGATCCTTCCGGTGCATGTTTACGGAAATATCTGCCGGGTGGATGAAATTGACAGGATCGCGAAGGAGTACGGACTGAAAGTGATCTATGATGCCGCGCATGCCTTTGGCGAGAGTCTTGACGGCCGGGGGATCGGCACCTTCGGAGACGCTTCCTGCTACAGCTTTCACGCGACCAAGGTTTTTCATACGATCGAGGGCGGAGCGGTTTGCTTCGGGAACAGGGAAAAGGCCTTCGGGGAGATGCTTTATCTGCTGAAGGATTTCGGGATCAGCCGGGAAAACAATGTCGAGGCGGTCGGCACCAACGCGAAGCTGAACGAATTCTGTGCCGTCATGGGTTTATGCAATCTTCGCCATATCGCAGAGGAAATCGCGAGGCGAAAAAAGGTTTCGGAACGCTACGACCGGAATCTGCAGGGTATCCCGGGCCTTACGCTTCGAAAAGCCCAACCGGGACTTACCATGAATTACGGCTACTACCCTATATTATTTAATAAGGAAATTTTTGGGCTGTCCCGGGACGAGGCAGCGGAAATACTCTCCGCAAACGGAATATTTGCGAGAAAATATTTTTACCCAACCACAAATGCCTTTGATTGCTACAGGGGCATTTTCGATCCCGCGGAAACGCCGGTTGCGAAACAGATCAGTGAGCAGGTTCTGACGCTTCCGCTTTTTGCGGATCTGCCTCTCGAGGAAGTGGACAGGATCTGCAGCATTATTATCAACCGAGGTTAATCATATGAACGATACTTATGTGGAATGCCTGGTGGCAAGAAAACCGAATCCTTTGAATATCCTGATCAAGGCGGGGTGCATCGCGGTCTGTGCGATCTTTGTGCTGGCCTCGTTGATGTTTGGCATATCTGTTCTGATCTTTGGCGCAATCATTGCCGGCTTTGCGTCGGCATATCTGGTTTTTCCGATGCTGGATATTGAATATGAATATCTTTATCTTGACAAAGAACTTACGATTGATAAAATCATGTCAAAGCAGAAGCGCAAAAAGATGGAAACGCTGGATCTTCTGAAGATGGAGCTGTTTGCGCCTGCGGATGGTCATGATTTTGATTCCTATCTGAGCCGGAAGGTAACTGTCAAGGATTACAGCTCGGGATTTCCGGACCACAGAGTATATTATCTGGCATATCATGATGAAAAGGGAGAGGCTTTATATAAGCTTGAGCCGGATGAAGCCCTGTTAAACGTGATGAGAAATATGGCACCTAGAAAAGTCAGGATGTAGGACATAAACAAAACGGAAGGGAAAGCGAGGTGTTTTATGGGCAGAATTGTTTCGGAAGGTATTACATTTGATGATGTTCTTCTGGTTCCGGGATATTCCAATGTGATCGGCAATCAGGTGGATATTTCAACGAATCTGACGAATACCATCAAATTGAATATTCCGATGATGAGCGCCGGGATGGATACGGTGACGGAGCACCGCATGGCGATCGCAATGGCCAGGCAGGGAGGCATCGGCATTATTCATAAGAATATGTCGATCGAGGAGCAGGCAGACGAGGTCGATAAGGTGAAGCGTTCCGAAAACGGCGTTATCACGGATCCGATCTATCTGTCCCCGGAGCATACCCTGAAGGATGCCGATGATCTGATGGCAAAATTCCGGATTTCGGGCGTTCCGATCACGGAGGGAGAAAACAAAAGACTGGTGGGTATCATCACGAACCGGGATCTGAAATTCGAGACGGATTATACGAAAAAGATCAAGGAATGCATGACGTCTGAAAATCTGATCACGGCAAAGGAAGGGATCACCTTAGATGAAGCCAAGAATATTCTGGCGAAGGCCCGAAAGGAAAAGCTACCGATCGTCGACGACAATTTCTGCCTGAAGGGTCTGATCACGATAAAGGATATTGAAAAGCAGATCAAATATCCGCTGTCCGCCAAGGATTCCATGGGGCGTCTGCTCTGCGGCGCCGGTGTCGGGATCACGGCGAACGTATTAGACAGGGTGGAAGCGCTTGTGGCGGCCAAGGTGGACGTCGTTGTACTGGACAGCGCCCACGGTCATTCCGAAAACGTGCTGAAATGCGCCAGAATGATAAAGGAAAAGTACCCTGATCTGCAGCTGATCGGCGGAAATGTCGCTACGGGAGAGGGAACAAGAGCCCTGATCGAGGCCGGGTGCGACGCGGTGAAGGTAGGTATCGGACCGGGCTCCATCTGCACGACAAGAGTCGTGGCCGGCATCGGCGTTCCGCAGATAACCGCGATCATGGATTCCTATGCCGTCGCGAAGGAATACCATATTCCGATCATTGCCGACGGCGGCATCAAATTCTCGGGAGATATGACAAAGGCGATCGCGGCAGGCGCGAATGTATGTATGATGGGCAGTATTTTTGCCGGTTGTGATGAATCTCCCGGTACCTTTGAGCTGTTTCAGGGAAGAAAATACAAGGTTTACCGCGGCATGGGCTCTATCGCGGCGATGGAAAACGGTTCCAAGGACAGATATTTCCAGTCGGACGCCAAAAAGCTTGTTCCGGAAGGCGTGGAAGGCCGGGTGGCGTATAAGGGAACCCTGGAGGATACGGTCTATCAGCTGATCGGCGGCCTGCGCTCGGGAATGGGATACTGCGGCACGCCGACCATAGAGGAACTGAAGGAAAACGGCCGCTTTATCAAGATCTCAGCTGCTTCCTTAAAGGAGAGTCATCCCCACGACATCCAGATCACGAAGGAAGCACCGAATTACTTTACGGAGGCAAATTAACGGATATGTCCGGTAACAGATGACATGGGACAGTATATTATCAATGAATTCCGGAAGGCTCTGAAAAGCAGGCCTTCCAAGATATATATCATCGCGATCGCAGGGGCCTGTCTGCTTGCCAATGTGGCAGTTCTGGCTTTCCGCGCGATCTACGGTTCGAATGAAGGAACCTTCGCATATAATATTCTGGTATATGCGACCTGGTGTTTTGTGATTCCGTATTACAGCTGCATATTCATTGCCGACATTGTTTACGGAGAAGGCAGGATTCAGCCGGGACTCAGCCGGACGCAGTTTTATCTCTCGAAGCTTTCGGCTTCTGTTCTTCTTGCCATGGCCTTTCTGCTGATCACCGTGGTGACGCTGTTCATAGTCACTCTGCTTTTCCATTTGAGCGATGGCACGATCGGCCATACGGATATTTTTGATTTTCTGGAGAAAATGGTTTACGCGATCCCGCTGTGGCTTGCGGGCATCGGCTTTGCGAATATGTTTTTGTTTGGCTTTTCAGACAGGAAGAAGGCATACCTTTTCTACTTTCTGCTGACGGTTGTTTTGGAAAGAGGGATCATGCTGCTTGCGGCAGAGCCGTTCCGTCTGGAGCCGTTCCGCCTGATCAGGACAGTCACAGTCACTCAGCTTTTTTCACTGATACCGTATCCGGCTGATCCGGCGCGGAACATTCCGTTAACGGTTTCCATGGGATTCTTTTATCTGATTGTTTCCAGCGGAATCGGTATATACAGGTATAATCGAAGGAAATGATGGAATTTAAGGTAGAAAATACAGACCCAGCAGGGAATGAAGAACGTAGGGGCGGCGGGAAGCCCCCGATAGATCGGACTGTTCTGCAAAAGGACCAGGATTATTTTGCGGACATTTCCGGTCTGTTTTTGTTTGCGCTGGATGAAGAAGGAAAACAGCTTACCGATATTTCCGGGCGCGATATGCGGGACACCAACCGGATCGCGGATCTGTTAAGCAAGCGGCAGGTCGAGGATCTTTACAGAAGGGTAATGAAAACAAGGCTCGAGGAGCAGATCGTCGAGAATACGGAGTTCTCGAATATGAAGCTGGCCGCCGTAGCCATCAAATCAAACCATGTCCCCCTGTTCTGCTTTATCGTCTGCGCGGTATATTATGATCCTGACGGAAAGGATGCGATCTTTAACATCCGGTCTGTCGTGGATGAGAATATCTTTTTCGGCGGTCTTGACTATCTCCGGGAAATATATAACCGCATCTACAGCAACGCCGCGCTGCTTGAATACTCCCGCAAGGAGGAGGAAAAAAGCAGACAGAGCGAGATGGCGTTATCCCGGGCGCTGCACAGATCCGAGGCGACAACGCATATCGTTGAGCTGCTTGATTCCAATGAAAGATTTGAGGATATCTGTCATGAACTGGTCACTACAGCCGGAAAGAGCGTGGATATTTCCCATGCCTATGTGATCGCGCCTGACAGGGAGCAGAATACCATAGAGGTGAAGGGCAGATATCGGAGCGAAAATACCGATCCGGTGATCGAGCGGGTCGATATGGCGGATGTGGTGAAATACATGGCCGCCATAGGGGACAAACCCATGGTGGTCTCCTCACGGACGGATATAGAATATGATTTCAGGCTTTGGCTGGGATCCATCGGGATCATCAGCTTTGTGGCACTTCCTGTCTTTTCGGGACGGCAGCCGCGCCGGGTCAGCATGTACCTGATCTTTGCCGACAATGACCCGACAAGACTCTGGAGCAGAGAGGATATCAAGTTTTTCGGCGATACGGCAAGGATCTTACAGAGCATTTATGACAAGCGCTTAAACAAGGAATCGCTGACCTCCTCCTACATTTCTCTGAAGGTCATCCTAAACAATGTCGGGAGTTATATCCTGGTGAAGGACAAGCAGAGCAATGAGATCCTGTTTGTCAATAAGAAACTGGAGGAGGAATTTTCCGATGCGCTGAAGGACGGGTCAATCCATGACCTGCTGCGGGCGGAAACGGACGGCAACGATCTGCGCACGGAAATCTGCGATGAAAAGAGCGGCAGGCGGTATTATATGAACCGCACGGTCATTAAATGGGTGGACGGGCGCTACGCAGTGCTTTATTCGCTGTTTGAGGCGGCGGAAGCAGCGCCGGTTACGGAGAATCCTTCGGCAGAGACGGAAGATCAGACAGCGGCAATTACGCAGAACTTCAGCGATAAGACGATCGATCCGAAGGTAATGGCGGAATTTGAGGTATATTACCAGCCCGTGATCGATCTTTTAAAGAACAGAAAATGCGTGGCGGCGGAAGCCCTTGTCAGATGGAATTCCCGCTCGCTTGGCTTTATGCTGCCGGATTCCTTCCTGCCGAATGCGAAGCAGACCGGTCTGATCATTCCCATCGGCCGCCATGTGCTTAAAGAAGCCTGCCTCTCAGTGAGAAAATGGAATGAATCCGGACATCCCTACTGTAAGGCGGACGTCAATCTTTCTGCCGAGGAGCTTCTTTCCGGACATCTGGAGGAGGACATCCGCACGGTATTGCAGGAAACGGGGATCAATCCGAAAAATCTGACCCTGGAGATCCCGGAGGAAGCGCTGCGGGAAAAGAATCCCGAACTGCAGGAGCTTTTGACATCCCTGAAAGGCTTTGGGTGCCGGATCGCAATAGATGATTTTCTCGCGGAGAAGGAATCCATGGCACTTGTTTCCGCCCTGCCGGTAAACGCAGTGAAGCTGTCACAGGAAACGGTGAAAAGAATAGCGGAAACGGATGATCCGGAAGCTTTTGTAAGGGGAATACTGGAACCGCTCAGGCAGAGGCGTGTCAAGGTGTGCGCCAAAGGCGTGGAAACAGAAGAAATGCTGCATAGGCTTGAGAGCCTGCAGATTCGTTACATTCAGGGCTTTTGCATCGATGAACCGATGAAAAAGGAAGACTTTGAGCAAAAATACGCATAGAATGCGGCAGGAGGAAACAGGATGAGAGCACTGATCAGTGTGTCGGATAAGAGCGGGATCATTAAACTGGCGAAAGAGCTGAGAGAGATGGGAACGGAGATCATTTCCACCGGCGGGACCGCGAAAACGCTTACGGAAGCAGGCATTAAGGTTACGGAGATCTCAGAGCTGACCGGCTTTCCGGAATGCCTGGACGGCAGGGTAAAGACGCTGCATCCAAGAGTCCATGCCGGTATTCTGGCTATGCGTGGTAACCCCGAGCATATGAAACAGCTTTCGGAGCTTGGGATCGAGCCGATCGATCTGGTGATCGTCAATTTATATCCTTTTCGGGAAACGATCCTGAAGGAAGGTGTGACAAGAGAGGAAGCCGTGGAAAATATAGATATCGGCGGACCTTCCATGCTGCGGGCGGCGGCGAAGAACTATCAGGATGTGACGGTGGTAACGGATCCGGCCGATTATGAAACGGTAATGGAGCAGTTAAAGGAAAACGGCAGCGTAGATATTGATACGAAATTCTATCTGATGCAGAAGGTCTTTTCCCACACGGCGCATTACGATACCATGATCGCCGATTATATCCGCAGACAGCGGGAGGACGAAACGCTTCCGGATACACTGACGATGACCTTTGAAAAGCTTCAGGATATGCGCTATGGCGAGAACCCTCACCAGAAGGCGGCCTTTTACCGCGAGATCGGCCATCGGAAGGGATCCTTAACTGACGCGGAACAGCTAAACGGGAAGGAGCTTTCCTTTAATAATATTAATGATACCAACGGCGCGCTGGAACTGCTCAAGGAGTTTACGGATCCGACGGTGGTGGCCTGTAAGCATGGAAATCCCTGTGGTGTCGGCTCGGTCAGGGTCAGTACCGAAGCGGACTGCCCCGTTGATCACGCGCCGGATGAGGAAACCGCGGTCTTAAAAGCCTGGGAGAAGGCTTTTTCGGCGGACAAGGTATCGATCTACGGCGGTATATTAGTGGTAAACAGGACTGTTTCCCTGGCACTTGCGGAAGCGATGAAGCCTGTTTTCCTGGAGGTGATCGTGGCACCGGCTTATACGGAGGAAGCGCTGGCGCTTTTGCGGGAGAAGAAAAACCTCCGGGTTTTGCGGCTTCCCGACATCAGTACGGCGCAGGATAAAAAGGCCTTTGATATGAAGAAGGTGAACGGCGGCCTGATCGTGCAGACGATAGACGCGGAGCTTTATCATGAGGAAGATCTGAAGGTGGTGACAAAGGCGCAGCCCACGAAAGAACAGCTTGCGGACATGCAGTTTGGCATGCGGATCGTCAAATATACGAAGAGCAACGGGATCGTAGTCGTTAAAAATACGCAGTCTGTGGGCATCGGACCCGGGCAGGTCAACCGAATCTGGGCAGCGAAGCAGTGCTTTGACCATGCGCGGGAGCTGATTGGAAAGGAAGCGCTGACCGGGGCGGTCCTGGCTTCCGATGCGTTCTTCCCGTTTGCGGATACCGTGGAAGCAGCCCACGAAGCGGGGATTACAGCGATCATTCAGCCGGGCGGTTCGATCCGGGATCAGGAGTCGATCGATAAAGCGGACGCTTACGGTATGACCATGGTGTTTACCGGAATGCGGCATTTTCGACATTAATTCTATTTTTGACCATAAGAGGCAGTTGACGGATTATGTTAACTGTGCTATCATTTGACTTGTACAGTCACCGGTGGAGCTGAAAAGGGGCGGCGAAACCGGATTATCATAAGCGTGAGTTATGAGAAGGGACGGGTGGGAGAGCCTGAAGTGGGGGAAAAATGAATCCAAAATTTTTTGATGTCAAAAAAGAGAAGCAGGACGCTATCATTAACGCCTGCTTAAAAGTGTTTGCCGAAAACGGTTACAAAAAAGCCAGCACCGATGTCATCGTTAAAGCGGCGGGCATTTCCAAAGGGTTGCTGTTTCACTATTTTGAATCTAAGATCGGTGCGTATGAATTTGTCTATGATTACAGCGTCAAATATATGACACTGGAGCTGACCCAGTCGGTCAAGCGCGGAGAGACTGATTTCTTCGAGATCCAGAGGATGATTGAAGGAGTCAAGACCAGGGTGATGCGGAATTATCCGTATATGCAGCAGTTTCTTGACAGTGTCCGGTTTGAGGATCATCCGGACGCTCTGGCTGTGATCGGAAAGGACAGAAACGCCCTGAGTGATACGTACCGTACGTTATACGGTCAGGCGGATATGAGCCGCTTTGATGATTTCGTGGATGTGAACCGCGTGATCCATATGATCGGCTGGATGTCCGAGGGCTTTATCCGGGATCGGTTCCGGGAGGAGCCGGAGCCGGATCTGGACGGGATGAATATCGAATTCTCCCGGTATCTGCTGATGCTCAGGAATCATCTGTACCGGCCGGGGATCAAGCGTGCGACGGGCTTTGAGGCACTTCTGGAGCCGGGACACGGCATATCGGTAAGCGGCACTCAGACCTCGGGAAATGCTGTGGCCTCCCGTCAGACATCCGCCGGTGCGGGAGAAGGCAGGGTTGCCTCCCTGAGTCAATTGGCCAGACAGCTCAACCGGACGGACAAACCCGATCAGCAGAAATCATCCCAGAGCCAGGCACCCGCCAAAGGCATGCATGGTGCGCTGCTCAGGCAGCAGGAACAACAGGGACAGCAAAAACGGGAATTGTCTTTCGAGGAACGACTGGCCAGACGGGACACTTCGATCTTCGGTGTGCCGATCCCGCCAAAGAAAGAAAAGAAGCCTGAGGAGGAAGGCGGCAAGCTGAAATCCGATGAGAAGAAAACGGATGAAATAAAAGAAAAAGAAGAGGTCCAAACGGATATCAAGGCGGCTGAGCCGGAGAAAACAACGTTGACCGTCTCGGCCGATGAGAAAGCGGCACCGGATAAAGAAGCGGAAACAGCCGCTAAAACGGAAGAACTGACGGAAGCGGAAGGACAGACTGAAGCGGCTGAAAAACAGAAAAAGGAGCCGGATTTCTTTATCGGAAGAGAGAAGGAAGAGCCGGAAGAAACACATGACGGGGAGACTGAGAACGCATCCGCGGAGATGACGGCGGAAGCTAAGGAAATACCGGAGGGATCGCGGGACAGTGCATCTGAAAAGGATAAAGGCGATCCGGATATGATCGATCTAAGTGCTCTTTATTCGAAACGAATGGAAGAAGCGATCGAAGAGCTCGGTGATACCGTTTCCGCAATGAATCAGACGGAAAAGGGCTCAGCAAAAGAGCAGGAAGCTCCGGTGCAGGATCCTGTGCTTTCGGAAGCGGAAGCTCTGGTAACGGCAGCCGGACCGGAGGGTACGACGGTCACAGAGCAGGGACCGGCGGAGCAATCAGATGCTTCCGGCGTTTATTACGGATATCCGCAGGCTGACAACAGTCAGGGCGCTTCACTGATCTTCGGGACGGATGCGAGTTTTTACAATGTGCCGCCTGCTTTTGAAAATCCGATGTATGATCCGAATATGATGTATGAGGATGATTCGGCGGCTTATGCGGAGTTGTACAATTCGGTCAATCATTACGATGTGAACGGAACGACCCAGGAGATGCCGGTCAATGAGGTGTTGGCATATCGGAATGCCTTTGCCAGCGAATATATGAAGGAAGAGACATCGAAATCCTCTCAGCCTGAAAAGGAAGAGGCTTCGACGAAAAAGAAGAAGAAAAAATCCTTCTTTTCCGGTCTTTTTGGTAAAAACGGAAAAGACGAGAGCGCAGATGAAGAGGATGCGGACAATGTAACGGCAGAAACGAAGGCACCGGAAACAACCGGACAGCCATCCGATACAGGTTCCGCGCAAAGAATGCCCTTTATTCCGCAGGAACCGGTCATGGAAGACCTGAATGCAATGGGGCCGGCACCGGTGCTTCCGGAGTATGATCCCGCCATGGCGGCGCAGATGGGCAACTATGATCCTGCCGCTTATTACGATATCAAATACTGAGAAAACAGGACAGGAAAGGAGAACCTCTCATGAAGAAATTTGCGGTTGCGGGTATTATTCAGGTTGAGACGATCGTTAAGGTGGAGAAGATCCCAATCGAATACAGTCCGGTGATCACGAAACCGAATACGATCTTTACCAATGTGGGAGGCGATGCCTATAATGAGTGTCTGGCACTCAGAGCACTTGGCAATGATGTCCGTTTTTTTACGGTAACGGGCAGTGACAATACGGATATTGTCGTGAAGGACAAGCTGGTCAGCGGGGCCGATTATGTTTATCCGGCGTTAGAGGCTACGCCGTCTGCCGTGATCCTTTATGATTCCGAAAGACAGCAGCAGATCTATGAGGATATCAAGAACGTCAGGGACATTGTATTTCCGTTGGAACCCTTTAAAAAGAATATCGGGGATGTGGACTGTGTGGTTCTGGCGAACGCAAATTTCTGCAAGCCGCTTGCCCGGGCCGCCAAGAAGATGGGTAAGACCGTTGCTGTGAATTTCCGCGGCTTTACCGAGGAGAAGCTTGAATATAACCGGGAACTGATGGAGCTTGCGGATATCATTTATCTGAGCGATGACAATATTGTGACGGAACCGGATGAATTCGTACGAAAGCTGGCGGACAGCTTCCCGGCCGGAACGATCATTCTGGGGCAGGGCGCGAAGGGACTGACGATCTTCTCCCGGGGGGATGATCTGCTTGCCCATTATAAGCCGGTGAAGACGACGGAGATCGTGAATACGGCGGGTGCCGGTAATTCGCTGTTTTCCTGCTTCCTGCATTATTATGTGGGAACCGGGGATGCGGTCAGGGCGATCAAGAACGCGCTGTTATTTGCTTCCTATAAGATCGGCCATATGGGGACGAGTGCCGGCTTTTTAACCGAAGAGGAACTGGAAAGATGGTACCATCTGATCTGGGGATAGGAAGACGCGCTTCTCTGGCGGGAACCATACAGCTCCTTAGGATATACAGATGATAAAGCTGCCGGAAGAATTTATAAATCGCATGAAGGAAGAGCTTCCCGGAGATTACGAAGCTTTTCTGAACAGTTATGAACAGAGTTCGTATCACGCACTGCGGGTCAATACGCTGAAATGTGATACGGACTTCTTTTTGTCTTTTTTCGGCCGGAAGGAAGACAAAGCTGCCCGGTCACAGGAGAACGCGCATTTTTCGCTGGAAACGGTGACATGGGAAGAAGGCGGTTTCTATTATGCGGAATCGGATGAGCCGGGGAGGCTTCCTTATCATGATGCCGGGCTTTACTATATTCAGGAACCGAGCGCCATGCTGCCGGTCGGGCTCCTCGCGGTTGATGACAGCGGGCAAAGCGTTCTGGATCTATGCGCGGCGCCGGGGGGGAAAAGCTTTCAGATCGCCGCACGCATGAAAGGGAAGGGGATTCTGATCAGCAATGAGATCCATCCGGGAAGAGCCGCTGTTTTATCGGAAAACATGGAACGGATGGGTGTTCGGAACGCTTGTGTATGTCAGGAGAAGCCGGACAGACTGGCGGAGCGTTTCCCCTGCTCTTTTGACCGGATCCTGGTGGATGCGCCCTGCTCGGGAGAAGGGATGTTTCGAAAAAACCCGGAAGCAGTCACACAGTGGAGTACGGAAAACGTAAGCTTTTGTGCGGCCCGCCAGAAGGAACTGTTAAACCGGGCGGATCAGATGCTGAAACCCGGCGGGATTCTGGTTTACTCGACCTGTACCTTCTCGAGGCAGGAAAATGAGGAGGTCGTGGCATATTTTCTACAGACGCATCCCGATTACCTTCTGACGAAAGAGCAGAGGCTGTATCCGCATCAGATCAGGGGAGAGGGTCATTTTGCCGCATGTTTTGAGAAACGGAAGGCAGGCGTATCCGTTTTGGAAAAACCCGGCTTCCCCGGGAAACGGTCCGTTTCGCTGCGGCTTTCTGACTGCGATGATCTTATGAGGTTTCAGGAGGAAACGCTGAGCCCGTCGGCAGATCTGTTCCTGACGGAGGATTCTCTGAACGGAAGAATGCTGATCAGATTCGGTGACGCCCTTTATCTGGCACCAAAGGACACGCCGGCGCTTAACGGTCTTCGCGTCCTGCGCCCGGGACTTATGCTGGGAAAGAGTCTCAAAAACAGGTTTGAACCGGCTCATGCTCTGGCGCTTTCTTTAAGACCGGACGATGTGAAGCGGCATATGACGCTTTCCCTTAAAAAAGCGTATGATTACCGTAAGGGACTTACCTTTCCCTGCGAAGGGGAAAACGGATGGACGCTGATCACGGTCGACGGTTTCTCCCTTGGTTTCGGCAAGAGCGTGCAGGGCATGATGAAAAATCATTATCCGAAGGGCTTGCGGAAATAAATAAAAAATATTCTTGACAGGAGTTCGGGACAGGGGTATAGTATAGCTAACAAATGAACGATTGTTCATATGATGAAGTGAATACATAAACAGGTACATAAAGATGAAAGAAGAGATAATGATCCCGGTAAAAGGGCTTTCGGATAAAAATGAGCTGTGCTGCAGCGAGGATCATTCCAGACTCAAAGAGCATCAGGCGTTAGTAAAAAAGCTGAATAACGAGATCCCGCCGGAGGAAGAACTATTTGATCTGGCGGATTTTTTCAAGGTATTCGGCGATTGTACCCGTATCCGGATATTATGCGCACTGCTTTTCGGGGAAATGTGTGTCTGCGATATAGCCGAAGCGCTGTCCATGACGCAGTCGGCCATCTCCCATCAGCTGAGGATCCTGAAACAGGCGCAGCTTGTCCGCAGCAGACGGGAGGGAAAGACGGTATACTATATGCTTTCCGATGATCATATTATCAGTATCATAAGCCAGGGGCTTGAACATATCGAAGAATAAAAAAAAGGAGGGAAAGAAAATGAAGAAGAATTTTGTTTTGGAAGAACTGGATTGCGCGAACTGCGCCGCTAAAATGCAGGAGGGGATCAGGAAGATCGAGGGTGTAAAGGACTGCAGCATCGCCTTCATGACAAAGAAAATGGTGTTAGAGGCAGAGGAGCAGGATTATGAGCGGATCCTCAAAGAAGTAAAAAAGGTCATAGGAAAGGTGGATCCGGAGGTTGAGGTCTTACCGGCATGAAAACGAAATTAAGTAAAAAAATGAAAAGGCGCCTGTACAGAATCGGTCTGGGCGCCTTTCTGTTTGTGCTGGCGCTCGCAGCGCAAAAGCTTTCCCTGATAAAGGATCAGAACGGACTGGTCATTATGTTTCTGATCGCTTATCTGGTGGCCGGCCATGACGTTATCCGCAAGGCCGGACGGAATATCGTGCGCGGCCAGGTCATGGATGAGAACTTTCTGATGGTGGTGGCATCGTTAGGCGCGTTTCTGATCAGCGAAATGAGTGAAGCGGTGGGGGTCATGCTCTTCTACGAGATCGGGGAGTTCTTCCAGGATTATGCCGTCAATCATTCCCGCCGATCGATCGCGGCCCTGATGGATATCCGGCCGGATCAGGCGAATGTCAGACGGGGACAGGAAATCCTTACGGTATCGCCGGAGGAAGTGAATGTCGACGAGATCATCGTGATAAAGCCGGGGGAGCGCATCCCGTTAGATGCTGTAGTGACAAACGGAAACTCTTATGTTGATACAATGGCCGTGACCGGTGAACCGGTGCCGCGCGCTGTTTGTGAGGGAGAACCGCTGATCAGCGGATGTATCAATAAAAACGGGGTTTTAGAGGCCAGGGTCACCAGGGCCTATGCAGACTCCACGGTGGCACGGATATTGGATCTTGTGGAGAACGCAGCGCAGAGGAAGGCTCAGTCAGAAGCCTTTATCACGCGTTTTGCCCGATACTATACGCCCATTGTGGTGATAACGGCGGTGCTTTTAGCACTGATCCCCTCCCTGATCACAGGAGAGCCTTCGGTCTGGATCTACCGCGCACTTTCGTTTCTCGTGATCTCATGCCCCTGCGCGCTGGTCATTTCGGTGCCGCTTTCCTTCTTTGGCGGGATCGGCGGCGCTTCCTCAAAGGGGATACTGATCAAGGGCAGCAATTATCTGGAGGCCCTTGCGGGAGCGGATACGGTGGTATTTGATAAAACCGGCACGTTAACAAAGGGTGTTTTTGAGGTTTCAAAGATCCTGCCGACAAAAGCCTTTCTGTCTTTGCGCAGGGAAGAGGAGACGATCCTGCCCAAAAAACAGACGGGGCATTCTGATGACGCGCAGGACGAAGACGAGCTGCTCTGCCTCGCTGCATACGCGGAGAGCTATTCCACGCATCCCATTGCTTCCTCGATCATCAAGACAGCCAAGGAGAGAGGAGTGTTTCAGGAGGGGAATCCAAACATAACGGTATCCGATATCCGGGAAACGGCCGGAAAGGGAGTATCATGCGTTATTAATAACATGCGTATCGTATGCGGCAATGAGAGATTCCTTCGGGAAAGCGGGATTCCGATGGAAGAGGAGTTGGTTGAGGATAATAACGACTTCTCGCAGGGAACGGCGGTCTATCTGGCAGTGGACAATATAAAAGCGGGCGTTATTCTTATCGCCGACGAGATCAAAACGGATGCGGAAGCATGCATAGCGGGGCTGAAGGCGGAACAGATCCGATCGGTCATGCTGACAGGCGATCATCAGGAGATCGCGGATGCGGTAGCAAAGAAGCTTGGTATCGATACGGTCTATGCGGAGCTGCTGCCCGGTGACAAGGTAGATATCGTAGAAAAGCTTATAAAGGAAGAAGCACCGGAGCGGACGCTTGTTTTTATGGGGGATGGGATCAATGACGCACCGGTCCTGGCGAGAGCGGACATCGGTGTTGCGATGGGCGGTGTAGGTTCGGATGCCGCCATTGAAGCAGCCGATATCGTCCTCATGACGGACGAGCCCGCAAAGCTGCTGACGGCTGCCAGGATCGCCCGGAAGACCCTGCGCATTGTCAGGGAGAATATCATCTTTGCCATCGGCGTCAAGCTGCTGATCCTGATCTTAGCGGCGTTTGGCATCGCGAATATGTGGGGAGCCGTCTTTGCGGATGTGGGCGTAGCGATGATCGCGATCTTAAATGCGATGCGGGCGATGAAATAACGGGTCGCGGTTACAGCCTGGATATGATATACTGTGCTTATGGAAGAATCAATTCAGGAACTGGATACGCTGTATAAGCTCATGATCCTGTTCATGCTGAACAGGGCGGGACAGTCTGTGACAAGGGCTAAGATCTATGAATTCATGCTCGGAAGGTATACCGACTATCTGCATGTAAACGTGATCCTCAATGAGCTGATCGAAAACGGCTTTATCCGCTCGGAGACAAAACGGAACAAGTCAAATATCGAGATCACGGACGATGGCCGGGAAATCCTGAACATGTTTCCGGAGCGGCTGTCTTCGGGCATTAAAAAGGAAATAACGGATTTTCTCATAGAGAAGGAATATGAGATAAAAAATGAGATGTCGATACGGTCAGGTTATGACCGGACGACGGCAGGCGATTACCTGGCAGAGATGACGATCCGGGAGAATAACAGTGAGCTGCTTACAGTCAGGATCTCGCTGCCGGCGGAAGGGCCGGCCAAGACAGTCTGCGACAACTGGGACAAAAACTGTCAGGATATTTATAAATGGCTCATGCAGAAGCTGCTAGAGGAATAACGCGGGCATCGCCGAGGCTTTCTGACGCAGCTATCGAAGAAGCAGGCAAGCAAAGGTGAAGTAATTTGATCTAAAAAAGGAGAGGCCGGGAGAGCCGCAGGACGGAGCCGCCCGGGCGGACAGGCGGAAATACAGATGCAGCCGGGACGGCGCGATGACGTCTGGGTCAAAAGTGACATGGCACCAAGTGCCATGTCACTTTGCACAAGAAACCGCTCTCGCAAGCTAGCTTGCAGAGACGGTTTTTTGTGCAAAGTGTGCATGTGGCTTCGCCACATGCCACTTTTGACCCAGACGTCATCGCGCCGCCCCTTTCGACAACATGAACTATTTCCGCCTGCTCGTCTGGGTGGCTCTGCCCTGCGGCTCTCCCGGCCTCTCCGCCCCCTCCACAGCGCACGATTTGCGTAGCAAATCGTGCGCTGTAAATCGTGCGTTGTGGCATGAACTTCGGTTACGCCGATCCGGTCAGCACGCCGACCCTGACATTACCGTCTCAGGCAATGAACCGCTTCTTAATGATTTCAACAAATTCCCGGTTGTTCTTGGTATGCGCGAAGATATCGAGGATCCTTTCGACGACTTCGTCGGCTTTGATACCGTTTAAGGCTTTCCGGATGATATTGGTGGCTTCCAGCTCTCCGGGTTCAAGCAGCAGGTCTTCGCGTCTTGTACCGGATTTCAGGATATCGATGGCCGGGAATACCCGGCGCTCGGACAGTTTTCTGTCCAGGACCATTTCCATATTGCCGGTTCCCTTGAATTCTTCGTAAACGACATCATCCATCTTACTGCCCGTGTCAATGAGCGCTGTCGCCAGAATCGTCAGACTTCCGCCTTCGCGCATATTCCGGGCGGCGCCGAAGAAACGCTTCGGCATATGCAGCGCGGCAGGGTCAAGTCCGCCGGAGAGCGTACGGCCGCTGGGCGGAACTGTCAGGTTGTAGGCCCTGGTCAGACGCGTGATGCTGTCAAGCAGGATCGTCACGTCTTTGCCGTATTCCACGAGTCTTTTGGCACGCTCGATGACCATTTCCGATACGCGCTTATGATGCTCGGGCAGCTCGTCAAAGGTGGAATAAATGACCTCCACATGCTCGCCCTCTATGGCTTCCTTGATATCCGTTACTTCCTCGGGACGTTCGTCGATCAGCAGAATGATCAGATGCATTTCGGGATTGTTCCGGGTAATGGAGCGCGCCACATCCTTTAAGAGGGTCGTTTTTCCGGCTTTCGGCGGAGATACGATCATGCCGCGCTGCCCCTTTCCCACCGGGCACATCAGATCCATGATCCGCATCGATACGGGTCCACGCATGGTTTCAAGCTTCAGCCGCTCGTCCGGAAAAATCGGCGTAAGATCTTCAAAATTCACCCGCTTCTGCATGCTTTCCGGTTTGATGCCGTTAATGGATTTAACGAATAACAATGCGCCGAATTTATCGTTTGTTGAGCGGATGCGCATATTGCCAGATACGATATCCCCGGTTTTCAGGGAGAAGCGCCTGATCTGGCTCGGTGCCACATAGACATCATCCTCGCCGGGCATATAATTGTCGCTGCGGATAAAACCGTAGCCGTCCGCCAGGACCTCCAGGATCCCCCTGACCTCGATGCCGCTGTCAAGAATCTTCTTTTCTTCGGAGAGGTCGCTTCCGGCGGAGCTTTCCTTGCCGCTCTCCTCCGTCCCGGATGCGGAAGCTTCGGACTTCTTTGCCGCCTCTCTGCCCGCCTGCTCGGAAGCGGGCTGCTTAGCAACGGCAGAGCTGTTTTGGGATTCCGCGTCCAAGGCCATCATCCTGTCAATGAGATCGCTTTTTTTGATCGTGGTCACATTTTTGATGCCTCTGGCTTTCGCTATATCTCTGAGCGCAGTCAGACTTAAGGATTCATATTTTTCTCTTTCCATTCATGCCTCACTTTGTTTACGACTGGTTTAACAGCTTTTCCACACTGCACAGCTTGACACAGAGCGCAAAAAGCGCCGCAGCCTCCCTGACGTCCTCAAGAGACGGGAAGGTAGGCGCGATACGGATATTTCTGTCACGGGGATCCTTCTTATAAGGGAAGGTTGCGCCCGCACCGGTCGTGGTCATGCCGGCTTCCTTGCATTTTGCGACGATCGCCTTCGCGCAGCCGTCCAGCGCATCAAAGGAAATAAAATACCCGCCCCGGGGTTTCGTCCAGGTTCCGATGCCAAGACCCTGTAATTCCTTGTCGAAGCAGTCATAAACCGCCTGGAATTTCGGCCGGATGATCGCAGCATGCTCGGCCATACGTTTTCTGATGCCGTCCATATCCTTTAAATGCAGGGCATGGCGGAACTGATTCATCTTATCATAGCCGATCGTACGGATCGTCATTTCCTTCCGGCACCAGTCCAGATTGGCAGAGGAGCTGGCGATCCCGGCGATCCCGCTTCCCGCAAAGGTGATCTTGCTCGTGGAGCAGAACTGTAAGACCATATCCTCATGACCGGCCTTTTTACATTCTTCCATGATATTTAAGAGCGTATCCCTGCTGTCTTCATAGAGATCGTGAACCGCGTAGGCGTTATCCCAGTAGATCCGGAAATCCTCGGCCGCGGGCTTTAAAGCCGCAAAAGCGCGCACCACATCGTCGGAGTAGGTAATGCCGGTGGGATTTGAGTATTTCGGCACGCACCAGATCCCCTTGACGGCAGCATCGCTCTCCGCATATTCCCTGACGGCCGCCATATCCGGCCCGTCTTCGTTCATCGGAATATTGATCATCTCTATGCCGAGCTTTTCCGTGATCGCGAAATGCCTGTCATAACCGGGAACCGGGCAGAGGAATTTTACCGCAGGAAGTTTACACCACGGGGTTGAACCCGCCACGCCGAACAGCATGGAACGGGCCACGGAATCATACATTATCGACAGAGAGGAATTTCCGCACACGATAACGTTTTCGGGATCTGCGCCGATCATGTCGCCAAGGAGTTTTTTGGCCTCATAGATCCCGTCCATTTCGCCGTAATTCCGACAGTCGATCCCGGATACATCATTGACGGCCGACCCGGAATTCAGTACGTTCAGCATATCCATCGAAAGGTCAAGCTGGGAAGGCGAAGGCTTGCCTCTTGCCATGTTCAGACTCAGACCTTTTCGTTTAACGGCCTCATAGGCACCGCTTAATTCGTCCCGAAGGCTCGTCAGCTCCTCCCGGGACATTTCCTGATAGGTTTTCATACATATCTCCTCTTCTGTATCATTCAATTATGCACAGGCACAATTGTCTGCTCATATATCGCATTCATCACAACGGGAATTCCTGAAAAAAGAAACAGTTATGTCACAAGACAGGAAAGTACTATGTCTTCCATCGGATCTTACTGATTACGTGTATAGAATACAACAAAATCCGGGGATATGCAATTCAAAAATGCGTTGCAAAGAAGAAAGATTTCTATTACTATGGTAACGAAAGCAGTGACAGAGGGGAAACGTATGATTTATCAGACATTAAACGGTAAATGGCTTATCAATGAAAAGGGTTCGGAAGCTTATGTGGAAGGCAAGATTCCGGGCTCTGTTTTATCAGCGCTGCTGATCCAGCATAGGATGCAGGATCCCTATTTCGGGACGAACGAATACGAGGCCAGGGAGATATTCCGGAATGATTTTTATTTTACGAGAGGCTTTGACGTGGACCCGGATCTGTTTGGACAGGAGCGGATCTATCTGTGCTGCAAGGGGATCGATACCCTTTCAAGGATCTATATCAACGATATGCCCATCGGGCGTACCGAAAACATGCACCGCACCTATTACTTCAATGTAAAGGATTATCTGCGTCCTTACGGAAATACGATCACGATCGAGATCGCTTCCCCGATACAATATATCGAGAACTACCGGCACGGTCTGCATAAGGAGATCAACTATACGCCGACCGGCTGCATGCGCGGCAACCAGTATCTGCGGAAGGCGCACTGCATGTTCGGCTGGGACTGGGGCGCGCAGCTTCCCGACTGCGGCATCTGGCGGAGCATTGACCTGATCGGCTACAGTCTGATCAAGCTCGAAGAGGTCGAGATCATCCAGCATCACGAGAAAAAAAGGGTTGTGCTCGAAATAAACGTGGATGCTGAGCTGATCCAGCCGGATACCTATATCATCCAGGCTGAGCTCGTCACGCCGGACGGCATTCCCTCTGCGGTGACCAATACGCTGGAAAACGGCCACGCGACGCTGGAGATCGAGATTGAGAGTCCGAAGATCTGGTGGCCGAACGGCTTCGGAGACCAGCCGTTATATACGGTCAGTATCTACGCGCTTGATATGAACGGCAATCAATGGGATCAGAAAAGCTACCGCATAGGCCTTCGGGAGATCACGATCTCGCAGGAGGAGGATGCCTACGGCCGGGAATTCTGCCTGATGGTGAACCATACGAAGATCTTTGCCATGGGCGCCAATTATGTCCCGGAGGATTCGATCTATTCCTTTATCACAAAGGAGAAGATCGCCTATCTCCTTCGTGCGGCAAAAAAATGCAATTTCAACACGATCAGGGTCTGGGGCGGCGGCTACTATCCCTCGGATACCTTTTATGAGCTCTGCGATGAATACGGGCTGATCGTCTGGCAGGATTTCATGTTTGCCTGCAATCATTACGAGCTGACTTCGGAGTTTAAGAACAATATTACTGCGGAGGCGGTGGATAATATCAAGAGACTGCGGCACCATGCCTGCCTCGGACTGTTCTGCGGCAATAATGAAATAGAATCCGGCTGGGTTTCCTGGGAGGGTTTTCGCGATCACTCGCCGCAGTTAAGAGAGGATTACCTGGAAATATTTGAAAGGATATTGCCGGAGCTGGTCGCGAAATACGCGAGATCCACGTTTTACTGGCCGTCTTCACCGTCCTCGGGAGGGGGTTTTCAGGATCCCGACAATGACCATGCAGGAGACAGACATTACTGGGGCGTTTGGCACGATCAGGAGCCCTTCAGTGCTTACAGCGAACACAATATGCGGTTCTGTTCGGAATTTGGCTTCCAGTCCTTCCCGAGCCTTAAAACCGTCAAGACCTTTACGAGGGAAGAGGACCGGAATATTTTTTCGGAGGTCATGGAGAGCCACCAGAAAAACGAAAGCGCCAACGGGAAGATGATCTATTATCTGTCCCAGAACTTCCTGTTTCCGAAGGACTTCGACAGCTTACTGTACCTGACACAGCTCCTGCAGGGTATCGCGATCAAATACGGGGTAGAGCATTTCAGGCGGCACCGCGGCGAATGCATGGGCGCTCTGTACTGGCAGCTGAACGACAGCTGGCCGGTAGCCTCCTGGTCAAGTATTGATTACTTCGGCCGCTATAAGGCGCTTCAGTATATGGCGAAAAATTTCTTCTCGCCGGTAGCCGGCTCGATCCTGCGGGAAGGCTCCGTGCTTTCTGTCTTTATTCAGAATGAAACGCGGGATATTGAGCAGCGCAGGGTCAAGGTCAGCCTGCAGACCTTTGATTTCCGCCTCCTGCATGAGATGGAGTATGAGGTGGAGCTGGCGCCCGGCAGTGTGGAAATGGTCTGCTCCATGGATTACGGTGCCTTTATCGAGGGTATCGAGAACCGGGTCTTTGTGGAGGCGGTCTTTATCGACGAGGATGATGTCGTTGTTTCCACGGAGATCGAGGTATTTGTTCCGTTTAAGCGATTGAACCTGGAAACCAGCTCTATTTCCTATTCCGTGATCGAGCTGGTGGACGAATATGTGATCCGTATGATGTCAGGCGGCTTTGCGGCCTTTGTGGAGCTGGATCTGAAGGGCGCGGACGCGATCTTTTCGGATAATTACTTCCACCTGACCTCCAAGCGGGAAAAAGCGGTGACGCTGAAAAAGAAGGATATCCGCTATCTGATCCCGGGAACGCCGGAGATCCAGAACGGAACGGAGTTGGAGCAGCAGCTGGTGATCCGCACGTTAAAGGATACATATTAAAGTTATTATAAAATAATGTATTGCGAAGTTCCGGCTCCTGTGGTACAATACATTGGCTGTCGCAGAGACAGGGAACAGCATTCCACTTTAGTAAAGGACTGAGAGGTGAAAAGGCTATGAAGGAAGGAATCCATCCTAAATATTATCAGGCAAACGTGACCTGCAACTGTGGAAATACATTTGTCGTCGGATCAACGAAGCCGGAAATACACGTAGAAATCTGTTCGAAGTGCCATTCGTTCTATACGGGGCAGCAGAAGTCGGCCAGAGTAGACGGACGTATTGAGAAGTTCAACAGGAAATATGGCGTTGAAAGCAAATAAACAGATGAATTTTGTTGCCTGAAACGAATCATCATAAGGTTGAGCATTGCTCAGCCTTTTTGCTTTATTTCGGAAATGAGCAAAAGCCCATTCCCGGGCGCACGACCTGTGAACAGATCGGCGCAGTTGATTGAGGGTACCATGGCGAAACAGAAAAAAGTCAGCTCCTGCAATACGCATTACAGCGGCATCGGCGGACAGGCCGTGATCGAGGGAGTCATGATGAAAAATAAGGACCGCTATGCCGTAGCGGTCAGAACACCGGAACAGGATATCAATATTTCGGTTGAGGAATACCAGTCCTTTGGGCCGGATAACCGGATCGCGAAGCTTCCCTTTATCCGGGGCGTTTTTTCCTTTATCGATTCCCTGATCATCGGGATCCGGACGCTTAACTATTCTGCCGCTTTTTATGAGGAAGAGGATGTAAAGACCAAAAGAAGGCAGAAAAAAAGGCCTTTGGACAGATTGTTCGGCGAAAACGCCGACAGGATCCTGTCGGGACTTACGGTTGCTTTGTCGGTCGCTATGGCTGTGGCGCTCTTTATGCTGCTGCCGTACTATCTTTCCCAGCTGTTAAAAAGGTGGATCGTTTCCGACATGGTGATCTCCATTGCCGAGGGAGGTCTGCGGATCCTGATCTTTATCGGATATCTGCTGCTTATCTCCCTGATGAGCGATATCAGGCGCACCTTTATGTATCACGGGGCGGAACATAAATGCATCAACTGCCTGGAAACGGGACATGAGCTGAATGTGGACAATGTCATGGCTGCATCCAGGCAGCATAAGCGCTGCGGTACCAGCTTCATGTTCTTAGTGGTGTTCATCAGCGTGATTCTTTTCATGTTTATCCGGTTAGAGGAACCGATCCTGCGGGTCGTGGTCCGGCTTTTGCTGATCCCGGTCATCGCGGGGATTTCTTATGAGATCATCAGGCTCGCGGGCCGGAGCGATAATATTTTTGTCAGAATCATTTCCGCGCCGGGCATGTTTCTGCAGAAGCTGACAACAAGGGAGCCGGATGAATCTATGGTGGAGGTCGCGATTGCTTCCGTGGAAGCGGTTTTTGACTGGAGGGCCTATCTGCTTTCGGAGTTTAATCTGGTCATCCCCTATGAGGAAGAAATAGATTATTATGCCTGAATATCTGACGCTTGCGGGGCTGTATCGCGATACGGCGGAAGCGCTCATCAAAAATGCCGGGCTTGAGGAGCGGGAGGCAAAAACCGAAGCGGCGCTCCTGCTTGAATTTATCTTCGGCTATGACAGAAATATGCTGTACGGTCACGGCGACCGCCTGATCGATGATCCGGAAAAGCTTTGCAGACTGCGTACGTTTTTAAAGAAGCGGCAGTCGCATGTTCCCCTGCAGCATCTGACCCGTGAACAATCCTTTATGGGACTTTCCTTCTATGTGGATGAACGGGTGCTGATCCCGCGGCAGGATACGGAATTTCTGGTAGAAGAGGCTATGATCGAGATCGATGACGGTATGAAGGTTCTGGATCTTTGTACCGGAAGCGGCTGTATCCTGATCAGCCTGATGAAATATAAAAACAATATTGAGGGAACGGCGTCCGATATTTCGGAGGATGCGCTGGCCGTTGCGAAAGAGAATGCGAAACGGCACGGCCTTGCGGATCAGATCACGTTTTTGGCCGGCGATCTGTTTGAAGGGATCCCGCCTGCCGAGAAATTTGACGCGGTACTCTCAAATCCCCCTTATATCCGCACGGCCGACATTGAAACGCTGATGCCGGAGGTGAGGGAGCATGACCCGAGACTGGCCCTTGACGGGTATGAGGACGGGCTTTATTTTTACAGAAGGATCATCACCGATGCCGTACGGTATCTGAAACGGGCAGGACTGCTGCTTATGGAGATCGGATATGACCAGGGAGAGGCTGTCAGGCAGCTGCTTTGTGCGGGCGGCTTCGGATCGGTGGAGATTTTAAAGGATTACGCGGGACATGACCGGGTCGCAAAGGCGCGAAGGAATATCAGGGAGGAAGAGGATGTTTGATAAACTGGATGATCTGGTAATGCGGTATGAGGATATCATGCAGGAGCTTTCGGAGCCGGGGGTTTCCGGCGACCAGAAGCGCTTTACGAGTCTTATGAAGGAACAGAGCGATATTACGCCGATCGTAGACGCCTATAAGGCCTATAAGAAAAACCGGCAGGATATCGACGATTCCCTGGCGATGTTAGAGAATGAGAAGGACGAAGAGATGCGGGAGATGCTCAAGGACGAGCTGACGAACGCGAAAAAGAATGTGGAGGAGCTTGAGGAACGGCTGAAGGTCCTGTTACTGCCGAAAGATCCGAATGATGACAAGAATGTGATCGTGGAGATCCGGGCCGGCGCTGGAGGCGATGAAGCTGCTCTGTTTGCAGCGGAGATCTATCGTATGTACGTACATTATGCCGAAAGCCGCCGCTGGAAGGTAGAGACTCTGGAGGCCGACGAGATCGGTATCGGCGGCATGAAGAGCGTTACCTTTATGCTGAGCGGCAGCAGTGTATATTCCATTATGAAATACGAAAGCGGCGTCCACCGGGTACAGCGCGTACCGGAAACCGAATCCGGCGGCCGTATCCATACGTCAACGATCTCGGTCGCAGTCATGCCGGAAGCGGAGGATGTGGACGTGCATATCGATGAAAAGGATATCCGCATTGACGTGATGCGGGCGTCGGGAAACGGCGGCCAGTGCGTGAATACCACGGATTCCGCGGTGCGCCTGACCCACTATCCGACGGGTATTGTTATTTATTCCCAGACCGAAAAATCGCAGATACAGAACAAGGAGAAGGCTTTTGCCCTGTTAAGAGCCAAGCTTTTTGATCTGGAGCAGCAGAAAGCGCATGATGCCGAGGCCGAACTCAGAAAGAGCCAGATCGGAACGGGTGACCGGTCTGAAAAGATCAGAACCTACAATTTCCCGCAGGGCCGGGTGACCGATCACCGGATCAATCTGACGTTGTATAAGCTAGACAAGATCATGGACGGCGATATTCAGGAGATCATTGATGCCTGCATCGCCGCTGATCAGGCAGCAAAGCTTACGAAGATGAACGAAAGCGCGTAAGAAAGCGCGTTAAAGCGTTTCCTCCCCGAACTGGTACGGCGGATAACAGATACCCTTTTCCGTAATAATGGCCGTGATCAGGGAATGATCGGTCACGTCAAAGGCAGGATTATAGACCTTGATGTTCTGCGGCGCCATTCTCCTTTGATACCACATTTCCGTGACCTCTTCGGGCGGCCTCTGTTCAATCCGGATATCGGCGCCCGTGGCCGTATGCAGGTCGATCGTAGAGGAGGGAGCGCATACGTAGAACGGAATATGGTGGTAGTGCGCAAGCGTCGCGACGACGCTCGTGCCGATCTTATTGGCGGCATCTCCGTTTCGCGCGACCCGGTCGCAGCCGACGAAAACGGCGTCGATCAGCCCCTGCTGCATCAGGGAACCGGCCATATTGTCACACAGAAGCGTAACATCAAGTCCTGCGGAGGACAGTTCATAGGCCGTGAGTCTTGCACCCTGCAAAAGCGGTCTGGTCTCGTCACAGTAGACGCGGATATGATATCCCTTTTCATGCGCCAGATACATGGGCGCGGTGGCGGTCCCGTATTTGGAGGTCGCAAGCTGTCCCGCATTGCAATGGGTTAGAAGACCGAAGCCGTCCTTTATCAGCGACAGGCCGTACTCGCCGATGCTTCTGCACATGGCGGTATCCTCTTCCTTTACGCGCAGTGCTTCATCATGCAGAAGAGCCTTTAGCGCTGTAACATCCTCTCCCCGGTGATCGGTCACTACTTTCCGCATTCGGTTAAGAGCCCATGACAGGTTTACGGCTGTGGGCCGGGAGGAATTCAGATAATCACAGGCCTTTTCGACAGCCTCCGCGAAATCTTCATAGCGGGAAACGTTCAGAGAACAGGTATATACATAGATGCCGATCGCGGCCGCGACGCCGATGGCCGGCGCGCCTCTGACCTTCAGGAGGTAGATGGCATCCCATAGCTCCTTCAGATCGGTAATCGTCAAAAGCTCCGTGCTGTAGGGAAGCTTTGTCTGGTCAATGATGACGAGGGCGCATTTTTCCTCATCAAGGGCAACGGTTTCCGTATTCAGGATGGAATCTGTCATAGAATTTTACCTGCCTTTATTGAAAGTTTGATCGAGGTGTCGAAATTGTCATGTATGTTAGGGGCAAAAGCACTTCGTGCCATTTCCGGATACATGATATAGTGCTCCTGAGCAAGCTCAAGCACTATATCATGTATCTAGAAAGGTGCTAAAGCACCTTTTGCCCCCAGTATCTTAATGATTGTAACAAAGAAAAAACACATTGTAAATGGTATACTACTGTGAGAAATCATAGGAGGTCGGGTATGCTGCAAAAAATACGATATAAGATCGCACAGTTTATGGTGGGCCGGTACGGGATGGATCAGTTTTCACAGTTTTTAGGCTTTCTCTGCTTTGCCCTCTTAGTCATCGGGATGTTTGTCCGGGGCGCTGTGATCAATCTGATCCTTCTCCTGCTGCTCGGCTATCTGTATTTTCGCGTTTTTTCAAAGAATATTGCAAAACGCTACGCGGAAAACCAGAAATACCTGGAAATACAGAGCAGGGTCAAACAATTGTTTTCAAAGTCAAAATACCGGCTTGAGGATATGAAGACCCATCATATATACCGCTGTCCCGGCTGCGGACAGAAGGTGCGGGTACCCCGCGGGAAGGGAAAGATCGAGATCACCTGTCCGAAATGCCGGGAAAAATTTATCCGCAAATCATAGGGGATTGCCATGTTCGGTTATGTGATCGTGAATAAACAGGAACTGAAATTCCGGGAGTTTGACCGCTACCGGTCCTACTACTGCGGTCTTTGCCGTTCCCTGCGGGAAAACCACGGCGGGCTCGGGCAGCTTTCCCTGAGCTACGATATGACCTTTGTCATTATGCTTCTGACAGCCCTGTATGAACCGGAAACTGCGGAAGGACTGGTGAAATGCGCGGCACATCCTTTTGAGAAGCATCCGACCAGACGAAATCGCTTTACGTATTATGCCGCCGATATGAATCTGCTTCTGACCTATGAAAAATGCCTGGATGACTGGAAGGATGAGAGGAAGGTCCTCCGGCGGCTTTACGCGGCTGGCCTGAAGGGAAAAAAGAAGAGAATAGAAGAAAGGTATCCGAAGAAAGCAGAGACGATCCGGGAAGCTCTTCAGACCATACAGGATTATGAAGTGACCAGAGAAGTCAATATTGATCTGCCGGCCGGTGCCTTCGGGACGATCATGGCGGAAATTCTGGCATATGATCAGGATCCCTGGGAAAAGGAGCTGCGGGCGATCGGGTTTTATCTCGGGAAATTCATCTATATCATGGATGCCTTTGATGATCTGGAAAAGGATCGTAAATCCGGAAGCTATAATCCGCTTCTGCTCAGGAGCAGTGACGAGGTTTCCCTGACGGAGGATACGGAAAACATGCTTGTTATGATGATGGGGGAATGCTGCCGGGCCTTTGAACGGCTTCCCATTGTTTCAGAGGACGCGGTGATCCTTCGCAATATTCTTTATTCGGGCGTTTTCGGTAAATTCCGCCTGCACCAGGCAGAAAAAACAAAGGGAAGCAGAAGTAAAGGTAAAGGAGAAATATGAATCCATACAGTGTTCTGGGGGTTTCGGAAAATGCCTCGGATGAAGAGATCAAAAAGGCATATCGGGCACTGAGCCGCAGATACCACCCTGATGCGAATATCAATAATCCGAACAAGGACCAGGCTGAGGAGAAATTCAAGCAGGTTCAACAGGCTTATGAGCAGATCATGGATATGCGTGAGAAGGGATATTCTTATTCTGACTATTCGAGACAAACCGCGGGCAGCAGTTCCTCCGGCGGGTACGGCCGTACCACCGGCGGGTTTGACTTTGGCGGGTTTGATTTCGGTGGCTTTGGTTTTGACTTCGGAAGCTTTGCCGGCAACGGGCCGCGAACGAGACAGGCTGCCACGGATGAGAGGGGCGTGCATATGCGGGCTGCCGCAAACTATATCAACAGCGGCCATTATCGGGAAGCATTGCATGTACTGGACGAAATAAATGACCGGGATGGTCAATGGTATTATTTCGCGGCGCTTTCGCACGCGGGCATGGGAAACAATGTACAGGCATTGGATTATGTCCGAACCGCCTGCCGGCTGGAGCCCGGAAATATGACTTATCAGACGCTGTTAAACCGCCTTCAGTCCGGTGGCAGCTGGTATCGGGATATGCAGAGCCCTTACGGCAATACGGCCATGCAGGGGAATAATCTGTGTCTGCGGCTCTGCCTGCTGAATCTGGTCTGTAATCTCTGCTGCGGAGGCGGTGGGATGTGCTATGGCGGCTACGGCCCCGGAATGTGTTAAATGAGTGAAGCGTTACAGGTCGCAAACAGGGGGGAGATCCGTGTTTCCGTCAGGCATCTGGTGGAATTTATCCTTCGCAGCGGAGATATCGATAACCGCAAAAAGGGCAGTGATCCGGAAACGATGCAGGAGGGTGCCCGGATCCATCGACTGATCCAGTCGAAAGCCGGACCGGATTACCATGCGGAGGTGCCCCTGAAGCAGAGCTTTCCCCGGGAAGGCTTTGATATTATCATCGAGGGCCGGGCTGACGGGATCATCTACCGGGATGACGGCGCCGGACTGGAAGCCTTACAGGACGTTACCATCGATGAGATCAAAAGCACCTGGCAGGATGTGGACAAAATGAAAGGGCCGGTACCCGTTCATCTGGCGCAGGCCAGATGCTATGCCTGTTTCTTTGCGATGCAGCATGAACTGCCTGACATCCGTGTCCGTATGACCTATGTCAATCTGTTCAATCAGCAAATCCGTTATTTTCATGAAAGCTATACTTTTTCGGAGATCAGGGCCTGGTTTCAGGAGCTTTTGCAATCCTACGAACGCTGGGCGGCTTTTCAGTTTTCATGGCTTTATGTGCGCGACAGGACCGCGGCGGAGATTCCTTTTCCCTTTGCTTACCGGGAGGGACAGAAGGAACTGGTATCGCAGGTCTATCGCACGATCTATCACGAGCGTAAGCTTTTTTTAGAGGCACCGACCGGGGTCGGCAAAACGATATCCGTCGTATTCCCGTCTGTGAAGGCAGTAGCCGCGGGACGGATCGGGAAGCTTTTCTACCTGACGGCCAAAACGATCACAAGAACCGTTGCCGCCGAATGCTTCGGTCTGCTGCGCGGGCAGGGTCTCCGCTTTAAAACCGTAACGATCACGGCGAAGGAGAAGATATGTCCTCTGGAAGACATGGATTGCAATCCTGTTGCCTGCCCACGGGCCAAAGGCCATTTTGAACGGATCAATGACGCAATCTATGATTTATTGACCAGTCTGGACAATTTTGACCGCGATACGATAGAACAGTACGCGCAGAAGCATCAGGTATGCCCCTTTGAGCTGGGACTTGATATGAGTCTTTTTTCCGACGCAGTGATCTGCGACTATAATTATGTTTTTGATCCGAATGCCTATCTGCGCCGATTCTTCTCAGACAATTCCCAGGGACGATATGTTTTTCTGGTGGATGAGGCGCATAACCTGGTGGAGCGGGCCATGGACATGTACAGTGCCGTTTTGTATAAGGAAGATTTTCTGACGGCGAAAAATCTGGTGAAGGAATATGACAACCGGCTGTCCAGAGCACTTTCGACCTGTAACCGAAAGCTCTTACTTATTAAAAGAGAAACGGAATCCTGCACGGTGCATGAAGATATTTCCGATCTGATCATGGCGATGAACCGGGCTTACTCCCGCATGGACGATTTTCTGGAGGAAGAGAGAGAAGACAGGTTCGCGCATCGGACGGAGCTTCTGGAATTTTTCTTTAAGCTGCGGCACTTTATCAATATGTATGATAACCGCGGCAAGGATGATTATGTCATATATTCCGAGCTGAAGACGGACGGACGGCTGATGCTGAAGCTGCTTTGCACGGATCCTTCCGGGAACCTGAAGCAGCGACTGTTAAAGAGCGTCAGCACGATCTTTTTTTCCGCGACGCTGCTGCCGGTCCGCTATTACAGGGATATGCTGGGCGGGGAGACGGAGGATTACGCTGTTTACGCAAAATCCGTATTCGATGCGAGAAAGAGGGGACTTTTTATCGCCTCCGATGTCAGCAGCAAATATACCAGACGGAATGAACTGGAATATCAAAGGATCGCGGCCTACATTGCGGCTGTCGTCAGACAGCGTGCCGGCAATTACATGGTTTTTTTCCCCTCCCACAGCTTTTTGTCTGCGGTATATGAAAGCTATCAGGGGACGTATACGGATGAGAGAACGGAGATCCTGTGCCAGAAGGGAGCCATGACGGAGGAGGAGCGGGAATCCTTTCTGCAGAGATTTATGGATGATCGTCCGGGCAGCTCGCTGGTCGGGTTTTGCGTGATGGGCGGGATTTTTGCCGAAGGGATCGATCTGAAAAATGAGGCGCTGATCGGTGCGGTCATTGTAGGAACCGGCCTGCCGATGGTCTGCCATGAACGGGAGCTTATGAAAAAAAGCTATGATGACCGGGGACTTAACGGCTTTGACTACGCTTACCGCTATCCCGGCATGAACAAGGTCCTGCAGGCGGCCGGCCGTGTGATCCGGACCGCGGACGACATCGGGATCGTAGCGCTGCTTGACGAACGCTTTTTAAGCGGCGCTTATCAGAAGCTGTTTCCGCGGGAATGGAGCCGTTATGAGATCCTGAGTCTTGACACCATGGAGGATAAGATAAACGAATTCTGGGAGTTTGCCGAACAGGTATAGATCAGGGGGCTTACAGCGCAGTTGGCCGCGCAGGTAAAGATTGACACCCGAAAGCAGGTATGCTATACTCGCTCGGAACAAACAGTCGATCTGAAAACAGAGCGGATCGGTGCAGAAGCGGATATGGCGGAATTGGCAGACGCGCTGGATTTAGGTTCCAGTGGGCAACCGTGCAGGTTCAAATCCTGTTATCCGCAGAAAAACAGATGGATTGGCAGATCGTTCCCTGATCTGGTTTCCGAAAAGAAAAGGAAGGCATTTCGTTGCCTTCCTTTTCTGACTTACATTATTCATTATCCATGCTGATGCTTTCTTCATTTCCCTGGGAGACCGTCAGCTGGGATTCGGTTGAATCTGTTTTTCCGGGGTCGGTCGTCGGAACGGACGTGACCTCCGGGGTTATTGTCTGCTCGGGCTCAACTGTCGGCACAGGCGTGACTTCCTCGACGGGAGGTTCTGTCGGCACAGGCGTATCGGTAGGCGTGACGACTGTCGGAACCGGGATTATGGCGGTAGGATCAGGTATGACTGTCGCCGTAGGATCCGGTGTAGGAGAAGCCGTTGCGGCAGGATTCGGTACGGTTACCAGAGTAACGGTACCATCCGGATTCACAACGGGAACCTGGATCGTTTCCGGAATTGCTGGATCGCCTGCTTCCGGCGTTACCCCAGGCGTCGGGGTAGGAGTAGCGGCCGTTCCTTCCTGCGCGATGGCGGGATCACCGATAGCCACCGTTACAGGCGGATCTGTTTCAGAAGCAGCTTCTTCGTTTTTCTTGCCTTCTTCCTTGTTCTCCGTATCGGCGTTCTTCTTTTTCTTCTTATTATTGTTATTATTATTATTTGCTGCGGGAGCCTGCTCGGGCGCGGGCTGCTGCTCAACAGCCGGAGCCTGCTCCGGTTCGGAACCGGAAGAATCATCAGAGGAACTGCTGCCCGAAGACGGAGAAGACTGCTCAACAGCCGGTGCCGGCGTAGTCTGCGAGGTCATATTATTGATCAGATCAAGCTGTGCCTGCAGTAAAGCTGCCGCCTGCGCGTCGGCCTCAGCCTGTGCGATCGCCTCTGCCTGCGCTTTTTCTTCTGCTTTTTTCTTTTCATCCATATAGGCCTTCGCGGGGCTTTCATGCTTCTCTGCTGCTTCGGCCCGCATATCATCCGTAACCTCCAGAGCTTCTGCGGCTACGCTGACATTTTTGCCCTCGCTCTGTTTCTTTTCGTTCCACTGCGTCATAGAGTCCATGACCTTTGTTTCCAGTTTTTTGGTATCGGCAACCTTCGAATCCACTGTGATGACAATGGAGGTTTCTTCCTTAATATAATCTGCCTCCTCAAGGGCATCTAAGGTCAGATCAATGGCGGCATCGAGTTTTTTATTAGTCAGCTGCCCGGACATCGCGTTAAGCAGATCGGAGCCGTCGTCATTATAGGAGGAGACAGCCACCACCCGGTTAAACAGATTGACGCGATACTCCAGAGAGGGATTGATATCCACCGTAACCGTTGAGGCAGGCATTGCGTATACCGTCACGCTGCCGGCGCCGATGATCATCACAAGGGCGGCTGCGGCGATCCTTACCGCGTTTTTGCTTAAACGGGAGGCGATGGAAGAAACCTTGTTTCCAAGGCCCTTCTTCTCAAGGAGCTCGATCTTTAATTCATCGCCTACGTGATAATCCCGGTTTTCGATCCGGCTGATCAGACCGTCCTTCCCTAGGATCGTGGCTTTATCGTTATCTATCGAAATGACTACTGCTTTCATATAAGTTACCTGTAAAAATCAGAATGGAATGGCAGACATTGCTGCCGCCTACATTTTATTTTTGATATCGCCGATATATTCGGCGATCATCGGATAATCCCCATCCAGGATCACGGCTGCGGCGATCAGATATTTCCGATGCCTGTCCATGATCTTATTGGAAACATTCACACGGTTCATGATCTCGCGGATCGGAAGCTTTTTCGTGGATTTGATCAGCTTAACGATCGGAGGAGGAAGAAAAACCGCACCGATGACAAGTGAACAGGATTCTCTGGTTTTAGCGGATTTCGGGGAAGCATCGTAAAGATCAGCCAGCGTGATATCATACATGGACAGCTCCTGCTCCAGGGCTTCGAGCTCCAGCTTTAAATCATTATTCGGCCCAAGGCTTTCTACTGCGATCTTATCCGATACCTCAAGCTGGATATTCAGATTTTCGCTTTCCTCGTCCGTTTCTCCGCTGAAGGCCTCCGGCGATACCGAAATCTCGTTATGCTGTTTCTGCTGCTTCCTGAACATGTCAGTCAGCCTGCTTTTTATGACAACTGAAGCGTACGACCAGAAATCCCCTTTTGTATCGTCAAAGCTTTCCATGGCTTCCGATACGGCGATCAGTGCGACGGACCATTCGTCGTCACTGAAGGTGACACTTTTTTTGAGAATCCTTGACGTCAGACGCAGAATATGATTCTGCTCCGCGGAGAGAAAAGCGTTCTTTTTCTCCGCGTCTGCTCTGGCAGCGATCACACGTTCGTTATCACGCGACCGGTTTATTATACTCATAATTAGTATAATAAAGTAGGTTTTTCAACTCGTCAATTACTATTCTGCTGTTAAATAATACGCATAAAATCAGCTGAAAAATGGGGTCACAGCCGGAAAAAGCATTTACGTAAAATTGAGAGTGTGATAGAGTATATCGGAAGGAGGGATATTCTGATGGTAATTCCGGTTTTACTCTTTATTTTAGGGCTGATACTTCTGATCAAAGGAGGCGACTGGTTTGTAGACGGTGCTGCCGGAATAGCGGCAAAATTTCATGTTCCGGATCTGCTGATCGGTGCTACCGTTGTTTCTGTCGGAACAACGCTTCCGGAGGTGATGGTATCGGCCAACTCGGCTCTGAGCGGGCATGGTGAGATCGCTTACGGCAACGCTATCGGCTCGATCATCTGCAATACGGCACTGATAGCGGCACTCACGGTGGCTGTCAAACCATCTGCGGTAGACCGAAGGGCATTAATAACGCCCGTTTCATTTTTCTTTGCGGCCGCTGCCTTCTATATGACAATTTCATATGCCACGGGGGATTTTACAAGAACAACAGGTGCTATATTATTGATCATGTTTTTGGTTTATACGACGATCACCGTGCGCGAGGCATTTTCCCAGAACAGTGCTAAGGGCACCAAGGCAGCGGTACAAAAGAAAGAAGCGGAGGAGGTTGCCGGAAACGAGGAACCGGTAAATATGGGAAAGCTGGTTTTTCTTCTGATCCTGGGAGCTGCCCTGATCGCGGTCGGCGCGGATCTTTTGGTGGATAACGGCACGCTGATCGCACAGGGACTCGGTGTTCCGGAATCGGTGATCGCCCTGACCTTTGTGGCCCTTGGTACTTCGCTTCCCGAGCTGGTGACGGCAATCACTTCCTTAATTAAAGGGCATGGCGCCTTGTCACTGGGCAATATCTGCGGTGCGAATCTGTTTAATCTGGTACTGGTATCCGGGACAGCTATTCTGCTCGGACCTTTTCGCGTTCCTGCGGAAAAGACGGTCATGATAGGCGGAAAGGAGATCATTGCTTCCCTGATCATCGATATTCCGCTCATGCTGCTTGTTATGCTGATTCTGACGGTGCCGGCTCTGATCAGAGGACGTCTTTCCCGCATACAGGGAATCATTCTGCTTGCGATATACTTCGGCTTTACTCTGTTTCAGCTTTTCGGATAGGGATAAAACAGGTGTTAGGGCTTGCAAGGGCACAAGGGTTTTGATATAATCCCGAAAGAGCGGCAATTCGTGCCTGTCGGTTGGACGGGAAACGATTTGACCAGTGCTTCTGTGATGATTCATTCTATTCAATTGAAAAAAGGAGACAGGATATGACAGGAAACATTGTAGTAGGACAGTCCGGCGGACCGACGGCGGTGATCAATTCTTCCGTAGCAGGTGTTTACTGTGCGGCAAAGAAACTCGGTGTAAAAAAGGTTTATGGTATGGTTCACGGTATCGAAGGCTTTTTGGAGGATCAGATCTGTGATCTGGATGAGTATCTGAGCAAGGCAGAGGACGTGGAGATGTTAAAGCGCACGCCTTCGGCTTTCTTAGGCTCCTGCCGGTTTAAGATGCCGAAGATCGAAGGCCATGAGGATGTTTATGAGAAGATCTTCGAGATAATGGAAAAGCATGATATCGAGTGCCTGTTCTATTGCGGCGGCAATGATTCCATGGATACCGTCAAAATGCTTTCGGATTACGCGGCAGAGCATGGGAAGAAGCAGAGATTTATGGGCGTTCCCAAAACGATTGATAACGACCTTCCGGTAACGGATCATTGCCCGGGATATGGTTCTGCGGCTAAGTATATCGCTACCAGCTTAAAAGAAGTAATCCGGGATAACGAGTCCTTCGGTGTGAAGAAGCCTACGGTCCTGATCGTTGAGATCATGGGACGGAATGCCGGCTGGCTGACCGCGGCAGCGGCTCTGGCCAAGGGAGATGACTGCACCGGTGCCAATGCGATCTATCTGCCGGAGAGAACCTTTGACGTAGATGCCTTTATGGCAAAGGTGAAGGAACTGGCCGCAAAGGAATCCTCGGTAGTCATTGCGGTATCCGAGGGCGTGAAGCTTTCCGACGGCCGCTATGTATGCGAGCTGGCCAATGAGAATGTTATGGTCGATGCTTTCGGCCATAAGCAGATGTCGGGAACGGCGGCTTATCTGGCAAATAAGGTTGCGGCGGAAACCGGATTAAAGACCCGTGCCATCGAGCTGTCCACACTGCAGAGAGCGGCAACGCATCTAGCTTCCCTGACGGATATCAATGAAGCCTTCCAGGTAGGAGCGGATGCCGTTAAGGCGGCGGCAGACGGAAAGACCGGCATGATGATCACGCTGGATCGTAATGGGGATGATCCGTATCAGTGCGGAACCTCTGCTTATGATATTCACGCGATCGCGAATGTGGAACGGCCTGTTCCCGATGAGTGGATCACAGAGGATGGCTGCAACCTGAATGAAGGCTATGAGAAATATGCGAGACCTCTGATCATGGGAGAACTGACGCCGTTATTTGTGAACGGACTTCCGCGTCATCTGGTTCGGAAATAAAACAGCTGTAAAAACAGGCGGGCAGAATCCCTTCGGATTCTGCCCGTTTTTTGCGCGATAAGGCTGTCAAGCGGACGCTCGTGCCTGCCGTCAAGCGAGCGCCGTGCTTGCACGAGCGCTCGTTTGACGGCAGGCACGAGCGTCCATTTGACGGCCAACGCGACGATCGGATAGGGGTGTTTTCCCCTATCCGACCGCGATAAGTCTTTATGGAAAAATCTGTCTGCTCATGGTCGAGTTATGATAGCGGGTATCCTCCGAAACATCGTTACCAAACCACGTCGGTTCCTGAAACATCTTTGCTTCCTCCATACTTTCAAATTCCACCTCGGCAAGGATCAACGGTGCAAAGGGCGGGTCGAAAATATCAAGCTCAATGGTATATTTCCGATAGGGTATCAGTACCCGCTTCTTTGAAATGATATTGCCTTCGGCTTTGCTTAGCAACGTATCGTAGGCTTCCTTTGTCAGAGGCAGGTTGACCTCTTCTCTGGCGATCAATCCTCTGCCCTTGTAGGTCATATAGTAGCTGTCATCTTCTTTTCGTACCCGGATCACGGGATCTGTCGTGAGATATGCCTGCTCGATCCGATGAAATGGGAATTCATCAAGATCCGCCGGCATCTGCTCCGGATCTTTGATCAAATATTTTCTTTCTATTTCCATGTGGGTTTCCTCTGCTTTCTTTGTTTGCTCCGCTTTCTTACTTCCCTTAGTTCCTCTTCCTTTGTCCTTTTTGCTTTCTCTTCTTTTACCCTTCCGGCCTTTTTCTTATCCTTCAGATATTTTCTATCGTCTTTTTCTCTTATCCCTCAGTTCTCTTAAGTGGCCTTTCTTTATGCTGTGTTTCTTTAGATCCTATTTTGATCGTTTTTTAAAACTCTGTCAACTCCTTCTACTCCTTCAGCACCTTCGCACCCTCGCTTCCTCAGCACCGGATAAGGGCTCCGTACTCGCCACGTTCGGCGGCTGGCCGGTCGGTGAACGTGACGTGCTTGCCGACATGCGATACAGGCTTCGCCGATGAGCGGCAAAGTCGATCGCTCAAAACATCAGTCCGTAGCCGTGCAGCGGAGTGTGCGGCAATCTTATTGCCTCTTTCACCGCCCGCACGACGGTGGGGTTTAGATAACGATAATATATAACAATAATACGTATCAATAATATATAACATTAATACATAATAATGAAACATAACATCAACACGTAACATGAACACATAACATAAGCGATATAATAAACAATAACGCATGATATTGTCGCTGCATCCGACAATCAAATGTTACATAAATACGTTACAAAACAAAGAAACATATTGACGATTCATAACTATGATATATAATATAGATATATAACATCAATATCATACAAAAATACAATCCGGGATCGGCTTAATAATAACAACGATACGTAACGAAGCAATATAACAACAATACATAACGTAGAAATATAACACTAATACATAACAATAAAACATATCTACGATACATAATAATGATATATATTCATATATAAAAAATCCAGTGTTCGCAAACCCTTGTAAACACTGGATTTCAGATCATTTTGACCGGTCTGGGCCACATTGATTAACCATTATGGTCATTTTTGACTTTTAAGGTCATATGCCGGTTTTTCCTCTTATTGCCGATAAACAATTTTTGACTCGATCTCCCGGGCGGTTTCTTCGCCCAGATTCAGTCTGACCAGTTCAACGGCAAAGGAGATGGCTGTTCCCATGCCGCGGGAGGTAGTTATATGACCGTCTGTTATCACCTCTGCCCCGGACACGATAGCACCTGCCTCGGCCAGCTTATCCTCTGAGGTGGGATAGCAGGCAGCGTTGACACCTTTCAATATCCCCAGTTCTGCAAGAATTGTCGGTGCGGCACAGATGGCGGCAAGCCTTGTCCCTTTGCTGTTATTCTTCAGGATCAGATCCCGCAGAGCCTCGCAGGAAAGCAGGTTTTTAGTGCCCGGCATACCCCCCGGAAGAATAAGGGAAGAGATCTGTTCATCTGTTATTTTATCAAGCGTGACGTCCGCTATAACGGGGATCTGATGGGAACCGTTTACGACCCGTGACGGGCTGTTTGCGATGTCTACCGTCAGGCAGGGAAGTCCTGCGCGCCTCAGAATGTCCACTACGGTCAACGCCTCGATTTCTTCAAATCCTTCTGCCAGAAATACAAAATTTGTTTTTGAATCCATATTGTCCTCCTTCGTGAATTACTTGTGATGCCAGGGATGATAGGGTATCCGACGACTGCGGCCTAACATCATATTGAAAAGAAATGATCCGAAAATATTATAATATAGGAAGGGGGAAAAGACTATAATTGCTTCCGCGGGCGGTCGAAAACCAACAGAAATTCACTTTATTCTGGCTTTTTTTTTCGTCCTGTGATAAAATCTAAAAATGTATGTATACAACCAAAATAATGAAATGGTTTAAGACAGCCCGAAGCACTTGCTGCTGAGGGCGTATCTGTTCAGAAGCCAAGGGGTTCTTTACAGATGCAAAATAATTTAATGCTATGGAGGAACAGGTTACCAATGAGTTTAAAAGTCGAAAATTTAGAGCATAATATGGCTAAGCTGACGATAGAAATGTCCGCGGAGGAGCTCGAAAAGGCTCTGGACACCTCGTATCATAAAAACCGGAAGCATATTAATATCCCAGGCTTTCGGAAGGGGAAGGCACCCCGGGTCATGATCGAGAGAATGTACGGTCCCGAGATTTTTTACAATGACGCGGCCGATGAGCTGATCAACAACGGACTGATGACGGAGATGTACGGCAATGAGGAGCTTAAGGTAGTATCCCGTCCGGAGGTCGAGGTAGTGCAGATCGAAAAAGGCAAGCCGTTCATCTTTACGGCTGTCGTGGCACTGAAACCGGAAATCGAGCTCGGCAAGTATAAGGGCGTAAAGATCGAAAAGGTGGACGCCGAAGTAAAGGACGAGGATATCGACAGTGAGATAGAGAAGGAACGCGAGAGAAACGCCCGCAGTATTTCGGTAGAGGACAGACCGGTTAAGGATGGCGACATCACGGTGATCGATTTTGAAGGTTTTGTAGACGGAGAGCCGTTTGAAGGCGGGTCAGCCGAAAACTATTCGCTGACGATCGGTTCCGGCTCTTTTATTCCCGGTTTTGAGGATCAGCTGATCGGGGCAGCGCTGAATGAGGAAAAGGAGATCAATGTGACCTTCCCGGAGGATTACAGCGCGGAACATCTGGCGGGCAAGGATGCCATGTTCCGGGTAACGGTGCGGGAGATCAAGGAAAAAGAGCTGCCTGAGCTTGATGATGAGTTTGCCAGCGAGGTTTCCGAATTTGATACCATGGAGGAGTACATAGCCTCCCTCAGGGAATCGCTGAAAGAGAGAAAGGAAAAGGAAGCCAGAGCGGAGAAGGAAAACAGGCTGCTCGAGGCGATTGTAAAGGATTCCAAAATGGATATTCCGGATGCCATGGTGGATGAGCAGGCAAACCGTATGATGGAGGAGTATGCCGGCCGGCTTTCCGGGCAGGGACTGACGCTTGACCAGTACTTCATGTTTACCGGCTTAAACAAGGAGAAATTTATCGAGCAGACAAGGCCAAGCGCGCGCCGGCGGATCGAAACCTCGTTAGTTTTGGAAGAGGTGATCAAACAGGAAGGCTTTACCGTATCGGATGAGGATTACGAGAACGAGCTGAAGCGGATGGCCACGGAATACGATATGGAGCTTGACCGGTTCAAGGAGATGCTTGACGAAAACAGCAGGGCTCCGATCGAAGAGGATATCAAGCTGCAGAAGGCGATCGATCTGATCATCGATTCCGCTGTTGAAAAATAAGGCAATGTGGGATGAGGAGGTTAAGATGAGTTTAGTACCGGTTGTTGTAGAACAGACAAGCCGCGGCGAGCGCTCTTATGATATTTACTCGAGACTCTTAAAGGAGAGGATCGTTTTCTTAAGCGAGGAGGTTAATCCGGTGACCTCCAGCCTGGTGGTCGCGCAGATGATGTTCCTTGAGGCCGAGGATCCCGAAAAGGATATTCATTTTTACATTAATTCCCCGGGGGGATCCGTAACCGACGGGTACGCGATCTATGATACGATGCACTATGTGAAATGTGACGTTGCGACATATTGTATGGGGATGGCGGCCAGCATGGGCGCGTTTCTGCTTGCCGGAGGGACCAAGGGCAAGCGCTTTGCCCTGCCAAATGCTGAGGTAATGATCCATCAGCCGTTAGGCGGCGCCAAGGGGCAGGCAACGGAGATCGAGATCGCCGCGAAGCAGATCCTTCGCACGAAGGCAAACCTGAACAGGATCTTATCGGAAAATACGGGCCGGCCGATCGAAGAGATCGCAAGAGATACCGAGCGTGATAACTGGATGACTGCGGCAGAGGCGTTAGAGTACGGTCTGATCGACAGGATCATAGAGAACAGAGAATAAAAGGAAATCAACATGGCTGGAAAAAAAGACGGAAATAATGATGATATCTGCTGCTCATTCTGCGGAAAGTCTCAGGAATACGCGAAAAAGCTGATATCGGGCCCGAATGGCGTATATATCTGCGATGAATGCATTGAGATCTGCGCGGACATTCTGGAGGACGAGATGTATGCCGAAGAGCAGGGAAGCGATGGTTCGGATGATCTGGACATCAACCTGCTTAAGCCCATGGATATCAAAGCTATTCTGGATGAAAACGTGATCGGCCAGGAGGAAGCAAAAAAGGTCCTTTCTGTGGCGGTATACAATCATTACAAGAGAGTCATGCAGACAAAGGTAAAGAGTGATGTCGAGTTGCAGAAGAGCAATATTATCATGCTGGGGCCTACCGGCTCCGGAAAAACGCTTTTGGCCCAGACGTTAGCAAAGCTTCTGAATGTTCCCTTTGCGATCGCGGACGCAACGACGCTGACCGAGGCAGGCTACGTCGGGGAAGACGTGGAAAATATCCTCTTAAAGCTGATACAGGCCGCCGAATATAACGTGGAGCGGGCACAGCTCGGGATCATCTATATCGATGAGATCGACAAGATCACGAAGAAATCCGAAAATGTTTCCATCACCCGTGACGTGTCCGGGGAAGGTGTTCAGCAGGCACTGTTAAAGATTATAGAAGGGACGTTAGCGTCAGTGCCGCCCCAGGGCGGACGTAAGCACCCCCAGCAGTCGCTGATCCAGATCGATACGACCAATATTCTGTTTATCTGCGGCGGCGCCTTTGACGGACTTGAAAAGATCGTGGAAAACCGTCTGGACAGGAAGTCTATCGGCTTTAACGCGGAGATCAAGGTGAAAAAGGAGCAGGAGCTCAGCGAACTCTTGGCGAAGGTACAGCCGGAGGATCTGGTGAAGTTCGGGCTGATCCCCGAGTTTGTCGGCCGTGTACCGATCTGCGTTTCACTGGAGGGTCTTGATGAGGATGCGCTGGTGCGGATCCTGACGGAGCCGAGGAATGCGATCGTCAAACAGTATAAGCTTCTGTTTGAGATTGACGGTGTCCGGTTAAGCTTTGAGGAAGAAGCGATCCGGGAGATCGCCAGACTTGCCTACAAGAGAAAGACGGGAGCCAGAGGACTCCGCTCTATCCTGGAAGGCGTGATGATGGATGTGATGTTTGAGATCCCTTCTGACGAAACAATAACATCCGTAACAATAACAAAAGCCGCCGTAGACGGCAATTCTTCGCCATTAATAACGAGGTCAAATGATTTGAAGAAGGCTGAATAACCAATAAGATGCCAATAGTTATTTAAGAATGACCGCCTGACGCCGCCGAATATTTTGGGCGGCGTTTTGGATATCGGGTGACTTTTATCACGGAAGGATGTATAATGAAAATCAAGGAAGTCGGTCTGGAAACAGTCTGCGGCCCTACCAGCAGACTGCCGGAAAATACACTGCCGGAATTTGCTTTTGCCGGCCGGAGCAATGTAGGGAAATCTTCCCTGATCAATGCGCTGATGAACCGGAAGTCCCTGGCGAGAACCTCCGCGCAGCCGGGAAAAACGCAGACGCTCAATTATTATAATATCAACCGCGCTTTTTATTTTGTGGACCTGCCGGGTTACGGCTACGCAAAGGTCAGCAAAACCGCAAAGGAAAGCTGGGGACGGATGGTAGACCGCTATCTGCGTACGTCGCGCCAGCTGAAGGCGGTATTTCTTCTCCTTGATATTCGGCATGCCCCCGGGGAGCATGACCGGGAAATGGCAGAATGGATAACATCCTGCGGGTATACGCCTGTCATTATTGCCACAAAGCTCGATAAGATCAAGAGAAGCCAGAAGGACAGGCAGTTACAGCTGATCAGGGAAACCCTGAAGCTTCCGGCAGAGGTCCGGATCATTCCTTTCTCAAGTATTACGAAAAGCGGCAGAGACGAGGTATATGAAGAAATCGACAAAATACTTGAAAATAGCCGTTAATATTATCGGCATGGCGGCACTGGCGGTGTTTTTCTTTGTTCTGCTGCCGCGTATCCTGATCTATTTTATGCCCTTTGTCGTTGCCGGCCTGATCGCCCTGATCGCGAATCCTCTGGTCCGGTTTATGGAAAAAAAGGTAAAGATCACGCGAAAAGCCGGAACGGCGATGGTGATCATCATCGTTATCGCTCTGGTCGTGACGGTGCTTTATTTTGTGATATGGAATCTGGTCGTTCAGTTTATCGGGTTCCTTCGCCTCGCTCCCGAGATCTGGGAATCAACGAACGATACGATCCGTGATTTTCTTGTGATGCTGCGGGGTTACATGAGCCGTTTTCCGATCCCTGTGCGGGAGTGGTCAGATACCGTCTTAGACAGCTTTTCCAATAATATGACGGATTGGATCAGCGGTATCGGATCATCGATCGCCCAGGGAGGTTTTACGGAAGAAACCGGCAGTAATGTGGGCCTGACCCTTGTCAGTATTATCATGGGCATTATTGCCTCCTACTTTTTCCTCGCGGATAAGGATTATCTTGTGGGCTTTGCCGATAAGTATATCCCGGAAAGCCTGGTTAAACGCTGGGAGCTTGTATACAGTACGGTCAAATACGCGGTGGGAGGATACTTTATCGCCCAGTTTAAGATCATGGGAGTCATCTACATTGAGCTGTTTATCGGCTTACTGATCCTCGGTGTGAAGTTTTCGTTTTTGATCGCATTTCTGATCGCGCTGCTTGATTTTCTGCCCTTTTTCGGAACAGGAGCCGTCATGTGGCCCTGGGCTATCGTAAAGCTTTTGCAGCAGGACTATAAAATGGCGGCAGGTTTGTTCATCATATGGATCATCGGGCAGGCGATCCGGCAGATGATCCAGCCGAAGCTTGTGGGAGATTCTATCGGACTTGACCCGATCCCGACACTTTTTCTGCTTTATATCGGATTTCGGCTTGGCGGCCCTTTCGGGCTGATCTTAGCGATCCCCATCGGGATGGTGATCATAAATCTTTACAGGGCCGGTGTATTCAGTAATTTTAAGTACAGCTGCATGATGCTGCTGCAGGGGATTGAAAAGGTAAGGCGTTTTACCCCGGAGGAGCTTGCCGCGGAAGGCGTACAGACCGAGCCTGTTTCTGATAAACGGCAGGAAGAGTCTGAGAAGAAGGCATAGCAATATGATCGATTTTTTTGCGAGAATTTTCATAAAAGATTACGAACAGGTTCATGATATCAATGTCAGGGCTCAGTACGGGCTTCTCTGCGGCAGGCTGGGGATCTTCTTCAATCTGCTTCTTTTTGTGGTCAAATTTCTGGCCGGTTTTCTCAGCGGCTCTATCGCGGTCGTAACCGACGCTTTCAACAATCTTTCGGATATCGGTTCCTCGGTGGTGTTGCTGGTGGGCTTTAAAATGTCGGCCGAGAAACCGGATCTCGAGCATCCTTTCGGACACGGGAGGCTGGAATACGTTACGGGCCTGATCGTTTCCATCATCATTATCCTTATGGGTGTTGAGCTTGTTAAAACCTCCGTGGGAAAGATCATTTCTCCTACGGATGTGGATATGAGCGCCACGACGGTTCTGATCCTGATCTCCTCCGTTCTTGTGAAGCTGTTTATGTACGCTTACAACAAAAGCGCCGCGGACAAACTGAAAAGCGCGGCTCTGCGAGGCGTATCCGCGGACAGCTTTGTCGACTCCGTCGCCACCTCCATTGTCCTTTTGACTCTCGTGGTCAATGAATTCCTTGGCGTAAATGCCGACGGATGGTGCGGACTTCTGGTGGCTGTTTTTATTCTGATCACGGGCTTTACTTCCGCCAAGGATACGATCGATCCGCTGCTCGGTACTTCGATCGACCGGGAGTTTGCCGAGCGGATCGAGCTCTTTGTCGAGAGCTATGACGGGATCCTCGGCATGCACGATCTGGTCGTACACGATTACGGCCCCGGAAGGATGATGATCACGCTTCACGCGGAGGTTCCCGCTGACGGAGACATGGTAAAGCTTCATGATACGATTGATAATATTGAGCGGAAACTCAAGGAGGTGCTCGGATGCGAGGCGGTGATCCATATGGATCCGGTAGCGATAAAGGACGATACCAGGGAGAGCATGGAGAAAGTGGCGGAACTTCTGGTGCACGGCATTTCCGAGGAGCTTTCGATACACGATTTCAGGATGGTGGTCGGCCCGACGCATACCAAGCTGATCTTTGATGTCATCGCCCCTTACCGTTTCCAGTATAGTGATGACGAGCTGAAACGGGAGATCGAGAAACGGGTACAGGAGCTGCCGGGCAATTATTATGCCGTTGTCAATATTGACAAACCTTTCGTCAGGGAATAAGGAAATGATCCGGTCAGCCTGCTGACCGGATCGGCACGAACAGGTTCGTGCCTAAGCGCACGATTCGCAAAGCGAATCGGCGCAGGATAGGAAATGATCCGGTCAGCAAGCCGACCGGATCGGCACGAACAGGTTCGTGCCTAAGCGCACGATTCGCAAAGCGAATCGGCGCAGGAAAGGAAGACA
>JAILQQ010000049.1 GCA_024698885.1 Lachnospiraceae bacterium | reverse complement strand
TAGCGGCAAAAGTATGATCAGAGTACAAATCATACTTTACTTCAGGGGAGTCAGAAGGATCTGCTTAAGTGTCTAATCCGGCCCGATGTGCCTGCGAATGCTGCATAGGTCTGGGAATGTTGTACAGTTTTCCGCCTTTTAACAGTTTTGCGCCGGTCTGGTGATAGTAGAAGGAAATGCCGTTTGTTACGCATTGAGAATGAACACTCTCTACCCAGGCATAATCGCATACCCTGGCACCGGCTCCGGATTCTCCGCCTGCCGATACATGTTTGATGACCGGGGATCCGTCCTCAGCCCGATAATTTTCAATATATGGACTTAAGTCCACAGCGCTCAGCATAGGTTCGATCATCACGGAATGGTGAAAGAGTGGTAGGGACAGATAGATGGGAAGGCGTTTATCGATCATATCCTGATTTTCGCAGGTCACGGCTATGGTGATATGATCCCAGCCCTTGCCCCAGCCTGCGGGAAGATGATCCGCGATCCGTTCGGGACGCTTTGTGATCATGAAGAAAGTGCAGTCTGAGCGCTCGTGCATCATTTCCCAGGCTTCATCCCGCCATTCATCCGCATCCTTATGAAAGAAATCGGAAGAAAAGCAGGTGTTTATATGGGAACCGGGCGGGATCTTGTACCTTCCTTTGTTCTTTCCTGAACGTAAGATCTTCACGGGAAGGTTGAAGCTGTCGGTCTTCCGGACAACGGAAGGATCCTTGCCGATGGACTCATCCCGGCGGTACATATAGCAGTGCAGGCATCCTGTGCTGGCTCGGGTGCATCCATGCCACAGGTTCCAGTTGAGTGAAACAGGAGACCGTGGATCGATATTCTCTTCCGGAAAAAATGATAACTGTTGTATAGTCATAATGGTTCTTCTTCTTAAATGGTGACAGACACCATATTATTCCGTCTTCCCAGATCCGCTTCCATTATATCAGAGACGATAGAGAATATCAGTGTTTTCAAGGAGATTAATAATTCAATTTGGCTGATGATATGATGAGGTTTTTCAACTTGACACGCTAATGACGGTTAGCTACAATGAAACGAACGCTTTACCGGAATGGAGGGAGTCATGTCTACAAAAGAGAAAATACTGGATGCGGCATTATCATTATTTGCAGAAAATGGATACGATGGAACAAGTGTGGAACAGATCGCCAGTGTTGTCGGGATCAAAGCTCCATCGTTATATAAGCACTATAAGGGAAAAGAGGACATCCTGAATGCGCTGATCGATTCTGCGGAAGCGCGCTATGATGATATGTTTGGTTCCGAGAAGAATATTGGGAATGTACCTCAAAGCCGGGAAGAGTTCATACAGGTGACGATGGGAAGGATCGCATTCACAATGAGGGATCCGCTGATCCGTAAGACACGGATGTTCCTTGTCCAGGAACAATTCAGGAATGAGAGGATCTCTGAGGTGACGACCAGGCATCAGCTGTACGGGATACAGGGGATGTTTGCAAAGATCGTTAAAGGGATGATGGATGAGGGGATCGTCGTAAAGGATGATCCGAAGCTGCTTGCAGTAGAGCTCACAGCTCCTGCGGTTCTTTGGATCGCTCAGGCGGACAGGTGGCCCCAGAGTGAAGAAGAGATGTTGGGAAACATAGAGAAGCATATCCGGCATTTCTGCGATGTATATATGAAATAGAACGTGATGAGCTTATGAAAATGCCACCGGAGACATTTATTCAGGACATTGAGGAGAAGGAAAACAAGCAGAGGACAGCATTATAATGAGAAATGAACACATGGCGATGTATGTGAATGATCCGGAAAAGCGAATAAAATGGTATGTAAGCCTTAGCTATATTGTATTCTGGTTTATGGTGATGGCATTATGCGGGACGGCAAGTATGGTTTTTCACTGTCCGGCTGTTGTGATGAGGATTTTATCAAATATCTGTGCATGGGCACCAACCATAGTCCTGCTGGTGGGATTTAAGTATTTCTGTCCCGGCGAAACAATAGGGGAGTTTTATAAAAAAGCCTTTGGAGGAAGGGTCAACATAATTACGCTTGCGGCTTCGGCGGCCATTACCCTGTCTGCGACGCTGATCTCTGTGTTTATTCTGTCTTTGATACAGGGAAGGGCTTATGGAGAATACTGGAGTCTTGGAACATATCCTTTTTGGGCCTCATTTCTTTTTTCGGTCACAACAGGTCCTACAGGAGAGGAAACAGGATGGAGAGGATATCTTCGCCCTTATCTGAACGAAAAGTACAGCTTTTTTAAAGCATCTGTGATCCAGGGTGTTATATGGGCATTTTGGCACACAATACTATGGTTTGTGGATTCTGATTATATGGGAATTCAGATGATCCCCTATATCCTGTCAAATGTCATTGTGATGACCGGACTATGCTTTATCATGAACTTTTTCATGGAAAAGAATGACAACCTGATCTATGGCATAGTGATCCATTTCTGCTTTAATTTCCTGTATTGTTTCTTGCAGGTAGATATATGGTTCTATGTTGTTCTATCGGCTATATACATAGTAATAATTGCGCTTATCTGTTCAAGAAAGACCGCTCGGGATAAAGCTATGGATATATCTGCGCCGACAGATACGGTGTAATATATGCCAGACGGTATCCTGTTAATAAAATAATAACAAGGAGGAGGGTTAAAGCATGATGACCTCAGAATATGAACTTGAAGGACGTATACCCCTGGGGAAAGCGATCATCCTTGGAATGCAGCATGTGCTGGCTATGTTTGTCGGAAATCTGACCCCCATTCTGGTTATCGGAGGAGCATGCTCATTAGGTGAAGCCGGATTAATGGTTCCCGTCATTCAGAATGCAATGCTGGTGGCAGGAATTGTCACATTGGTACAATTATGGACCATTGGACCTATAGGAGCGAGACTGCCCTGTGTGATGGGGACAAGCTCCGGTTTCATCGGCGTTTGCAGCGGAATAGCAGGATCCATGGGAGGCGGTATTGCGGCTTACGGAGCGATCCTCGGAGCCTGCCTTATCGGGGGCTTATTTGAAATGGTTCTCGGATTTGTGCTGAAACCCTTAAGAAAGTTCTTCCCGAGCGTAGTTACAGGAACAGTCGTAATGGCCATCGGCCTTTCTCTTATAAGTGTCGGTATCAATTCCTTCGGAGGGGGCAATAACAATAAGGATTTCGGAGACCCGATCAATCTTATTGTCGGACTGATAGTCCTGGTCGCCATCATATTCTTTAAGCATTTCACGAAAGGCATACTTTCTGCGGCATCCATTCTTTTCGGGATCATAACCGGATATATTGTCTGTGCTATACTGCCGTTGTTTCTCGAAACGACCTTTGTGGTTGATGGAGAGACTCTGACTCATTCATGGGTTCTGCAGTGGGAAAAAGTCGCTGCTGTAGCCTGGTTCTCTCTCCCTAAGGTCATGCCGGTAAAATTTATCTTTGATATACGCGCAATTATTCCATTAATGATCATGTTTATCGTAACCGCAGTTGAAACTATCGGCGATCTTTCAGGTATTACAGAAGGCGGACTTGGCCGTGAGGCAACAGATAAGGAGCTTTCGGGCGGAGTCGCCTGTGACGGCCTGGGCTCATCCTTTGCTTCTCTGTTCGGAGTTCTTCCCAACACTTCATTCAGCCAGAATGTAGGTCTTGTCGGAATGACAAAGATAGTTAACCTCTATGCGATATCCATGGGTGCGATATTTCTGGTATTATGCGGCTTTTGTCCGAAACTCGCAGCTATAGTACAGCTGATGCCACAGTCAGTTCTCGGAGGTGCGGCAGTTATGATGTTCGCATCAATAGTATTGAGTGGGATACAGCTAATTAATAAAGAAGGCATCGGAAAACGTGAAGTGACTATCGTAGCAGTATCTCTCGGCCTCGGTTACGGTCTTGGATCGACTGCAAATGTTCTTTCCATGATGCCGCAGTGGGTGAGATATATTTTCGGAGGATCCGGAATAGTTCCTGCCGCTCTGTGTGCCATAATTTTAAATATCTCAATAAAGAAAGAGTCTTAAGGAGAAGTGAGTGGGTGTTTTGCCTGTTTGGATCATGAGTTTATCTCCCAAAAGAAGACTGCACTTGCCGCAGCAACATTAAGGGAATCTACATTTCGATCCATCGGGATCACTGCCTTACGGTCGCATTTTTCTATCAAAGGCTCCTTAAGACCGGTGCCTTCGGAACCGAACAGGATCGCTGTTTTGTCTCCCCATTTGCCACGCAGCCGGTCTATCGGTTCCGCATCTTTATGAAGAGCTGTGGCAAATGTAGTGTATCCGGCTTCCTTCAAATCATTGAATAAGTCATTTTCATCTGCCATATCGATTATCGTCCATGGTATCTGAAAAACGGATCCCATACTGACCCTGACAGCCCTTCTGTACAACGGGTCGCAGGAATCGGAAGAAAGCAGCAGCGCATCCATTCCGAGCGCTGCCGCAGATCTGAATATTGCTCCGATATTAGTTGGATTTTCAATATCTACAAGAATTGCTATGCGCTTTGAATTTCTGATGATATCACAGCGGTCAGGGAGAGGCATTCTTTTCATTGCCGCCAGGATGCCTCCTGTAAGATGATATCCCGTGATCTTTGACATCACTTCTTCCTTAGCGACATATACATCTGTATCCGCAAATCTCTCTAACAGGCTTTCGGCTTTTTTGATTTTCTTTTCCTCTATGAAAAAGGATTCGGGAATATAGCCTGCGTCTGCTGCACGCTGTATCACATTCATGCTTTCAGCGATAAAGATCCCCATCTGCGGTTCGTAGATGTGTTTCAGCTGGCTTTCATTCATCTGTGAATACAGCGCAACTGTCCTGTCTGTAATATCCTTTACTTCTTTTACCATCTTATCCGGTATTCATATCTCACAGGTCATGCTGCATCAGACCATATTGTCCTGATTTATGTCGCTAATATTATCGTTTCTTAGTTTTTCTTTTTCTTGGCCTTAGCCTCAGCCTTGGCTTCTTCTTTTAAGAAAGTCTCATACTGGGCGTTCTCCTCGAGTTCGTCCATTTCATCATCTTCATAATCAAAACCTTCTTCTGTAGTGCTGAAATAATCCTCATCAGCCCTGTTCATGGCCTTGATATCCGTCTTATGCTTTAAGAAACGCTCGGTAAAGGAACGGTATGTTGAGAAACCGATAAGCCTCTCCTTTCCGCGCCCGTGCTTAAATATCATGAACCTTCCTTTACAATAGGCATCACATTCCTTTATGAGTCTATGAAGATTCTTGCCCTGTTCCGTTACGTCTCCCTTCTCGACACTTTTAAAATAGTATCTGAACTTCCTCCTGAGATCCTTCATCCTGTCCTTGTCATCGATCCTGTCATAGGCAAAGCGCTCTTCGAGGGCAATGTGCTCAGGACCGACAGAAGGAACCTCCCTGCCCTTCTTTTGGACATTTTTCTCAAGGATAAAGGAATTCTCAATATCATCCTCGAGTCCGGGAATGTTCGACTACTTTTTTGCAGAAGCATTGATCATTTTCATTCCGCTGTTCTGAAGCAGATCCTCATGCTCTTCCCTGATCACTTCTTTAAAAACCGGCTCTTTGTTTTTATTGATCTCAGTATTTATTTCACACATAATATCCT
>JAILQQ010000018.1 GCA_024698885.1 Lachnospiraceae bacterium | reverse complement strand
CGTCTTCTTTAAGGGAGATCGCCGCACAGTCCTCGCCGACGCCCGCACCCACCAGGATCTCGTCTCTTTTATATTTGATCTGCTTGAAAATAGACCGTTTTAAAACCGCCTCCGGTACCTTGCCGACGTTCATTGTGCTTCTCCGCTGCCGTTATCCGCGGGAGCAGGAGCTTCCGCCGGTACTGCCGTCTGCGCCGCCATAGCGGCAGCAATGGCCGCCATCTGCTCTTCCGGCGTCGGAACAGGCGCGATAACAGCTTCCCCGCGGGCTGCCGCCTCCAAGTTCGCTATGGTACCCTTTACCGTATCCAGATCTCCCGATGCGATGGCGGCCCGCACCATCTCGGAGATCGACGCGTCATCCGCTTTGGTTCCCACGGCTACGGTCTTTGGCACCATTTTATAGGTACTGCGGTTGATCTGCGTCCGTTCGGTTTCCACCCCGTCTGTCTTTACGACCTTCCAGAGCTCCCCGACATAGCCCGTATGCGCCGACTGGGAATGCATATATCCCACCGGCTGGGAATTATCCGCGACGATATTGACGCCCTCGGCCTCTGTTTTCGATATTTCAACGCTTTCGAAGGATACGCTCCTGTTCTGCGGTCTCGTCTCAACGCCGTAGATCGTGAAGTAAACCTCCTTGCTGTCAGTCGTATAGCCCTCGATATAGATCGGATTATCCAGGTTATTCGTAAATTTGAAGTCTTTTTCCGTTCCCGAGATCGCCGCGTCCGAGGACAGGTCCACGTAAGTCACGATCATGGAGTGATTGTGCCGCTCATCCACCTGCAGTTCGGCTCTGAGTACCGCGTTATACAGCGTGGAGCTGACCTGGCAGATCCCGCCGCCGAGGCTCTCCACCACAAGGCCGTTGGCATAGGAGCCGGCTAAGAAATAACCGTTTTCCTCGGTAAAGGGGCTCACTGCCTGATAAACCGAGAACTGGTCGCCCGGATACAGCATCGTGCCGTTGATCAGCTTCGTGCCGTTCTTCACATTGCCGGAGCGGTCCGCGCTGGAGGAGGAAAAGCTCGTATGGTAGGCCCCGAGCACATCCTTCATCATGGCGAAATCTTCCTCAGTTCCCCGGGCCTTTGTTGCCGCCACGGTAAGCTCTATCTTTTCGGGTTCTCCGGTAAAATCATCCATCGCCTTCATAATGGTCTTTACGGAAGCGTCCACGTCCACCTCATAGCCGTCGCTTCCCTCCTGTAAAACCGTAAAGGCGCCGTTTTCCCGGCGTACTCTCGGATTGACCGGCGGGATATTGTATTTTTCTCCTTCGGCTTCCACCAGGGAACGTACCTTCTCCTTATCGCAGGAAAGCTCGATCGGAAAGACCTGCGGTTCATGCTCGAGATCCTTTAAGGTCTTATAACGGGCGATGATATTTCCAGAATTGCCAAGAAGCAGCGCTTCGTTCAGTATCTCCGGATTCTTCCAGAAAATGCCCATCTGGCCGGCGGTCACGGACGAGGTATTGCCGTCCACCGAGACAAGCGTGATCTCAACCTGCCGCAGACCGGAGATATACTGCTCAATCGCCGCCTCCGCCTCCGCGAAATTCTTCCCCGAAAGCGCCACAGGTCCCGCATAGACGTAATCGACAATGCGGTTTGTTGTGCTGACCGCTTCATGGACCGGTTCGTTGGCCGTTTCATGGACCGTTTCATTGCCTGCTTCATAGCCTTCTTCGGGCGAGCCGCTTCCGGAGCTGAAATTCAGGGAAACGCCGCCGCTTTCCTCGTTACTCTGAGGTTTTTCCTCCTGTGCGGTCTGATCGCCGCTTTTTACGCCGACATTCGCGCCTCCTGCCTTCAGCGAATACTGGGAGTAGGCATAAGGCGTCACCGTCATGGCCGAAAAAAACAGCGCAAAAATAAGCCCGCCGCTTAAGGCACGGGCCGAATTCTTTAAAAAACTCTTATTTGCCCTCATCATATGTGTACCCCGTTTTAAAAACCACAATGACAATCCAGACTTATTACTTACTAATATTGACCCCTTGGGCGTTACTGTTCAGCAGCTGGCCAGCAGCTGAACGTAACGCGCTTGCCGCCATGCAATATCGGCTTCGCCGATGGGCGGTAAGCCAATCGCTCAAAACATCGGCCCGCAGCCACGCAGCGGAGTGCGTGGCTCGGGACTGAACAGTAACCCTTGGGCTCATTATATCACAGGTTTCTGAGTTTGACACAACAAATCCGGTTATTATACAATAAATGCAAGAAGCGTGGGAACGATCATGGCGATTACCAACAGCAGGATAATAACCGCGGAAATGATCTTTTTCGTTTTGCTGTCATTAAAGTTCATCATCGTACTTGCCTTTCTATACTGCGCCGATTTGTGAAGCAAATCGTGCGCTCAGGAATGAACTCTTATTCATTCCGATCCAATATGATCATATTTGTGACGAAAGGGATTATATATGATTTTCCCGTTTTTTACAACCATCGCGATCGTTCTTGGGATCCTGACCGTCTATATGCGGCAGTCCACGAAGCACGTAGGCTCCGACATGAAGGATCTCTGGACGAAAGAGCTGAAAGCAAACGGCGTCCGCAAGCAGCCCCTGACCGATATCGAATATATCGAGCCGGATTTTGATCAACTGCCCTTTGACGAAGAAACCGCCGATGAAACGCTCCTCGATTACCAGAATAAGCTGAATTCCCTGCGGGGGCAGAAGATCGTCAACCTCTCAAACATCACCAATACCGATCTCAAGTTAAAATACGGCGTCGCCAACCTCGAATACCTCTCTGCCTGCGACGAAAACTATCTGACCCTCGTTAAATATCTTTATCTCTGGGGACGTTACCTCTATGAGCAGGGAGATATCGAAAAAGCGAAGCAGGTGCTTGAATTCGGCGTATCCGTTCATACCGATTCCAAAGCCCATTACCGGCTCCTTGCCGATATCTACGCCTCTGATTTCGACTTTGAGGCCATCGACCGCATCGCCGACGAGGCTTCTCATATCGCCTCCGACAGCCGCGACGCCATCATTGCGATGCTGAAAAGCGATGAATTTTTAAGGAATCCGAAGTAAAGCTCCGGATCAGGCGGTGTTCTTATTTTTTTCCCTGCAGTAATCCCGGAGGCGGCAGCGCTCACAGAGCGGCCTCTGTGCCTTGCAGATCTCCCTCCCGAAGGAGATGATCTGGATATTATAGACGATCCAGTGATCCTTCGGCAGTACCTTCATCAGATCAAACTCGATCTTTACCGGGTCCTCCTCCTTTGTAAGCCCGAGACGCTTCGAAATCCGCTTCACATGCGTATCCACCACAATACTTGGCTCATGAAAGATATTTCCGCGGATCACGTTCGCGGTCTTGCGTCCTACCCCCGGCAGCGAAGTCAGTTCATCTATATCCGAGGGCACCTCGTCATGAAACTCATAATGCAGCTTCTGACAGCATGCAATGATATTTTTTGCCTTGTTATGATAAAAACCGGTGGAATGAATATCCTGCTCGAGCTCCGAAAGCTCTGCCCCGGCAAAAGCTTCAATGGTGGGATATTTCCGGAAAAGCTCCTTCGTTACCATATTTACCCTGGCATCCGTACACTGTGCGCTTAAAATCGTCGCGATCAGAAGCTGCCACGCGGATTCGTGCTCAAGATAGCATTTCAGATCAACCGAATACTGCTCATCCAGGATCCCGAGAATTTCTTTTGTCCTTTTCGTAACCATCGCCCTTCCCTCTGCGCCGACTGAGCCGACTGCGCCGACTGCGCCGATCTGCCTGCAGATCGTGCGCCCCTATATTTCGTATAAATCCTTAAGCGTTACCAGCTCAACTCTTGTATCATCCCTGTATTTCCTGAGACAGCTCGGGTAAAAGCCGCCGCTTGAAAACATGTAAAGCCTGTCCACGCCGATAGCAAGCATCCGGCCCTTCTCCTCAAGCTTTTCCACTGCCTCCGGCTCGACACTCCCCTTCCGGTAGCGGCAGCTGCCGATCCGGGCGATATTAGAAGCCCTACAGACAGCAACTACATCAATGATATCGCTGACCCCGGTCGCCGGATCCTTTCGCCGCCACTCCCCAGCTTCTTTCGCGGAATCCTCTCCTTCCCAGTGAAGCAGCGTATACTGGCGGCAGACTTCCGCGAAAACAACGGCCATATAGTCAGAAAGTGCCGGCTTTACCACAGTCTCCAGATAATTCTCTCCTTCTCCTCTTTCGATCGCGCTCCGCCCGGGGGAAACAAGGGAATAATAAAAGCGGAAAATACTGTCGGAGATCCGGTAAACACTGTCCCTCTTACTGTCCTCGTTTAAGATCGAAAGCTCCTTTTTTACAATCCCCGCGGCGATAAGCTTCTTCATGGCCGGGGAGATCACCGGCGTCTCATAATAGGAGGCCTTCGCGATCTCATTCATCCGTCCCGCGCCCCGGGCGATCACCGTGATCAGGGTCTGATACAGTGCGACATTCCGGTAGTACTGCCTGAGAAGATTTTCGGTCTCATTCAGTAAAGCGCCCTTTACTGAAAAGAACAGATCCCTGATATGATCCATGACAGCCTTCTCCTGATCAAACAAAACCAGATACCCCGGAACGCCGCCGGTCACGCCGTAGGTAAGAAGCTTCGCTTCCTCGGAGTAGGAGGGCGTAAACAAAGCGGCCGTCCGGTAATCAAAGGGCTCCAGCCGTATCCGAAGAAGCGGGAAGGAAAGGCTCTGCTTTGCGGGAATTTCTCCGATCACCACAAAAAGCAGATCCTTATTCGAAAGCTCATATTCCGTCAGCCGTAAAAAATCCGGCAGAAAGGCCTCATCCGCCTGCGTAAGGCAGGTAAATCCGTCGATCACGACAACGAGCTTACCGGTTCCGGCTGCACGGCTTTCGGCCATCCGCCCAATGGCCGCCATGAGCATCTGCAGATTCGCGGAAGATATCATGGATCCGAGATCCGGCATGCCGGATCTTTCCAATACTTCCTTCGTAAAATCCTCCAGATTTCTTTCCAGCTTCAGTTCCTTCGCCGATAGAAACAGGCTGCGCTTATCCCGGCAGAATTCATGAAGCAGTGTCGTCTTACCGATCCCCCGCCGCCCCGTCACCGAAGCCATGGCGAACCCTTCCTTTTGGTAAGCTTCGTCCAGTAATGCAAATTCCCTTTCCCTGCCCAGAAATCCCATCATATCTGCCTCCCCTGCATGTATGATAATTTATGTTTTACTAAATCAAACGCAAATAAATTTAAAATTACTATACCGGAAAACCTTAAAAAAAACAAGAGATTTCTCTCCTGTTTTTCCCTTTTCCCTTTTTCCTTTATTATTCCTTAAACATGGCATCCAGGGTTCTCCATCCGAGAACCGCGCATTTGACCCGGGCTGGCATATGGGAAATATCCTTTAAAGCCATGGCTTCATCTAACTCCTCGATCTCCTCCTCGCTGGCCGTCCCCTTGATCATCCCCATGAAAATATCATAAAGCTTAAGGGCCCTCTCTTTGCTCTCCCCGATGATCAGGTCGAGCATCATATCAACGGACGCCTGGGAGATCGCGCAGCCGCTGCCCGTAAAACAGCCGTCCTCAATGATGCCGTCCTCCCCGACCTTCAGCTGGATCGTGATCTCGTCGCCGCAGCTTGGATTCTTTCCGTCCATCGTGATCGTCGGATCGGCCATTTCTCCCTTATGCGTCGGCCGGATATTATGCTCGTTCAATATTTCGTTGTAGATACTGTTCAGTGCCATTTTCTCTCCTATGCGACGATTTACTGCTATACTCTATCGAGTCCGAGAGTCTCCCGGACCTTCGGCAGTCCCTCTAAGAGCCGCTCAACGTCCCCTTTTGTGTTATATAAGTAAAGGCTCGCCCGGGCCGTTGATCCGACGCCCAGAAAACGCATTAACGGTTCCGCGCAGTGATGGCCGGCCCGGATATTGATATCAAAGCCGTCCAGAATACTGGAAATATCATGGGGATGCGCTCCGTCCATCGTAAACGAGACGATCCCGTTATGCTTTTTCGGATCCTCTGAGCCCTGTATATGCACATACGGAAGCTCCTTTAAGCCTTCCATCAGCAAAGCGGTCAGGTTGTCCTCGATCTCCCGGACCGCCTGGTACCCGACACCCTGTAGATATTCAATGGCCGCCTTCAGGCCATAGGCACCGGCCGCGTTTACCGTACCGGCTTCAAATTTATGCGGCAGCTCCGCGAAGGTGGCCTCTGTCAGGGAAACGCTTTCGATCATCTCGCCTCCCCGTAAAAACGGCGGCATTTTCTCAAGCAGCGCCTCCTTCCCGTAAAGGACGCCGATCCCGAAAGGCGCCATCAGCTTATGGCCCGAAAAAACCAGGAAATCCGCGTCAAGCTCCTGCACATCCACGGGAATATGGGGAACCGACTGCGCCGCGTCGATCACGATCACGGCACCGGCCGCATGGGCCTTTTGCGCAAGCAGCCTAACCGGATTTTCGATCCCCAGAACATTGGAAATATGGCCAACCGCCACCAGCCTCGTTTTTTCCGTGATCTTCCGGTCGATCTCTTCTTCCGGAAGCGTTCCGTCCGGAAGCGGTTCCAGAAACTTAAGCACCGCGCCGGTTCTCTGCGCGGCCATCTGCCAGGGCAGAAGATTCGAATGATGCTCCATGACGGTCGTTACGATCTCGTCCCCTTCCTTTAAAAAGGTCAGGGCATAGCTATAGGCAACGAGGTTTAAGGCCTCCGTGGAATTTCTCGTAAATACGATCTCGGCGGGGCTTTTTGCGCCGATCAGGCCTGCTGCCGATTCCCTTGCATCTTCATAGGCCTCCGTCGCCTCCATGGAAAGCCGGTAAAGCCCCCGCAGGGGATTCGCGTTCATCGTCTCGTAAAATCTTTTTTCCGCTTCGATCACGCAGTCCGGGCGCTGCGCCGTGGCCGCACTGTCAAGATAGGCTGCGGGAAAGTCACGAAATATCGGAAAATCTTTTCTGTATGGATTGTTAATATTCATGATCAAACGACTCCTGAATGAAATGCTGCAGGCGCCCGACCGACTCTTCGTCCCCGATCTTGTTCTGGATCGTATTGAGCTTAGCCCTGGTCATGAGAAGCTCCGCCGCCTTCTCATCGATCCCCCTGCTCTGCATATAGAAAAGCGTATCCGCGGACAATCGCCCAATGGACGCGCCGTGGGTTCCCTCCACGTCGTCCTCATCGCAGAGAATGATCGGCAGGGTCTTATTGCGCACCTCCTCGGAAAGAAGCAGCGTACCCTCCTGCTCGTCTCCGCAGGCGCCCTTCGCGCCGCGCTTCAGATCGATCGTGCCGCGAAAAGTCTTGACCGCCCGGTCTCTCAGCGCTCCCTCTACCTTTAAGGAGCTCTGGGTCTTTTTCCCGATATGCCCGATATAGTAATTCATATCCAGCTGTTCATCGTTAAGGCAGAGATAACCGACGTTCCCTTCAAAGCAGCTTCGTTTTCCCAAAAGCTCCGCATGAAGACCGGCGTAATTGTCCTTCCCGCCGAGGATCATCTGGATCACGTTCAGCTTCGCGCCTTCCTCCGCCACCGCGCCGATATTCTCAAAATGGGTGAAGCCTCTGCCCAGTAATTGTAACTTTACCAAATTGATCGTCGCGCCCTTTGCCGCGTATAAAAGCGTCTCCACGCCAAAGAAGCCCTCACTCGCTTTATCGGATGTATAATCCATGATCACGGTCAGCTCACTGCCTTCCTCCGCAATGATCCTCTGTCTGACCACATATCCGTCTCCGTTTCGAAGCTCATAATTGAGCCTTAACGGTTTTTCCTGATGATTTCCGCATTTGGCCCGGATAAAGAGGGTATCGTGACTGTTTTCCGCAAAAAACCGCCCGGCCTCTTTTCCCATGCCGGTCTGTATGGCATCAAGCTTTTCTTCCTCTGTGGCCCGGCAGCCCGGACAATATTGACAACTGCTGCTCCCGACGATGACCCCGGCGGGGATATGATGGATCAGGCAGCCTCCTCTTCCGTTCAGATCAAGGGTCCGGCTGAAATCCGTCCGGTTCAGCCTGAGCTGATTCCAGGTAAGCGTAGGCAGGCAGTTCAGTTTCAGCTCAAAATCGCTTTTCGCTTCTTTTGCTCCCATCAGCCGATCGCTCCTTTCATTTCAAGCTGGATCAGATTATTCATTTCAACCGCGTATTCAAGCGGCAGCTCCTTTGAGACCGGATCCGCGAAGCCGCTGACGATCATGGCCTTCGCGTCCTCCTCGGAGATCCCGCGGCTCATCAGGTAAAAGATCGCGTCGTCACTGATCCGGCCGATCTTTGCCTCGTGACCGATATCCGCGCGGTCGGTGCGGATATCCATGGCGGGCACCGTGTCGGATCTCGAAATATCGTCAAGCATTAAGGACGCGCAGGAAACCGAGGCCTTTGCGTCTTTGGCACTGGGCATGACAGTCACGGCGCTGCGGTAGGTACTGATCCCGCCGGCCTTGGAAATAGATTTTGTATTGATGAACGAGGAGGTTTTCTCCCCGATATGGATCATTTTCGCGCCGGTATCCAGATTCTGGCCGTTTCCGGCAAAGGTGATCCCCGTAAATTCCGCATGGGAATTTCTTCCCTTCAGGATACTGGAGGGATAGAGATAGGATACATGGGAGCCGAAGGACCCTGAAACCCACTCGATCACGCCGCCTTCCTCGCAGATCGCCCGCTTGGTATTCAGATTATACATATTCTTCGACCAGTTTTCGATCGTGGAATAACGCAGTCTCGCGTTTTTGCCGACATAGAGCTCAACGCAGCCCGCATGCAGGTTTGCCACATTATACTTCGGGGCGGAGCAGCCCTCGATGAAATGCAGGTCCGCGCCCTCCGAAACGATGATCAGCGTATGCTCAAACTGTCCCGCACCCGCGGCATTCAGGCGGAAATACGATTGTAACGGAATATCCACCTTAACGCCG
>JAILQQ010000008.1 GCA_024698885.1 Lachnospiraceae bacterium | reverse complement strand
TATGAAAATGGCCGCAGCCAGGGCTCTTTCGGAAATTATCCCGGATAATGAGCTGGATGCGGACCATATCATTCCATATGCATTTGATCCTGCGGTCGGACCCGCGGTCGCAAAAGCCGTGGCAAAAGCGGCAATAGAGAGCGGGGTCGCAAGGATCTGATATTTAAAAATTACCAGCCGACGGTTCCGTGTCCTGCGTAGTGGTTAAGGAGCGCATCCCAGTTTCCCTGGATCGTGGCATCGTCAGCATTCTTAACGGTCTTCCAGTACTTGTAAACCTCGGCGCAGCCTGCGGCATCAACACCGTGAAGGCTTACAGCCCATCCCGGCAGACCTGTAACGACCGGAGCGGCAGGAGCCTGAGCTGCGGGAGCCTGTGCTGCGGGCGCTGCTTCGGGCTTTTGCTCGGGAGCAGGCTGTGTTTCTGCAGCCGGTGCTGCAGGAGCCGCTGCCTTGGCTGTCTGTACTGCGGCCTGCTGAGCCTGTAAAAGAGCTGCCAGAGCATTTGCGTCAATTCCGGTTGTATTTGCAGCTGCTGCAGGAGCCGTGGCAGGAGCTGCTGTAGCTGCCGGTACGGAAGGAGCAGCTGCGGGGTTCGCGACGGTTGTAGCCGTAACTGCGGGAGTGGGAAGTGAAGCTTTCTTTGCAGCGATAGCTGCTTCTCCGGCGCTGTCAGGCATATAGATCGCGGTATAAGTGGTGTTTACGGTCACGTTCTTAAGGGATTTGTCGAAGCCGCAGAAAGTGTGTCCGCCTACAAGAGGAACAGCGGGTGCTGTAACATCGGATCCGGCAGGAACGTACTGTCCTGTTGAATTGCCTCCGCAGATAAAGTTTACAAATACCTGAGGTGTCGCGTCATCGGCCATGGCGGGTACCGACATGCTAATTACACAGGTTGCCGCCAGAATACCGGCGAGGATTTTCCTTATTACTTTTTTCAATTTGGTCATCTCCATTTCTTTTTTGTTAAATGATTTTTTGCGCTACCCATTATAGTTTGTAAAAATAGTGTAGTCAATGATTCTTGACCTGTAAAATCGTATGGAATACAATATAAAAAAATATAGTTTCCGGAAGGAGGAAGGTGTTTTATGGCAGAGAAGCGGTTCAAAAAAGGCGAGGTCATTTTCCGCGAAGGGGATAACGGTGATACCTTATTTCAGATAAATGAGGGTATAGTAGGAATCTATGCCGCATACGGAGAAGAAGGGCAGCAGTTGCTTACAGAACTCGGGAAAGGCAAGATATTCGGAGAGATGGCTGTGATAGAGTCTTATCCCCGGAGTGCTACGGCCGTTGCCATAGAAGATGTAAAGGCGGAGGAAATACCGGCAGGTAGTTTTACAGAGTATTTTAAGACCCAGCCTGAAAAGGTCATAGAAGTGATGAAGAGCCTGTGCGGACGAATCCATGTTTTGTCTGCCGATTACGGAGAGGTTAGTAAAACCATAAAAGATCTCCATATCAGCATGGATGATAACAGCGACAGGAGCGAGAGTCTTATAGAAAAGATCCGTAAATTCGCTTCCGTTTATAAGAGGAATAAAAACGCGGAAAAGATCAGTGCCGAGACTAAGAGGAAACTTGAGCAGAAAGATCATGCCGGTGGCTATTCTTCAAAGGTAGAAACATATTCGGACGGGACCGTTATCTTCAGAGACGGTGAAAGCGGCGGCTGCATGTATGATATCCATATGGGATCTGTTGGTATATACAAGGATTACGGTACGCCGAAAGAGAGACTTTTGACCAAGCTTAGTGTTAATCAGTTCTTCGGCGAAATGGGCATGCTTGAGCAGTCCAGACGAAGCGGGACCGCGGTTGCCCTTGAAGATGGCACAACGATAGAAATGATAAGTGAGAATGATCTTAAGGAATTATTTGAAAAGAATCCCATGAAGATCGAGATGATCCTTTCATACCTGTCACACAGGCTCAGAGTCCTGACCGGTGAATATATGTCGGCCTGCGGTATTCTCTTCAGACTGTCAGACGCTGAGGACAAGGGTCAGGAGGTCAGCGAGGAAGTTAAAACCGAAGTCAGGGAGTATGATGCGATCTACATCAACTTATAAACACAACGTTTTAACGCAGATACAGCCGGTCTACGATGATAAGGACAAATGGGATGCGCTTGCGTCGGATATGAGTCTTTGTTATGAAGCACTGGAACTTTCATTACAGCCCGTTTTCTCTGAGGACGGGCTGTTTGATGATTATATGAAGTGGTATGGTTCGAATGGACGCACAACCTCTCTGCACGGGGTATTTATAGACGTAAATCCCGCAAGCGGAGATCCCCTGTTCCGGGAGCTTTCCGAAAAGAGATGCCGGCAAAGCATGGAAACAGCCAAAGCAGTCGGGGCATCAAATGTTATTTTTCACAGCAGCTGCTTTCCTGTCTTAAGGGGAGCCTATCTTGAAAACTGGGCGGATGTCTGTGCTGATTTTTATCAGGGACTTGCGGACGCTTTTGACCTTAATATTTATATAGAAAACAGCTTTGACATTGATGCAGAACCCATAAGACAGCTGATGAAGAGGATCAATGATCCACGGATAGGCGTGTGTCTGGATATAGGTCATGCCAATTATTCACGTATCAGCTTAAGACAGTGGTTTGAAGAACTGGGAGAATGGATCGTGTATCTCCATCTCTCTGACAATGAAGGGATCTATGATGATCACCTGACACTTGGCCGGGGTACTGTTGACTGGAAAGAGGCGGATGCTCTCTGGAGGGGACTTGACAGAGATACTGTATTAACCCTTGAAGTGGGCGGAATTAAGGGGGTAAAGGATTCCGTAAGCTTCTTAAGGGAGCACGGTTTTTTCGGATATGCCGGTTAACGCTTGTCTCTGTCAATGAATTCCATAAAGACGATCGTGATAAACGAAAAGATGATAATGAAAGCCAGAAGATGTCCCCAACATGAGATAAGGTTTTCCGCCGAGGAAACATAATCCGGATTCTGGCTTGCTCTTCCCAGCTCTGAAAGAAACTTATCCCTCATGCCGTTTTTTTCAACAAGATCCATCACCTCGGAAAGGCTGATCATCCCCCCGAAATCCACATTTCCTGCAGCTCTCATCCTGCTCCAGATCAGGACTGCCGGAAGGTCATTGTACTGCCCAAGGGCGCACAGGCTCTGGATACCCCATTTGGAGATCATCATATCCGTTAAATCCTTCAATGCAGCGGGTATACTGAAATATCCGGCAAAGATCAGCTGGACAATAAGCATGAAAGGCATCACGGTCATGGCTGTGGTGGTGGTATG
>JAILQQ010000222.1 GCA_024698885.1 Lachnospiraceae bacterium | reverse complement strand
AAGCTCAACCTTAACACTTGTTGAAGTGTATTCATAAACATAATAGTGGCCCTTGATATTTTTAACGGTTGTCCCGGCGGGACGCATTTTCCGGATTTCTTCCGGTACTGAATATTTGCCCATGATGCTTACTCCTCTCGCCTGCCTATCCTACCTAATTATTATAGCATGGCTTGAGGTGAAATTTCAAGAGGAAAAAGCATGTTTCAAGGTTCTGAAAACCAGTATTTTCAATGCTTTAAGCAGAAAACTAATCAATCTGTTATGAGAACAGTTAATCGGCAGTCATCCCCTATACCTGCCTAACAATCCGCAAAGGTTTGTTTATGATGAGGATACACCGGTCGGATTTCTTATGATCGGCTTTGATGTTGACGATTACTGGGAAGATGCTCCAGAGATTGCTAAAGGAAATTACAATCTCTGGCGTCTTATGATCGATCAGGCATACCAGGGCAAAGGTTATGGCAAGGAAGCTCTCAGACTCGCCCTGGAATATATATCCACACTTCCCTGCGGAGCGGCTGAATACTGTTGGCTGTCATATGAGCCGGAAAATGAAGCTGCCCGGAAGCTATATAGTTCATTCGGCTTTACTGAAACCGGAGAAATGGATGGCGAAGAACTGATAGCTGTTTTGAAGTTGTGAGGGCTATCATCGTCGGTCAGCTTCATCCCCGCCTTCTCTATCAGTATCTTCCTGCCTTCCCTGGTGCTTTCGGTTTCCGCTTGTTTCTTCAGGTCGCCTATGAGTTTCATTGAGTGTACCTACCTACTATTATAGTCGATGTTAATGGCTTTCTAATATTTTATACGGATGAATATCGGTTGTGGCAAAATTATTTTTCGATGGCGCGCGCCGGGATCAAGACGCAACTGAGGTATGAGATTCGCAATACCATTCTTATGTTTGAATTGATGCGCTGACTTGATATAGAAACTTATTGACATAGAGTTAGCTCAAAGAAGTATAATGTATGTATATCGGGTCGGTAATTACAAGAATAAACGGTGCCTTAAAAATGGCAGCCATACGAGGAGGTACGAACATTGAAGAATGTCAGATTAGGAAGAACGGGCATCATAAGCCCTCAGAACGCTTTTGGCGCATTGCCGGTCCAGCGGCGCGCCATGGATGATGCCGTTCGGATCTTGCGGAAAGCATACGAGGGCGGCATGACATATTTTGATACAGCCCGCGCGTATTCTGACAGTGAAGAGAAGATCGGCGCGGCACTGTCGGATGTCCGGGAACAGATTTTTATCGCCACCAAGACAATGGCAAAGACGCCGGAGGATTTTTGGACAGATCTGGAAACGTCTTTAAAGAATCTGAAAACCGATCATATCGACGTCTACCAGTTCCATTGCATTGAACAGTGTTATCGCCCTGACGACGGAACCGGGATGTATGAGTGCATGCTGAAAGCAAAGGAACAGGGGAAGATCCGGTATATCGGGGCGACGGCGCATAAGATCGGACTGGCTTTCGAAGCTGTGGAATCGGGGCTTTATGAGACGATGCAGTTTCCATTTTCCTATCTTGCGGGAGAACAGGAGAAACGTCTGGTGCAGGCTTGTGACGAGCATGACGTGGGCTTTGTCTGCATGAAAGCCCTGGCAGGAGGACTGATCACGAATTCGGCAGCAGCGATGGCTTTTATGACGGAATATCCGAATGCGCTGCCGATATGGGGCATTCAGACGGAAGCAGAGCTTGAGGAGTGGCTTTCCTATATGGAAGATACGCCTGCTTTCGGGGGAGAGATTAAAGCATTTATTGAAAAGGAACAGAAGGAGCTTGCCGGCAATTTCTGCCGGGGGTGCGGTTACTGCGAGCCATGTCCGGTGGGGATCACCATCCATCAATGCGCGCGCATCTCACTGATGCTGCGGCGGGCACCCTCAGCAGCATGGCTGAGCGAATACTGGCAGAAGGAAATGCAAAAGATCGAAAACTGCCTGCATTGCAATAAATGTAAGTCACATTGTCCGTATGAGCTGGACACACCGGCACTTCTACAGGAGAACCTTGCGGATTACAAACGGGTATTGGCAGGAGAGGTTAAGGTGCAGTGAAATATTGAAAAATACAAGACACGGTTGACAGGCCGGAGGAAGGGTGATATGTTATAGGCATATTTTACAGAGCTTGGTTGCAAAGGAGTAACCGCGTTCCACTGGATGCAGGGGCGGTTACTCTTTTTTGTGTGATAATACATTGAAAGATATAAGGGGGAGCGACGATGACAAAATACATTTTTGTAACAGGAGGTGTCGTATCCGGGCTCGGAAAGGGGATCACGGCGGCCTCCCTCGGAAGACTTTTAAAGGCAAGAGGGTTAAAGGTGGCCGCGCAGAAGCTGGATCCCTATATTAACGTGGATCCGGGGACCATGAGCCCCTATCAGCATGGCGAGGTCTACGTGACCGAGGACGGGGCGGAAACCGATCTGGATCTCGGACATTACGAGCGGTTCATCGATGAGGATCTGAACCAGTATTCCAACCTGACCACGGGAAAGGTTTACTGGAACGTCCTCAACAAGGAGAGAAGAGGCGAATATCTTGGCTCCACGGTGCAGGTGATCCCGCATATCACAGGCGAGATCAAGGATTTTATCTACCGGGTCGGGAAGAAGACGGGCTCGGATATCGTTATTACGGAGATCGGCGGTACCATCGGCGATATCGAGTCCCAGCCCTTTATTGAAGCAGTCAGGCAGATTTCCCTTGAGATCGGTAAGGAAAACTGCCTGTTTATTCATGTGACATTAGTGCCCTATCTGAAGGCATCGGAGGAGCATAAAACAAAACCTGCCCAGCACTCCGTCAAGGAGCTGCAGGGGCTCGGGATCCATCCGGATATCATTGTGCTCCGGACCGATGAGCCGCTGAAGAAGGAGATCTTCCAGAAGATAGCGCTTTTCTGCAATGTGCGGCCCGACTGCGTGATCGAAAACGTAACGGTACCGATCCTTTACGAAGCGCCGCTCATGCTCGAGAAATATCATTTCTCGGATGTGGTCTGCAGAGAGCTTGGACTTACGGCCCAAAAACCGGATCTGACGGAATGGGAGGAGCTGATCCAAAGGATCAGGGAGCGGAAGGAGGAGCTGACCATAGCCCTCGTCGGGAAATATGTACAGCTGCACGATGCTTATCTTTCCGTGGCGGAAGCGCTGCATCACGCAGGCTATGAGCGGTCGGCCCATGTAAATATCAAATGGATCGATTCCGAAAGCATCACGGCGGAAACCGTGGCCGGAGCACTTTCGGACGTACAGGGCGTGATCGTGCCGGGCGGCTTCGGAGACCGCGGGATCGAGGGGATGATCCTCACCGCGCAGTACGCAAGGATCCATGATCTGCCGTATCTGGGCATCTGTCTGGGGATGCAGATCGCCGTGATCGAATATGCGAGGAACGTTTCAGGGATCCCGGATGCCAATTCCGGCGAGTTTGATGAGCTCTGCGAGCATAAGGTGATCGACTTTATGCCGGGACAGAGCGATGCCATCGATAAGGGAGGGACGCTCAGGCTGGGTGCCTATCCCTGCATGCTGCAGGAGGGAACCAAAATACGTCTCTTATATGGGACAGATAATATCACCGAGCGCCACAGACATCGTTATGAGTTTAACAATGCCTACCGGGAGCCGCTGCAGAAAGCGGGATTTTGCCTGTCCGGCCTGTCGCCCGACGATAGCCTGGTCGAGACCGTGGAGCTGCCCGGACATCCGTTTTATATCGGCGTTCAGTTTCATCCGGAATTTAAAAGCAGGCCCAATAAGGCGCATCCGCTCTTTGTCGGACTGCTTGAGGCTGCGGAAGGAGTAAGACGTTAGGAGATGAACATGGTGAAGGATTTGCGAAAAGACCATACGGTGCCCGTGACAGAGGACAGTATGGCGAGAAAGCTTGTGCTTTCAAACGGAGAGGAATATCCGGGAACAGCTTTTGGCAGCCTTGAGATCAACGGCATCTATGAGCTTGTCTTTAATACCTCGATGACCGGATATCAGGAGATCCTGTCGGATCCCTCCTACACGGATCAGGCGGTGGTGATGTCCTATCCCCTGATCGGGAATTACGGGATCAATCCCGAGGATTTTGAATCAGCCATCATGGGTCCCGGCGTCATGATCGTCAGGGACTATAATGACTGCCCGTCACATTATAAAAGCACGGAAACGCTTTCAGCCGTGATGGCACGCTTCGGGGTCTGCGGCGTGACGGGAACGGATACGAGGAAGCTGGTCAGAGCAGTCAGGGATGCCGGCAGCATGCCGGTCATGCTGACCTCCCCGGAGACGAAGACCGGGGAGGCGCTTGCAAGACTCAGGGCCTTTGAACCAAAGCACGACGCGGTTTCCCGTGTCAGCGGGAAGCGTATCCGCGAATATATCGTTAAGGATGAAAAACATCATATTGTCGCGATCGACTGCGGTATGAAGCAAAATATCGTCCGCTCCTTTACGGAAGCGGGTATTTCCGTGACCGTCGTACCCTGGAATACTGCCGCTTCGGAAATTCTGTCCTTCAGACCGGAGGGCATTTTTATTTCCAACGGACCGGGAGATCCCGACGACTGTCCTGCGGTAAAGGAGACGGTTAAAAAGCTGATCGGACAGTGCCCGGTCTTTGGGATCTGCCTGGGGCATCAGATCCTTTCCCTGGCATACGGGGCAAAGACCTACAAACTGAAATTCGGCCACCGCGGCGGGAATCATCCGGTAAAGGCGCTGGCAGGCGGAAAGATCGAGATCACCTCCCAGAACCATTCCTATGCCGTTTCGGCGGAGAGCGTAAGGAACACGCCGCTTGAGATCACGCATATCAATATTCTGGATCATACGGTGGAAGGCGTCTGCTGCGAAGCGGACAGGGCTTTCGGCGTGCAGTACCATCCGGAGGCGGCGCCGGGTCCGCACGACGGCGGCTATCTTTTTCAAAGATTTATTGAAATGATGGCAAATGATTAAGCAGCGCAGGAAGGAAAGAAGGACTCATTTATGAAGGAACAGGGAATCAGAAAAATCTGTGTGATCGGATCGGGCCCCATCGTCGTGGGGCAGGCGGCGGAGTTTGACTATGCCGGTACCCAGGCCTGTATGGCGCTTAAGGAGGAGGGCTACGAGGTGATCCTCTGCAATTCAAACCCGGCAACGATCATGACCGACCCCTCGATGGCTGACCGGGTTTATATGGAGCCTCTGACATTAAAATATATGGCCAGGATCCTGCGCTATGAGCGGCCGGATGCCCTGATCGCCGGTCTGGGCGGACAGACGGCCCTGAATCTGGCTGTACAGCTATCCGATAAAGGGGTCCTTTCCGAGTGCCATGTAAGGCTTCTCGGGACAGGCGTGGAAAGCATCCGTCGTGCGGAGGACCGGGAGCTGTTTAAGGAATTGTGCGAGTCCCTTGCGGAGCCCGTTCTGCCATCGGAGATCTGCTCCTCCTTTGAGGAGGGCGTCCGGGCGGCAGAGCAGATCGGGTATCCCGTGGTCTTAAGACCTGCCTTTACACTGGGGGGGACAGGCGGCGGCTTTGCGGCTGACGAAGAGGAGTTAAGGAAGCTTCTGTCCCATGGCCTGGAGCTTTCGCCTGTGGGACAGGTGCTCATAGAAAAAAGCGTGAAGGGCTATAAAGAGATCGAGTTTGAGGTCATGCGGGACAAGAATGACACGGCGGTAGTCGTGTGTGCCATGGAGAATCTGGATCCCGTCGGGATCCATACAGGGGATTCCGTTGTGGTCTGTCCGACCCAGACCCTCACAAACAGAGAGTATCAGATGCTCAGGGACAGTGCCCTGAAGCTTATCCGCGCCCTGAAGATCGAGGGCGGGTGCAATGTGCAGTTTGCGTTAGATCCCGTATCCATGCAGTATTATCTGATCGAGGTAAATCCCCGGGTTTCCCGTTCCTCAGCCCTTGCCTCCAAGGCAAGCGGCTATCCCATCGCGCGAGTATCCGCAAAGATCGCCGTGGGCATGAGCCTTGACGAGATCATGTTAGCGAATACGCCGGCTTCCTTTGAGCCCGCCCTTGACTATGTGGTCTGTAAGCTCCCCCGGTTTGCCTTTGACAAATATCAGACGGCGCGGGAGGAGGTGCATACAAACGCTGCCCACAGGCTCGGGACGCAGATGATGGCGACGGGAGAGGTCATGAGCGTAGGCAGGACCTTTGAAGAGAGCCTGCTAAAGGGGATCCGCTCCCTGGAAACGGGACTCAGCCATGTTTACCTGCCTGAATTTGATACCTATTCCGAAAGCGAGCTGCTCGCCTTTATCGGCGAGGGAACGGACGAAAGGCTCTGCGCGGCAGCGGAGCTGCTGCGCAGAGGGATCGCGCCGGAAAGGATCCATGCGGCATCGGGGATCGATCTCTTTTTTATCGATAAGCTCCGGCTGATCACGGAAGAAGAGAAAAGACTGAAGGAGCACAGATCCGATTATACGGAGCTTGAACGCGCCAAGAAAATGGGCTTCAGCGACAGAGAGGCCGCCCGGTTATGGGATATGCCGGAAAAGGAGCTCTATGAGGAAAGACTCAGGCGTGGGATCCGGCCGGTCTACAAGATGATCGATACCTGCGCCTCGGAATTTGAGAGCTATGTACCGTATTTTTATTCTTCCTATGAGGAGGAGAACGAATCGGTCCTTTCAGAACGGGAAAAGATCATTGTGCTCGGCGCCGGTCCGATCCGGATCGGGCAGGGGATCGAATTTGACTATTCGACTGTCCACGCGGTAAAAACCATTCAGGAGGCAGGATACGAGGCGATCATCATCAACAATAATCCCGAGACGGTATCCACCGATTATACCATCGCGGACAAGCTTTATTTTGAGCCGCTGACCACGGAGGATGTGATGCATGTGATCGAGTGGGAAAAGCCTGTCGGGGTGATCGCGTCCTTAGGCGGACAGACCGCGATCAATCTGGCGGGGCCTCTTTCGCAGAGAGGCGTCCGGCTGATCGGAACGGGGCTTGAGGCCATCGATACGGCAGAGGACAGAGAGCTGTTCGAAGCGCTTTTGCAGAGGCTCCATATTCCGATGCCAAAAGGCATCGCGGTGACTACTGTCGAGGAAGGCCTGCGGAAAGCGGAGGAGATCGGATATCCCGTTCTCGTACGCCCGAGCTTTGTGTTAGGCGGAAGAGCGATGCAGATCGTGGCGAAGAACGAAAGACTACGGGATTATCTGAACAATGCTTTCGCGCTTTCCGGCGAGGAGATCCATCCGGTTCTGATCGACCAGTATATTTCCGGGCGGGAGCTCGAGGTCGACGCGATCTGCGACGGTAAAGAGGTCTTCATTCCCGGCATCATGGAGCTCGTGGAAAGGACGGGGGTGCATTCGGGAGATTCGATCAGTGTTTTTCCGACCTACAGCGTTTCCGAAAAGGTGCAGCAGACCATCCGGGAATATACGGAAAAACTGGGTATCGGGATTGGGATCATAGGTCTTTTCAATATCCAGTTCATTGTGGACAGAAATGACAATGTATACATTATCGAGGTCAATCCCCGCTCCTCCCGTACGGTACCGTTTTTATCAAAGGCGACGGGGATACCGCTTGCAGATATCGCGACAAGGGTGGCGTTAGGACTGTCCCTGCGATCACAGGATATAAAGCCTTCTGTTCCTTCCATGTGGTACGTCAAGGCGCCGGCGTTCTCTTTTTCAAAGCTCCATGGGATGGATGCCTACCTTTCGCCGGAAATGAAATCAACCGGGGAGGCCATCGGATATGACAAAAAGCTCCACAGAGCGATCTACAAAGCGCTGATCGCCTCCGGCGTCAGGATGCAGAATTACGGAACCGTGATCGTGACGTTGGCCGATGAAGACAAGGACGAGGCATTGCCTTTGATCAGGCGTTTTTATGAGCTGGGCTTTAATATCGAGGGAACGACGTTAACGGCGGAATTTTTAAAGGCCAACGGGATCCGTACCAGAGTGCTGAAAAAGCTCAGTGAAGGGAGCACGGAGATCCTGCAGGCGATCCGCGCCGGCTATGTCAGCTACGTGATCAATACCAGGGCGATCCTGTCAGGCGTGCATTACGAAGACGGGGAAGCGATCCGCAGATGTGCCGCGGAAAACAATGTTACGATGTTTACCTCATTAGATACGGTCCGGGTGCTTTTGGATGTACTGGAGGAGATCACGATCGGGGTCTCGCCGATCCATCCGGAGCTGATCCCCGAAAAGAAGCAGAAGACCGTGACGTTTCAGGAAATGATGCGGTCCGCCCGCCGGGAAGGGAACTGATCTTACAGGCAGATCTGATCATTCATTATCCCTGAGCATGGGGCGCGCGACATGTACGTTGAAGAATTCGATCAGCGGCCCCATAAAGAAGGCCGTGATGATCGTTCCGATGCCGATGATCATCGGGATCTCGCCCGGTTTACCGCCGGACAGAAGAAAGAGTACGGCGCCCAGGATGACGCAGACGATATCGGTGGCGATCCTGACATATTGAAATTTCCCCTTTTTCCAGGTATGGCAGATGATCAGGGCGATCGCGTCATAAGTGGAAACGCCGAGATCCGCGGTCATGTAGAATGCCGATCCGAAGCAGATCACCACAACGCCGATCACCAGACAGACGATCCGCACGGGGACAGAGGGATCGACGATCACTGTCTGCAGAAAATCATAGGTAAACTGTGTGATATAGCCGAGCAGAAAAAGGTTGATAAAGGTGGCGATGCCGATATAATGCCGGTCAAATATGAGCGCAAAAAGGAGCAGCACGGCATTTGCGATGACATAGAGCGTACCGAAGCTTACCGGGACGAGCGCATCGAGCCCCGCCATGAACGACTGGAACGGATCCACGCCCAGGGCGGCGATCTTAAAGATCCCGACGCTGACGGCGCAGATGATCACGCCAAGTAAAGACATCGCTATTCTTTTTTTCGGCAGTTCTTTTTTCAATGTCCCTTTTCCTTTCCGCGCCGGTCTGGCTTTTGGACCGTTCATTTCCTTTTTATGTATAACAGTATAACAGGAATTTCCGGCAGAAAGCAAGGTGCTGATTCCTTGAAAAAAGTCCGCGTATATGATACATTTCTGACAGGAGATGATGCGCGGACCTATGAAGGAAATGGGATTGAAGCGTTGCAGCGCCGCGATCCTCTGCGGCGGCAACAGCGTGCGGATGGGCACGGATAAGGCTGTGCTCGTCTTTGAAGGGGAACGGCTGATCGATCGAAAACTCAGGCAGTTTCAGGCTTTTGAGGAGATCTTTCTTTCCGTCAGGAACGAGGAGCAGCTTAAGGAACTGAATATCCGGCGCGTTACGGACCCGGAGAAAAATCAGGGTCCTTTTTGTGCGCTTGTCAGTATACTGGCGGCTTCCGGAACGGAATGGACGGCGGTCTGCGCCGTGGATATGCCGTATGTGGATGCGGAGACGATGGAAACACTGCTGTCGTACGCGGATCCGGATACGGAGGTGATCATTCCGGTCACGGAGAAGGGCTTTGAGCCTCTCGCGGCTGTTTACCGGTCCGCGCTCAGGGACAGGGTCCGGGCGGCTTACCGGCAGGGAACCCGCAGGATGATGGATTTTATTCAGACCTGCAGGGTACGGGAGATCCCCGCGGCTGCCTTTGTAAGAGGAGAGGAGACCTTCCGGAATCTGAATACCAGGATGGACCTATGCCCGCGCCGGTCTGCTTCGACAGAGCGGATCATTTCCCCGAAAGAGGGAGGAATCGCAAAGCGATTCTCTCATGTGGAATTTTCAGGGAAATTTCACGCGGCCGCTGACGCGAAAACGCGGGGAATGGAAGAATCGCAGAGCGATTCCTTCATGTGGAGTTTTCAGGAAAATTCCACGCGGCCGCTGACGCGGAACCGCATGGAACCGCTTGCCGCCGCCTGCGCGCTGAAGGCCGCTGCAGAGCCGGTATCAAAAGAAGAGACAGCGCTTAAGGATCTTGCCGGCAGAGTGGCGGCGGAGGATGTTTTCGCGAAAATACCGCTGCCGGTCTTTGATAAAAGCCCCTATGACGGTTATGCCTTCCGGGCGGAGGATACGGTATCCGCGTCCCGGGAAAAGCCGGCAGTGCTCAGGGTACTGGGTGTTCTCTATGCCGGGGATGTAACGGAGATACCCGTCAAAAAAGGAGAGGCATACCGCATTATGACGGGGGCGGCGCTTCCGCCCGGAGCGGACTGCATCATTAATTATGAACTGACATCCTTTACGGAGGATGCGGTGACGATACCGGCGGCGTACCCTGCCGGGACCAATGTGATCCGCTGCGGCGAGGAGCTTTCTGCGGGAGAGCGGCTGATCACGCGCGGACAGAGGATCACCCCTCCGATGCTCGGCCTTCTTTCGACTCAGGGGATCGGAAGCTGCCTTGTATACAGAAAACCGCGGGTGGCTGTTATCGTGACGGGATCGGAACTGACACTGCCGGGGCAGCCCCTGCCGTCCGGCCATATCTATGAATCCGTTTCCGTGATGCTGACAGCGTATCTTGAGAAGCTCGGATTTGAAGTAACCGGATGCGAGCTGCTTTCGGATGACGCAGAAAGGATCACGGAAAAGCTCCGGGAGCATTCTCTGAAGAACGATCTGATCGTTATGACAGGCGGCGTCTCAGTGGGGGATAAGGATTACGCGAAAACCGCGCTTGCCTGTGCGGGGGCGGAGACGATCCTTTCGGAAATACGCATGAAGCCCGGATCCTGTACGGCCGCAGGCGTCATGTCAAAGGAGAAAGCGGGGCGGACGCTCATACTCTGCCTTTCCGGCAATCCTGGCGCGGCATTTACCGCTTTCTTTGCGGTCTGTATGCCGGCGCTTAAGAAAATATGCGGCAGAACGGATACGGAGCCGGCATGCATGAAGCTGCCGCTATTGTACCCGATGAAGAAAAAGAGCGGGCAGACCCGTTTCCTCAGGGGAAGGCTCCTGCTTTCGGACGGACGGGCGTTTTTTGCGGAAAATGATCATCAGGGAAACGGGATGTTACGGTCGTTTTCCGATTTTGACCTGATGGCGGAGATCCCCGCCGGCTCGGATGCGCTGCCTGCGGGAGCGGAGGTAACGGTATACAGGATAACATGGTAGACGATCGTAAAAAAGAGACAATCCCGATATTTTCATTTATCGCGTGGAGTCATACGGGAAAGACGACTTTTCTCGAAAAGCTGATCGGGATCCTTTCGGATAAGGGATACCGGGTTGCGGCCGTCAAGCATGACGGGCACGATTTTTCGATGGATAAGGAGGGAAAGGACACGAAACGGATGACAGACGCGGGGGCGGTCCTTACCGGAATCGTAAGCGGGACTCACGCGGCGCTTCTTGTCAATGAACCGGTGGCGCTGCCGGACTTTTTACAGGGGATCCGGGACGTGGACCTGATCCTTTTGGAGGGATATGAAAGGGGTATCTGGCCGAAGATCCTTCTGCACCGCCGTGAGCTGAAAAAACCGCCGCGGATACCGCTTAACGAGTGCGTTGCTGTGATCACGGATGACGAGCTTATCCTGGAACCGGACGTCCCGGTTTTCGGCTTTGAGGAGGCGGATCGCTTCGCTGATTTCCTGCTTACGACGGGGTGGGAAAAGTACTTGCTTTTATCAAAAAAAGATATACAATGAAAATATGTATAGGTTTTGACCATTATACCTGAAACTGTATTGGGACGAAAAAAGTGCGTGATCCGGACGGAAAACAGACCGGCACAGCGCAGGCGGAGGACCGCATCACAGGAGGGACAGCAATGAGCATTGATCTGAGCAGAATGCCGAAGCTCGGCTTTGGCCTTATGAGGCTTCCGGAGAAGGACGGAGAGGTTGATCTTGACCGCGTGAAGGACATGGTCGACCGGTATATGAAAACAGAGATCAGATATTTTGATACGGCTTATGTTTATCACGGAGGAAAGTCGGAGGTGGCCGCCAGGGAGGCGTTGGTAAAACGGTATCCCAGGGAGAGCTATATGCTCGCCACGAAGCTCCCGGCCTGGGAAATGAAGCAGGCCGGTGATATGGATAAGATCTTTAACGAACAGTGCGAAAGAGCGGGGGTGGATTATTTCGACTTCTATCTGCTGCATTCCATCGAGGAAGGCCCCAATTACGAGAAGTACGAGGAGTACGGCGCCTTCGAGTGGGGCTTAAAGAAAAAGGAGGAGGGAAAGATCCGGCATTTCGGCTTTTCCTTCCACGGAAGCCCCGAGCTTTTAACGAAGCTCCTTGATGACCATCCCGAGACCGAATTTGTGCAGATCCAGTTAAATTACCTCGACAGGACCAATCCCGTGGTCAGATCGGAAAGCCTGTACCAGATACTGCTTAAGAGAAATATCCCGATCATCATCATGGAACCGGTCAGAGGCGGCATGCTTGCGAATATGGCGCCTGAGATCGAGGCGAAATTCAAGGCGGAAAGACCGGAGAGCTCGGTGGCGTCCTGGGCACTTCGCTATGTCGGTTCGCTCCCCGGCGTAATGACGATCCTTTCGGGCATGTCCACAGAAGAGCAGGTGGATGACAATATTAAAACCTTCACGGATTTCGAACCGGTAACTGATGATGAAATGCGTCTGATCAACGAAGTGACGGATGAGGTGCTTGCGTCAAAGCAGATCGGCTGTACAGCCTGCAAGTACTGTACGCCGGGCTGCCCGGTGAAGATCAGCATTCCGGACGTTTTCAGGGCCGCGAATACCTTAAGGCGTTATCCGGATGACTGGAGGGCGAAGAACTTCTATAAGGGCGTTGCCGAAAGAGGCGGGAAGGCGGGCGACTGCGTTGCCTGCGGCCAGTGCGAACGCGTATGTCCCCAGCATCTGCCGATCATCAGCCTGTTAAAGGAAGCATCGGAGCAGCTGGACCTGGAGACATAGATCATATATGTGGCTCATCATTTTCGGATCGATCATCATAGCGACGGCGGCGGGCGTCATCTATATGACGGCTGCCGTCAGGCGTTTTCACGCGGTAGAGGTGCTTTCCGGCGGCAGAAAGCTTCTTTCTGCCGTTATTTCATTTCTGATCATAGCCTTTTTTTTCGCGCTTGCCTGTCTGCTCTTTTCGTTTATGAACGCGATGGTGATCCTGTTGCATGTCATGCTTTTCTTCCTGCTCTTCGGATTGATCCTCCGGCTCCTTAAAGGGCATCTTAAAGAGGATTCCTCCGTGAACCGGCAGGGGTGGCTTGCGATCGTCACGGCCTTTTTATATCTTATCATTGCCTGGGTCCTCTGCCATCATGTCTGGCAGAAGGACTATACGCTTACAACGGATAAACCCGTGGAAGCTTTAAGAGTCGCGATGATCGCCGACTCTCATATCGGCACGACCTTTGACGGAGAGGGCTTTGCCGCTCATATAAAGAAGATCGGGGAACAGTCGCCGGATATGCTTCTGATCGCCGGTGACTTTGTGGACGACGCTTCCTGCAGGGAGGATATGCTCAGGGCCTGCAGGGCGCTCGGAGAGCTTGAACTTCCCTACGGCGTTTTTTACGCTTACGGCAATCACGACAAGGGCTACGCGAACCGGAGAGACTTTACGGCGGAAGAGCTTAAAGATGCGCTGCTTGAGAACGGCGTTCATGTTCTCGAGGATGCTTCGGAGCTCATTGACGACAGATTTTATATCGTGGGCCGTAAGGATTCCGCCCATGGGGAGCGGAAGGACATGGCTGCGCTGCTTGCGGGGCTTGACCAGGAAAAATACATCATCGTGATGGATCATGAGCCAAACGACTATGAAAATGAGGCGGCTTCCGCAGCGGATCTGGTCGTATCCGGCCATACCCACGGCGGGCAGCTCATTCCCATTACCTATGTCGGCGAGTGGTTTCATATCAATGACAGGACCTATGGTCATGAAAACAGAAGCGGAACGGATTTCATCGTGACCTCCGGGATCTCCGACTGGGAGATCCTGTTTAAGACCGGAACAAGATCGGAATACGTTATCATCGATATCACATCGGAAAACTGAAAAAGAGAGGCCCTGCAGCCTCTCTTTTCCCTTATTTCTTATTTCTTATTTCTTATTTACGAGATCTTTCAGTCCCTTGCCTGCCTTAAATACGGGAGCAACGGAAGCCTTGATCTTGATCTCCTTGCCCGTCTGCGGATTTCTGCCGGTGCGGGCTGCGCGCTTCTTTGTCTCGAAGGTTCCGAAGCCAACTAACTGAACCTTGTCATTCTTCTTCAGCGTCTTTGCTACCGTATCCGTAATTGCCTTTAAAGCCTTCTCCGTATCCTTCTTGCTGAGACCGGTTTCCTTTGCCATTGCGTCGATTAACTCTGTCTTGTTCATTTTTTTTCCTCCTGTTGATAAACCGATACAACATATTGTATCATTAGTAATACTATAACACAAAAAAATTGGATTTCAACCTTGATTGTCGTAAAAGCGCTATTTTGTGTCCTGAAGGGCAGGAAATTCCCAAACGGAACAGACGGACGGAGAAAATCTGTGCTTGTAAATCGGGGATTATTTGGTATGATAGGGGGTGAAACGTTTCAGACAGCGTTTTCTGATTGACGGATAACTATATGAATATAACGGAAAACATAAAAAAAACAGCAAGGAGAGGGATCTCTCTCCGCAAAATGAATCTCAGCATGGTCGTTATCGCCTGCCTGATCTCTGCTGTTCTTTTCTTTGCCATGCATCAGACCGATATGATCTACCGGCAGGCACACAGCTCAACGCAGCAGCTGATCGACTGGCGCAAAAGCTCCTTTGACCTGCAGCTGGCCTCGGATTATCTGACGGAGCAGATGCGCTGTTTTGCCATTACCGGGGAGATCGCGTATCTGAATAATTATTTCGAGGAAGCAAAGGTGACAAAGCGCCGTGACAGGGCTCTTGCAAAGCTTGAAGAGCATCATGCCGAGACGGAAGCGCTCCAGAATCTGCAGGAGGCAATGAATCAGTCGCTTGAACTGATGCGGACGGAATACTACGCCGCAAGGCTTGCCGCGGAAGGCTATGGACTTGATCTGTCGCTTTTTCCGGACGAGATCCGGGACCTGGAGCTTCCGGCAGAGGATCTGACCCTGACGGATACGGAAAAGATCGCCAAGGCCGGGAGACTTTTGTTTGACAGTGATTACAGGGCGCAGAAGGAATATATCTATTCTCATATGCAGGGTTGTCTTGACGAGCTGGAGCAGGAACTTTCCGCCAATCAGCTTACGGAAGAGGAGAGGCTTGAAAAACAGGTGTTTGTCGAGCATATTCTGACCTTCTTCCTGATCGCGATCCTGCTCGGGATTGTTTTCCTGACCTCCCGTCTTGTGATCTCGCCTTTGCGGGACTGCGTGGAGCTGATCCGCAGCGATGAGGATCTGCCCGTCCGGGGTGCCTATGAGGTGCGGTTTTTGGCAAAGACCTATAACCTGATCCACCGCAATAACCTGCAGAGCAGGGAGAAGCTGACCTTTGAGGCGACCCATGATGTGCTGACGGGCCTTTATAACCGCAGAGGCTATGAATATGTGCTGCAGAACGTGGATATCGAGAATGCCGCTCTGTTACTGATTGACCTCGATAAGTTTAAGCAGGTAAACGATACCTTCGGGCATGATGCCGGGGACAAGGTGTTAATTCGCGTATCCGACGCGGTATTCAGCAGCTTCCGGGATCAGGACTATATCTGCCGGATCGGCGGCGACGAGCTGGCGGTGATCATGGTCAAAAGCGATCCTTCTCTGGAAAAACTGATCAGGCGGAAGATCGAGCTGATCAACGAAAGACTGAAGTGGGAAGAGGAGGGTACCCCGCCCGCGACTGTCAGCGTGGGCGTAGCCTTCGGCGATGACGGCATGGAGGCGGAAACCCTGTTCAAACAGGCCGATGACGCCCTGTATGAGGCAAAGGACCAGGGACGGAGCAATGTGATCTTTTACTCGGAAGAAACGGAGCAGAAGAAAAGAGCCGATTAAGAGGGAGCTGCTGCGAGTATAATAATATAGACATAAGTACAGTTTTTGAAATTGCACGCATATCCATCCGAATCCTATAATGGAATTACGATAAACTTGTTATTCCAAAAGGAGGATGGTATGAAAAAGAGGATTTTGGGATTACTGCTCAGTATCTCTGTTCTGGCTTCTCTGGCAATCGGCTGCGCACCGGCTGCGGCGGGATCTGACGCATCCGCGGGAGGCAGTTCCTCAGGAGCATCTGACGGGGATATTACACTGACCTGGGCTGTTTTTGAGACCGATAACTATACGGCCGAAATGTGGCAGAAGATCATTGACGCTTTTGAAGCGGATAATCCGGGGATCAAGATCGAAAAGGTACTGATGACCGGGGATTCGAGACCGCAGTTCTTAAAGACGATGCTGGCGGCCGGAAATATGCCGGATATCAACGTGGATCCGGTGGACCTTGCGACCACAGACGGGATCTATGCGGAGGTTCCGGAGGAGCTGCTTGAAAAGTATGAGGATGCGGCGATCGCGACCTATAACGGAAAGCATACGCTGGTTCCGGCCTATAAGGCGTTAAGAAACCAGTGCTACTATCATAAGGACCAGTTCAAAGAGGCCGGTATTACGGAAGAACCTAAGACCTGGGAGGAATTCTTAGACGTTTGCGAAAAGCTGATGGATGCCGGCAAGGTTCCGCTCATGAGCGCCGGCGCTTCCGATATCTGGGCGACAAGCTTCGGCTGGTGGACGGGGGTGACCAACTCCGAGATCATGGCGAAGTATCCCAACTTCAACGAGCAGATCCTGAAGGGAGAGCTTTCCTGGACAGATCCTGTTATTGCGGATTCCTTAAAGGCATGGCAGGGATTAGTGGATGCCGGATATTACCACAAGGGCTCCATGTCCTTCTCCTATACGCAGGCGCAGAGCGAATTCCTGGACGGCGCGACCGCGATGTTCATGGACGGCGCCTGGGCTGCTCCGAGCTTTGACGCGGCAGGCATCACGCCCGATGAGCTTGGCTGCTTTGTGGTCCCGACTCCCTCCGGTGCTTATTCCTACTGCACCATGCCGCAGTACTGGGGCGTTTCCGAGACCTGTGCGCATAAGGACGAAGCCTTTAAATTCTGCGAATATGTACTGGGCGGCAACGAGGATATTTACAGACTGTATCTTTCCTCAGACGGCACCTATTCCGTTACGAAGAACCCGGTGCTCTATGACATGGGCCCGATCCAGACGGAGTTCGTGAGCAATTACGATGACTGCCCGCTTGTGACCGAGATCATGAAGGCGGTAGGCGATATTTCCATGCCTTCGGGATTCGAGGATTATACCTGCAAATCCCTGCAGAATGTTTTCACCGGCTCTGACGTGGACGAAGAACTGAAGAAGTGGGACGAAGAGTTCAATAAGATGTTGGAAGCCAAATAATCAGTTTTTTACTGTGATCATAACCGAAGGACCGCCGCATATATGACTTTTCACAAATGGCGGTCCTTTGGTGTTTCAGGAAAACGTTTTTAGACGGGGGAAGACGTGCAAAGAAAAAAATCGCCGCTGTTTGTGGCACCTGCGCTTATCATATATACTTTTCTGATGATCATACCGATCATTGGGGCTTTTGCGTTAAGCTTTACCAACTGGAACGGCATTTCCAGGGACTATCAGTTTTCGGGAATTAAGAACTATACTGCCATGTTTTCGGATGAACGGTTCTTAAACGCGGTATTTGTTACCCTGCGGATCATGCTTACCGTTTGCGTCTCCGTGAACGTGATCGGCCTTTTTACCGCGGTCCTCTTAAATAAGGCCCGCCGGTTTACGAACGCTTTGCGGAGCGTATTCTTTCTGCCCTATGTGATCAGTACGGTGGCCATTTCCTTTATCTGGCTCTCGATCCTTTCCTATACGGGGATCTTAAACAGTGTGCTGACCTCCGTGGGCCTCGAAGCGATCGTAAACGACTACATCGGCAATACAAAGGGGGCTTTGAGAAGTATATGCCTGATCGAGATCTGGAGGATCATGGGCTTTCATATGGTGCTCTATCTTGCGTCGATCCAGACGGTGCCGGAGGAGCTTTATGAGGCCTGTATCGTGGACGGCGGCAGCGGCTGGGACAGCTTCCGGTATGTGACGCTTCCCATGATCGTTCCCGGCGCGACGGTTTCCGTGATCATGAGCGTCATGACCGAGATGAAGCAGTACGATATCGTAAAGGTCATCACAAACGGAGGCCCCGGCTATTCCACGGAAACGATCTCCTATAATATCGTGACGCAGGCCTTCGGCAATAATATGCTGGGGTATTCCTCGGCGCTTGCGGTATTCCTGTTTGTGTTCATCGCGGTCATATCGATCCTGCAGCTTAAGCTGTCTGCGAGATGGGAGGTATAGGCATGAAGACAAAGAAGAACAAGGGAGAGACGATCCTTTCCGTGATCGTGATCCTGCTTGCCGTCATCTTTTTTATCCCGCTGTACCTTGCCGTGATCAATATTTTCAAGACGACGGATGTCATCAGAAGCAAACCGGTATCGCTGCCGATCCCGCCGACGCTTGACAATATCATTTCCGTATTAACGGATCCGAACGTGCAGATCTGGAAGATGTATTTCAATTCCTTATGCATTACGATCTTCGGGGCCGGGATCTGTATCCTTGTTTCCGCCATGGCGGCCTATTATCTGGCAAGACGTACCGACAGAGGCGCAAAGGCAATGTATGTGTACTTTCTCTTCGGCCTGATGGTGCCCTACGTGATCGTTTATGTGCCGCTCGTTACGATGTTCAGCAGGCTCCATATCCCGCTATCGCTTCCGACGCTGATCTTTGTTTTTGTATCCGGAAGCATTTCCTTTTCGGTTTTTATGTTTTACGCGTTTATCCATACGCTGCCGCGGGATCTGGAGGAAGCCGCCATTATTGACGGCGCGGGACAGTGGACGCTGTTCCTTCGGATCGTGATGCCTTTGATCAAGCCCTGTACGACAACGGTCGCGATCTTTATCGGACTTTCCATGTGGAACGATTTTCTGACGCCGCTTCTGATCGGGCAGATCAAAACCATTACGGTAGGTATTTACACGGCGATCGGTCCCTATGCCTCGGACTGGGGGTCTGTTTTTGCCTATGTCATGTTCGCGACGCTGCCCATCGCCGTTACCTATGTTTTTGCGCAGAAGCAGTTTATTTCGGGCCTGACGGCGGGGGCTCTGAAGGGATAGGATTATGGGGATCTTTACGAAAATGACCGTACTTTTTGATATTCTATTAGTCAGTACGGTTGTTTTTTTGTCCGTTTTTATCGCCTTCCGCTTTGCGGGGGTCGTCAGGCAGCAGGAGATAGCCATCGGGACGGAAAAAACCGGAGAGCTGCTGCAGTTTTTAGAGGAAAAGGAAAAGCGCGTTCAGAACCTCGGCACCTATATGCATGAAGGGGAGATCGCCGGGATCCTGACGGAGATCGCGGAAAACGGCGACGCCTTTTATGAATATGAGAATATTTCCTATATTTCTGTTTTCTTTGCGGGCGTCAGCTCCGCGGACAAGGACTTTTCCGACATCATCATCGCGGCCCGGAACGGGCGCTCCTATTCCTATACGGAACGGGGAAAGGCCGAGGTCAATGCGGGCTTTCACATGATGGAATACGACAAGGTACAGACGCTGTTAAACAGTGAGGAAAACAGCATGATCTTTTATGATGACCCCACTGTTTACTGTCTCAGGGAACGGACGCCCGTGATCTCCTTTATGGGCAAGATCTATGATACCGGCTTTATTCCCGAAAGGCAGGTCGCAGGGGTCTATATCATGAATATTCCGGTCGAGAGGGTTGACGCGCTCCTCTCAGGCGGGGACCGGATCGATCCGGCGCAGATCCGCGTTCTGAACCGGCAGGGGCTCGTCATCTATGCCATGCCGGAGGGCGGGGAAGGCGCTCCTGCCCGGCCGACATCCGAAACGGACGAGGTATACCGTATTGAACGCAGGTCCCGCTCGGGCGAAATGGACGTGATCTATGAGCTGCCGGAAAAAATGCTCTACTACGCGGTTCAGAGGATACAGATACCGATCTTCTTTATCTGCGTGGCCGCCGTGCTGTTATCGATCCTCATCAGCGCCGCGATCGGAACCTATTATACGAAGCGGATCGAGTTACTGACCTCCTCCATGGCAGGCGTCGAAAAGGGCGATCTGTCCATACGGGTTGAAGAAAAGGGGGATGATGAGATCGCCAGTCTCGCGCATACCTTTAATGATATGTGCGGAAAGCTCCAGAGCTATATCGATACGGTCTATGAGGCGGAGCTGCAGCGGAAAAACGCGGAGATCAACGCGCTCCAGATGCAGATCAATCCGCATTTTCTCTATAACACCCTGGAGAGCATCAAGGCGGAGGCGGTGAAGGAGGGAGCGGCGGCCACGCCCGAAATGATCGTGCTCCTCGGAAATATGTTCCGCATGATCAGTCATACCGATGAGCGCTTCGTCACGTTAGACGATGAGCTGGCCTATATCAATACCTATCTGAAGCTGCAGTCCTACCGGTATGACGAGGTTCTGGACGTCGACCTGAAGGTGGAGGAGTCGGAGCTTGAGTGCGGCATCCCCAAGCTCACCCTGCAGCCGGTGGTGGAAAATATCATCCGGCACGGCTTTGAAGGGATCGACAGACGGGGCCTTGTGGGCATCACCGTGAAAAGAAACGGAGAAAAGCTTGAGATCACCGTGTATGACAACGGGCTCGGGATGGAAGAGGAGACGTTAAATACCTTACGGAAAAAACTGGAGGAGAAGCCCTTTGCCCGCGACGCAGGGGAGAGAGGACGGCGTACGGGAGGCGGTATCGGGATCTTAAATGTTCACGAAAGACTCAGACTTCTTTTCGGAAAGGATTACGGCATTACCATATCGAGCATCATATCGATGGGAACCGCCGTTAAGATCGTGATACCGGCACTGACGCCGGAGGAGATGGAGCATGTACAGGTTATTGATCGTTGATGATGAAAAACAGATCAGAGAAGGCTTAAAAAGGATCGTAAACTGGGAGGATTACGGGATCAGCGCCTGCCTTGAGGCATCTGACGGGCAGGAGGCGCTTTCTTTGATCGAAATGGAGAAGCCGGAGATCGTGATCACGGATATCCGGATGCCGAAAATGGACGGGATCGAACTGTTATACCGCCTGCATCAGCTTGACGTGCCAAGCCGCGCCATTGTCTTAAGCGGCTATGACGATTATGAGCTGGTCCGCAGGGCCATGAAATACGGAGCGGTGGATTATCTGCTGAAGCCGGTGGCCGGCAGCGATCTCATTAAGATCATTGACGAGGTGACGGAATCCATCGAGAAGAACGATCAGGCCGGTGAGGGAGCCGACAGCTGGCTGCTGCAGCGCTCCTTTGCCATGCAGCGGCTGATGAGCGGCGCCATCACGCCGACGGAGTTTAAAAACCGGATGCAGGTGCTCGGTCATGAGGTGAAAGCCGGCCCCTGCGCTGTCGGGCTGGTACTGAGCACAAAGGATAAAGAGGACGATCACGAAAGCGAAGCCATGGCTCTCTTAACAAAGGTGAGCAGCGCATTTGCGGACGATAAGCGTTTCATCTGCTTTCTGGATGATGAATACAGACTCTGCATTTTTTTCTGGGAGGCCGATGAGAACCTGATCCGGGGAAAACACCCGCTTCCCGCGGAAATCTTAGGTTTTATCAGGGAGCAGGGAGACGACCGTTTTCTTTTTATGATCGGCAGTCTTTCGAGGTCCTTCCGCAGCGCCGGACAGTCCTATGAGAACGCGCTTGCCGCCTGCGATTTTACCGGGGCGTTCCCGGACGAATCGATCCTGACCTTTGAGAATATCGTGGACGCGGGGGATCCTGAAAAAACCCGGGCGATGGATATCGATGAGGAGGCGTTTTTAGAGAGGATCCGGGCGCTTGATCCCGAAGGGGCCATGAAGCGGGTACAGGAATGCCGGGCATCGTTTGGAAGCTGCGTGGATTATCAGACGTTACAGGCCTTCAAAAACGGGATCGCGGAGTACACCGTTCTGACCTGCCAGGGCCTTAAGGGCTTTTCGGCTGTGGACAGACGGGAGGCGGTCGGAAAAAAGGAACGGACCATCAACAGGATCTATCATGTCGCGGATGAGGAGGACGCTCTTTCATATCTGGAAGGGTATATCCGCGAAATGATCGGGAAAGCGCAGGGGGAAACGGACGCGCAGTACGGGAGACTGGTCACGGCGATGCTTGAGCTGGCAAACGAAACCTACGACAACGTCAATATGTCCCTGCAGCATCTGGCCGTGGAGCTTAAGGGCAACGCGGCCTATCTCGGACGGGTCTTCAAAAAGGAGACCGGCTGGAGCTTTAACGACTATCTGAGCCATATCCGTATCGAGAAGGCCCAGAAGCTTCTGCGGGAAACCAATATGAAGGGGACGGAGATCTGCGAGAAGACCGGGTTTACGAACTACAATTATTTCTATCTGACCTTTAAGAAGCAGACGGGGATGACGCCGATGGATTACCGGGCGGGTTCCCTCTGATATAATAATATAGACAAAAGTACATTTTTTAAAATTGCACATCAGAAGCAGGAAAAATATAATGAACTAAGAGAGTTTAACGAATCATTTCGGTTTTTTCAGGGAGGATTTGCCGTGGCGATCATTTATCATGAGAAGGCAGGGGTTTTTCACCTTTATAACGAGAAGCTGAGCTATATGATCCGTATCATGGAAAACGGACAGCTTGAGAATATCTATACCGGAAAAAGGATCCGGGACAAAGAGGATTTCGGGTATTTCCATGAAACCGCGATACAGGAAACAGGCGCCGTCAGAGTGCCGGAGCTTTTCCTGCACTATATGCGGCAGGAATATCCTTCCTACGGCAGCGGCGATTATAAGGCCCCGGCCGTAGAGGTTTTACAGGAAAACGGCAGCAGGATCATCGATTTCAAATATGCTTCGCATACGGTCTTTGCGGGAAAGAAATCCATTGCGCCCCTTCCGGCCACCTATACGGAAAAGGACGAAGAAGCGGAAACGCTTGAGATCACGCTGCATGATCAGGTCATGGATACGGACCTTGTCCTGAGCTATACGATATTTGCCGACTATCCGGCTATCGCCAGACATGCCTGCTTTACGCATCACGGAAAAGCGCCGATCCGTATACAGAGAGCCATGAGCTTCTGCCTTGATCTGTTAGATATGGACTACGAGATGCTGCAGCTTTCCGGTACCTGGAGCAGGGAGCGCTACATTAAAAAGAGAAAGCTTGAAATGGGGATCCAGGCCGTGCAGGGTCTGATCGGTACCGGCAGCAGCGCGGAGGAAAACCCCTTCATTGCGCTGAAACGGCCGCATACCACGGAGCAGACGGGAGAGGTCTTCGGCCTGAGCCTTGTATACAGCGGGAATTTCCTGGCGCAGGCGGAGGTTTCCACCTTTGACATGACGCGCCTGATGATCGGTATCAATCCGCAGAACTTTGAATGGTTCCTGCAGGCAGGGGAAAGCTTCACCACGCCGGAAGCGGTGCTTGTATACAGTGATGAGGGCTTAAACGGCATGAGTCAGGCCTTCCACCGTTTATACCGCACGAGACTGGCCCGCGGAAAGTGGCGGGATGAGCCGCGGCCGATCCTTTTGAATAACTGGGAAGCGACGTTAATGGATTTTGATGAAGAAAAGATCCTGACGATCGCGAGAAAGGCAAAGGAAGCCGGCGCGGAGCTGTTTGTGCTGGATGACGGGTGGTTTGGCGCGAGAAATGACGACTACAGAGGACTGGGCGACTGGGAGGTCAATCTGAAAAAGCTTCCCTCCGGTATCGACGGCCTGTCCCGGAAGGTTGAGGAAATGGGCCTTAAATTCGGTCTCTGGGTCGAGCTTGAGATGGTGAACAAGGACAGTGACCTCTACCGGGCGCACCCCGACTGGATCATCAGCTGCCCCGGACGCTTTGAATCCACGCACAGGCATCAGAATGTTCTCGACTTTACGAGACAGGAGGTAGTGGATCATATTTATGAGATGATCTCAAAGGTTCTGA
>JAILQQ010000125.1 GCA_024698885.1 Lachnospiraceae bacterium | reverse complement strand
TATACCGGCGAAACAGTCCGTACAGAATACCCGCCGTCACAAGCAGGAGCGCCGTTACGCCGATGATCAGGGGCACATAATCCTCCTTGACCGCCTCCACGCTATAGCTGTCTCCGGCCACAAACAGGGATTCTCCCGCCGTTCCTGTAAACAGAAGCTCCACGCCGACATCCTCCAGGCGGATGATCCCATCCTCCGGCAGATACATCTCCTCGCCGTAGCTTTTCCCGCCGTCCGTGGAAAGATGGACCACCGCCTCACCAAAAGAACCGCCCCGCAGAACCTCCACGCGGATCGCATAGCCCCCGTCATACAGAAGATGAAAAGCGTGGGTCCCCGGCCTGATCTCACGCACCGAAAGCGCCGCAGCCCCATCCCCTTTATGGCTTATGGAAAGTTCCTCCGTCGGGTCGGGGACAAACGCGCAATACTTATCCCCACTCATAAACAGATTCTCCGGCTCCCTCGGGTCCGCGCTGAAATATGCGGTCAGCCCGCTGTCCTTCGCACCATTTTCGCTGTTGTCAATAAGCTTCAAATTTCCCGCCAGCGGAACGGCTGTTTCGTCTGACCATGTGCCAGCTTCCCCGTGCATGGAGTATTTCACCGTCATGATCGCCGGGATCCCGCCTTTCTCTATCCGAATGACGATCTCATATTCCCTTGCGGCATCGCCCTGTATCCCGACCTTTCCTCCGCCGGTTCCGTCAAGCATCACTTCGTAATCCGATGGAACGGTCAGCTCTTTATCCTCCGAAAGCCCCTCCCAGGGATCGCTCTCCTCCGGTTCTTCCACCGATGAGGTATTCCCCAGCCTCTCGTCAATCTCTTCCTGGACTGCCTCCTCGTCGGCCAGCATGGTAAAAAGGTCCACGGCCTCGTTATCCGACAACGCAAAGTCCTCCGGAAAAACAAACGCATATTTTCCCGTCGAATCGTCATATACGCCAATATTCGTAACGGCGTATTCTCCCGGCTCCACGAAGCAGCGCTGCGTATATCCGTTTTCATAATACAGCGGGAGCCGATAGACCGTATGCGTGGAAACGTTCCTCACATCCGCGTACAGGTCGATCCGCAGTTCATCCGGCAGGAGGGCCGTCATGTTGATCTGGCAGCTTCTGAGTTCGTCCGGCATCGTAGCTGCCGCGTCAATATAGATGTCATCGGATACGGTTTCTTTCTCTGTGTCCTGCTTCTCTTCCGGTTTGCATGCTTCTGCTGTCTCCTCCGCCTCCTGTTCGCCCACCTCTGCTGTCACCTCCGTTTCCTGAATCAAGCTCTCCTGCCTCATTTCTTCCATTTCCGCCGCCATCACCGGCAATGTCCGAAGCAAAAGCGCTCCGGCCAGGCCGCCGGCAAGGATGATTGCCTTCCCTGCCCTCCTTATGCTCTTTTCTGCCATTTCCTGCTCCTTTCTGCTTCTAAAGCCTGTGTATCACCTTTGTTTCCGTATAGAGATACCCGCCGCACTCCGCGATGGTCACCTAAACGAAAAAAATGCCCCGCCGATAACAGGATGCATCAACGGGGCAGTACGGCATCATTCTCTTATGACAGATATTCCCTTAACTCAGGTGCTTTTTTCTCCATCTTCTTCAGTGCCTTTCCCGCAATCCACTTGGCATTGCTCTCGGAAAAACCCATCAGCTTCCCGATCTCGCTATAGGTCTTCCCTTTCCCATCATCAAGACCGTATTTCAAAGAAAGAACTGCTCTCTCCCTTTCCGTACAGTGCTTGCTGAGAGCCTTGCGCAAATCTCTCGCCATCTCGCTCTTTTCGACCTGTGCGTAGACGTCCGCGCTCTCGTCCTCCAGATCGAAGGATTTATCCGACGCGATCCCATCTTCGCCCTCTTCGTTATCATCATCTGTAAGCAATGGATCCACGCCCGTCAGCACAAGGGCTGAAAGCAGCTCATCCAGCTTCTCCTCATCAATCTTCAGTTCCTGTGTCGCCCTGCTTCTGCGATCCTTATCCGCCCAGTCAAGCTGTGCCCGGTATGCATCCCCAAAACCCGCGCCCAGCTCGTTCCAGATAAACTGCTCCAATTTCCAGCAGAGGGTATTGCGAACCTCTTCCGGCAGGTAAAGAAGGAACTCATGACAGATTGCCCTCTCAATCCGATGCTTCAATGCGCGACGCAGATAGCAGCTGAAGCCCAGCGGTTCCAGCTCATGATCCCGTGCAACCCTCCATGCTGTCTCCTCCCCGACGCGGTTTAAGTAATCCCTCTGTGAATCCTGCGGAAAATGATCCTCCACCACGCGCCGGATCATGTTCCGATACCTGGCGATCAGCTTTTTCGTCGCCTCATTATCCTGCGGATTGTTCCGGATCCGCTGTGTAAGCTCCCGGATCTCATCCAGATCACGCCGGCTGGCCGAACCGCACCCGGAGCCTACCGTCACGTTTCCATTGACCGTAACATTCCCTTTGATTGCTACGCTTGCTCTTCTTGCTTTCATCCTGCAATCCTCCTTTTCCTGTTGTTGGAAAATTGCATGGACAGGCAGAGCACCCGTAACGATCCATCAAGGATAGTCGAATAAACATCCCGGTGGATTCAAAGCTTCGTTCATCTTTCCGCCGCATACGGCACCCGAAAAATGGGTAACTTTAACAAAGCTTCCACCAACAGCCTTCCCGCCATCCCTGCTTTCGCAGTCTGTGGCGTTCTGCCGTCCATGTAAGACTCCATCCGTATGCATCCGGATTATCAGTCTGTGATTTTCAAGGTTCTCGGATACGCTGCGCATCTGTATGATCATCTGCCCTCATTACAAATATGGCAGAATAATCAGCTAATAAGATCACCCCCGTCATATAGAGATACCCGCAAAAATGTTTCAAGGTCAGATAGTAATGCAACAACCATTTTTATATTGTCGATAACACCTGCATCATTTATAATTAAGAAGCAGTATGACGCGCGCTTCCTTTATGTAGGCAAGATAAGCATATCTCGTCTACCGGTCGGGAAAAATGCAGAAAATCGTCAAAGTCAGTCGGGTTTAGTCGGGAATTGTCAGATTTGGAAATAGAGGCCTATGAGCAGGGAAAGTAAGATATATTTTGCATATGAAGAAGCTGATGGATCAATTGGTGCAAAAGAGCTTCTTTCATGGCTTTTGAAGGATACTATCGGAACCATGTTCATTGAACCCGACAAGATTCACAATCTGACTGGTTCCAGAATGGTCGGCAGAACCTATTTCAGAGACCGATTGAAATATGATAATTCATTTAATCGAGCTTCCTCCAGCAAAATCTACTACGTTTTTGAAGAGATTCTCAGTGGAAAATCGAGCTATGACGCGTTAGATATCAGCAGGCGTCTATCTATTCTGATGAAAAAACGGTTGTTCCTCCGAATGGACTTTCTCCAGTTTTTCGCTGATGATACAGATGTGCTCCGCCAGTCCAAGGCGCAAGACTGGTGCATGCACCTATCTTCGCTGGCATACTTCATGGAGGATAAGACCGCTGTATCCTTAAAGGACTTGCACGCCTTTGTTGGTATTAGTATAGAAAAGATGTTCTTAAAAACGCGTCGCTTGTCTGGAGAAACCCACACCTCGCTTGCTGTACAGAAGGTGGCGGAGGAAGCAGGCTATCCGCTTATTATCACTCGTACTCCTGCCGTTCCTGCAGAGATCCCCGATATTTACTCTGAAGGACCTGATATCTCTTCTTATGATAGAGAAATTTCCCAAAAGCCAGATATGCCTCTCCGCATCTGGAATGCTGCACAGCGTGATTTACTTCAGTCGCACAAAAAGGGAAGCCGCTTCGCATCGCTTAATATCATACAGGCGCTCCTGCCAAAAGGATATATTGCGGAGTCTCATTTTGAAGCAAAAGGAACGATAAATGGAGGCAGGCCTGAGCGTGTGATGGACTTATGCATGGATACCGCAGCGCATATCGCAGTTGTCGGAGATGGCGGCATAGGTAAAACAACATTCCTGCATCAAATAATGCTGAATGAATATTGGAATGATATAAACAGCATCTCCAATAATTCCACGTCTAAACAATACCGCAGCAATCGCCCGGTTCCGGTTTTTATTGAGCTGAACAGATGCCCGGAAAGTATCCGCGGCTGGAGAAATGATACCCTCAGAAAGTCAAATTTTATCACTCGTTACATAGGACAGCTGTTGGAAGATCATCTTTCCATGGACGCAGTCTCTCCCGAAACCCTTTCTCAAATCGAAAAGGAGTTTCAGCGCACTCCAAGGTATGGCGCTCCGGAATACCTGCTTCTTCTTGACGGCTTCAACGAAGTCCGTTCATCCGCAGGACATTCCATTCGCTCTGAGCTTTCTAATGAGATTACCGTTCTCAGCAGCTATCCGAATGTCCGAATCATAACTACCAGCCGCGAGACGCAAGCTGCTTACTATGCCGAGAAATTTACAAATATAAAATTAACAGGGTTAGAAGATGAGGATATCGTTACTTATCTGAAAGAATGCGAGGTTGATCATACAACTACAGGCCTTGTAAAAGCCAACAAAAATCTTATGAGCTGCCTGCGAAATCCTCTGAATCTTTCCATGTTCTGCGCAGATAAAGACCGTAGTGTCCTCCCCGAAACGCAGGGTGAGATCTTTTATAATTTCTTCCATCGGAACGGCTCTTTCTACAATATCCGAAGACGCGCAGAAGAGACAATGACAAATGTGATGGACAGGTATCAAACGGCATTCATTCTTGATTTTGTACTGCCGTTTATCGGATGGAATTACGAACGCATTGATACCTTTTCTGTCAATCGTTCCTCTTTGTTTTCTTTAATCCGAGGCAGCATATCCGCAATAGAAGCTTTATGTCATGGTCTGGATAGTCTTCCCTATCAGGATTTTGAATATGATCCTGTTGTTCTGAGCAACACAGTAGGATCATTTAGAAATATGGGAGAGAGCATGGAGATACAGATCCTTGATTATATTCATGGCTTCCTTGGTCTCCTTTACCTCAATCAATTTGAGACAGGCAACTATGCAGATCGGAATCGTTATCTGTTCTGTCATCATCAGTTTCGAGATTACTTTTCCGCAATATGGGATATTCAAATGCTGACGCTTCTGCAATGCATCCCCATAAGAGATAATACTGCTTCAGTTCCCCTGAATGGATATAACGACGCGATGGAGGCATATGTAAATGATTCTTTTTGGAGTACGCCTAAGGCAGAGCTGATCAGCCAGATATTGATGGAGCATAAAAATCGTCCGATACTTGACGTTCAGACAGCGAAGTGGTCGTTGCCGATTCCTTGCACGGATGAACAGAAAGTATTAAAGAAAGCATTGGATTTTTGCCGTTCCGTCACAAAATTGGGTACAGACATCCATTTTCTCCTTCAGAACGTCCTGTCTGCCATCGAGATGGGCCGCGGAGAACTATCAGGAGAGGATCTTCATGGTCTCGACTTCAGATCCTGCAATTTTTTCAATGTTCGATGCAGCAGAAGCGGTATTTCCAATACACTTGCGGCTGATTTCTCAGGTAGCCGCTTTTATGAAGAATGCTTCCGTCCACAAGGGCATGACGATATCGTTGTTGATTTTGTGTATAACAAACGTTTTTGTTATACGCTTGACGGAAGTGGCACATTGAAGTGTTGGGATGTACTATCCGGAAAACCGGAATATGAACTTGACGGAGCTGACCCGGGCGGATTGAATTCCTATTCACCTGACCGTATCCTGAAGATATCTCAAAACGGAAGGTGGCTCGCTGTCAAAATCCAGAATCCCACAAAAGAGGGAATTGAAATAGGGGTAGAACTGATTGAACTCGATACGCAGGGATATATGTCTAATCGTTCCAAAATAGTTATGGATGCCGGGAAGCATCACACGCTTGATGGGATCTTTTTTACCGGGGATTTGTATTCCGTACTTCTGCTCTGCGACAGCAAGGTGGTTTATTGCTATAACCTCAACGACCTTTCTTTGAAATATAGCCGGGAATACAGTGTCCTGGTATCTGGGAGCATATTGTTTGCAGAAAATGCAAATAGCCCGATTTATGCATTTACAGGAGATTTTGACCCCTCAGAATTTCAGGATTGGTATACAGAGACTTATATCGATGAAGAGGACGGTGACAATAAATCGAATCCGGATATTGATGTCCCTGAGGACGGCACGCCGATCACTTGTCATATCTATCTGCTATTTACCGATTCAGACGAAAGTATTGAGCTATACCGTTTTAGTGGTGCGCCCGGGACTTCACCAACAGCTGCTTATCTTCCCGATCAGAATGGGTTTTTGATCTTTAATTACAAAGAAATGGCTTTGGAACTATTCTCCTTCAAGGATAGCGCGATAATAATGACCAACTTTGGTGATATCATCAGAGATAATGATATGCCTCCTTCACATTTTCACCCCGCCACACCCGGATCCGGGCAATGCTATATCATGTTCCCGGATTGCTTCTATTTAGCCGATCTTTCTTGTAGAGAATCGCCATGTATCCTGACATGCTATTCTATTGAAGGTGTTGCAAAGCTTCTTCCGGACGGCAATGTTGCTGATGAACTCTATTTTAAGACGAGCGTTGCCCCTGTAAACGGCCACTTTATTGTAACAAACGACAATTTTGTCTATGAATGGGATTCTGAACATGATTATCTGTATACGAGATATAACGTGGCCTACTTTGAAACATCCGGCCTGATCTCCGATGAAGTGCATAATACGTTTATCCTGATACACCAGAATAATGGGCTCACAATATTTGACGGGGACAGCTATAAGCTATCAGGATCCATTACCTTCCGGGAAGATGGCTACAATTTAACGCTTAACAGCTTTGAACCTCAAAAAAGGTTGTTGGCGCTTGTTTTTTCCAGACCCGATCACGAAAAAACGGTACTGCTAAATCTATCCACTGGTGAACAAAAGTATTGTTTTTCCACCCAGATGCCAAATGAGACCATCCTTTCCTGTTCTTTTGATGACATGGGCGGGTTCCTTCTTCTCCTCACGCAATATGCCTGCTACGAATATGAAATAGTATCCGGTCGATTATGGCACGTTTCAACAGCAGATGAAGCAGAACGCTACGTGGGAGGAAATTATGCGGAAAAGGGCATAGAAATTGCTATCGTTCCTCATAAAAATGATGATGAGGAGAAAATAGTTCCCCGATGTGTCCGCTACAATAGATGCATTTCTGAAGATGCTTGTGCATATACCTATAAACAGATGGAATACTACATTCTGCCGGAATTAAGCGGGGTGCTATATCAAAGGTTTATATATCAGAATAATGATCTCGGAGCTGAAGGTACGCATGATCAAAACGGTATCCAGAAATACTGGGTCACACAGGGATTCTTTTATCCTCCCGAGAATGAATCATGCAGCTTTACGATGCCGTTCCTTAATATTTTTGATCCGGATGGCAGAATAACACAAAATGGTGTAGCAATTTCACCATTCCAAATGATATACTTCAGACATACACATGTTCTTCGCAGGGTTTACGAGCTTCAAAAGGACAGCGCCAGTGTGAATTACGCCTATCTTGACGAAAAGAGCGGTGAATCGGTATTTATCGAAAACAATCAGAACCTATTCTACTGTCCTGATTACAAAAAGGCATCTTATCATAAAATCAAAAATGCCTTTCAAAAGAAAATCGGCAGCTATGATGGACACGC
>JAILQQ010000097.1 GCA_024698885.1 Lachnospiraceae bacterium | reverse complement strand
CACGATTTTCTTCGAAAATCGGTGCAGTCGGGCGGAAATTGTCGCTCAGCGGAAATTGTTTTCGCTGTAAAGCTTCAACATACAGCGTCTCAGCAGGGAAAGCGCCGCCGTGACTGTTTTCTGGCGCACCTCATTCCGGTCTCCGTCAAAATGATATTCACAGACCTCGATCTTCCCCCGGATATTGCAGCCGACGAACACGGTCCCCACCGGCTTTTCCTCGTTGCCGCCGTCCGGTCCCGCCACGCCCGAAACCGCTACCGCCACGTCCGCGCGCGACGTGAACAGGGCGCCCTTCGTCATTTCCTTCACCGTCTGCTCACTGACCGCCCCGTGCTTAAGTAACGTCGATTTCTTCACGCCGAGTCTCGTCCGCTTGGCTTTATTCGAATAGGTGATAAAACCCTCCTTGAAAACCTCCGAGGCGCCGGGCACGTTAATGAGCCGCGCCGCGACGAGGCCGCCCGTACAGGATTCCGCCGTGGTCACGGTCAGGGAATTGCTCCGCAGCAGCTCATACACCGTCTGCTCAAGCGTGACCGTATCCTCCGTCGTATAGATCTTTTCGGAAAAACGGCTCTTTAATTCCTTGATCACACGTTTTGCAAGCTTTTTCGCGCTCTTCTCGCCGTCCGGCAGAGCGCTTACGTGTATATGCACCTCGCCGTCCCGGTCTTCTATGGTAAGCGCCGGATTTTCACCCTTCAAAAGATCGGCCGCCAGATTTTCCGCCTCATTCAGGCCGATCCCGCAGAGCTTCAGGGTCTGTTCGTAGGACCCGCTGCCCTCGTCCTCCGTCTCCCCGGCGTCAGCATTTTTCTCCCCGGCCCTTTTCAGCTCCTTTTCCAGGATCCTGTCAAGCTCCGTATTCTTCGTTTTGTCGGTCTTATCTGTTTTCGGCATCTTAAGCACCTCTCTCCCTGCGCAGGGTATCCGTTCAAAACCCTTTGGCTTCTGAACTGTTACTGCACCGGTTCCTTCTACTTCTGCTTCTTCATAACGCCCTTATTGCGGGAAATATAATCGATCAGCGAAATGACCGTCAGCACAAGCGCCGTATAGATCGCGATCTGATCCAGTACTTTGAAGAACGGATGGTCAATATCCGCAAGCAGAAGGATGATCATGACCATCTGGGAGACTGTCTTTGCCTTCCCGTACATGCTCGCGGCGATCACAACGCCGTTGTCGGCCGCAACCAGCCGGAAACCGCTGATGATAAACTCTCTGGCAATGATGATCACGACGATCCAGGCCGGCAGCTTGTCAAGCTCAATAAAGCAGATCATCGCCGAGCAGGTCAGAAGCTTATCGGCCAGCGGATCCATAAACTTGCCGAAATCCGTTACCAGACCGTATTTGCGCGCAATGCGCCCGTCAAACCAGTCCGTCATGCTCGCGGTGATAAAAATAGCAAGCGCGATCCAGTCCGATGCCGCTCCCGCCGCCTGCGACAGCAGGAAAAACACAAAGAACGGAATCAGTATGACGCGAACCAATGTCAGTTTATTTGGCAGATTCATCGATAAACTCTCCGATCAGATCATATCCCTTCGCATCCGTTACGAAAACCTCCGCGAAATCACCGCTCATCCATTCACGCGCCGAAGACGTCGCCGGCAGAAAGATCAGGCCGTCGACCTCCGGTGCGTCCATATACGTCCGTCCGACAAAGGTATTCTCCTCCGTCAGCTTCCCTTCTATAAAAACAGTCATTCGTTTCCCGATCCGCTCCCTGTTAAGATCATAAGCGATCTCCTGCTGTAAGAGCATGATCTCCTCGCGCCTCTTTTCCTTCACCTCGTCAGGGATCTGGCCGCTCATCTGCGCGGCTTTTGTCCCCTCCTCCGCGGAATAGGCAAAAACGCCAAGCCTGTCAAATTCCATCTCATTCACGAAATCGGCAAGCGTTTCGAAATCTTCCTCCGTCTCCCCCGGGAAGCCGGTCATCAGGGTCGTCCTTAGGACGATATCCGGGATCCTTTCCCTGAGTTTTCCGATCAGAGAGCAGATGCTTTTTTGATCCGTCCGCCGTCCCATCCGTCTGAGGATCTCATCCGACGCGTGCTGGATGGGGATATCCAGATAGTGGCAGAGCTTCGGTTCCTCTGCGATCGTATCGATCAGCTCGTCCGTGATCTCCTCGGGATAGCAGTACATCAGGCGGATCC
>JAILQQ010000057.1 GCA_024698885.1 Lachnospiraceae bacterium | reverse complement strand
AAAAGTCTAGAGAAACTCGGCTATTCCCGTATGTTGACAAAGATAAAATACGGCGGTCTGGAAAGGGCTGTATATTGTAAGAGGTTTGAAGCATGAATTATCAGGAAATGTATCGTTCTTTCGGTATTGACGGGGAGGTTTTAGCCTTCAGTGAAGAAATACTGAACGATTTAAAGGACAGATTTGATCAGATTGATCAGATGGCGGAGATAAACCAGTTAAAGGTGATATGCGCCATGCAGGAAAACCGGGTATCCGAAGCCTGTTTTCAGGGAAGCACCGGGTACGGCTACAATGATCTCGGGCGGGATACCCTTGAGAAGGTTTACGCGCATGTTTTTCGGGGCGAGGACGCTCTGGTGCGGCCGCAGATCACCTGCGGCACCCACGCGCTTGCGCTTGCGCTCATGTCGAACCTCCGGCCGGGAGATGAACTCCTTTCCCCGGTGGGAAAGCCCTATGATACGCTTGAGGAAGTGATCGGGATCCGAAAGTCCAGAGGATCGCTCAGGGAATACGGGATCACCTACCGCCAGGCAGACCTGAATCCCGACGGGAGCTTTCGCTATGAGGATATCCGCGGAGCGATCAACGAAAGGACGAAGCTCGTCACGATCCAGCGCTCCAAGGGCTATGCGCTGAGACCCAGCTTTTCTGTCGTAAAAATCGGTGAGCTGATCCGCTTTATCCGTTCCGTAAAGCCTGATGTGATCATCATGGTAGACAACTGCTACGGAGAATTTGTAGAGGAAAAAGAACCATTGGAGGTCGGCGCGGATATGGTCGTCGGCTCTCTGATCAAAAATCCGGGCGGAGGTCTTTCGCCCATCGGCGGATATATCGTCGGCAAAAAGGAATGTGTGGAAAACGCGGCCTGCCGTCTGACATCCCCGGGACTTGGCCGGGAGGTGGGTGCTTCGCTTTCCGCAAACCGCAGCTTTTTCCAGGGACTGTTCCTTGCGCCCACAGTGACGGCGGCGGCCTTAAAGGGCGCGGTTTTTGCCGCAAATCTCTATGAAAAGCTTGGCTTTCACGTCATTCCGGACGGCAGGGAGACGAGGCATGATATCATTCAGGCTGTGGAACTTCAATCGCCTGAGCGGCTCATTGCCTTCTGCAAAGGGATCCAGGCGGCGGCGCCTGTGGATGCCTATGTGACGCCGGAGCCCTGGGATATGCCGGGGTACGACGCGAAGGTCATCATGGCGGCGGGGGCTTTTATTTCCGGCTCCTCCATCGAGCTTTCCGCGGACGGACCGCTAAAGGAACCCTATACCGTATATTTTCAGGGCGGTCTGACCTGGCCCCATGCGAAGCTCGGCATCCTGAAATCCCTGCAGACCATGAAGGACGAGGGCCTGATCATATGGAAATGATCTGATCAGGGAACCTGCCCGGATCGGCATGAACCGGGGGTCGTGCCTGAACGCATTATTTCAAAACTGCGCCGATCTGCTTTGCAGATCGTGCGCTTAGGCATGAACCTGTTCATGCCGATCCAGTCAGGTTCCCTGACTAGATCATTTCCTTACAAAGTGGTGCAGAGTTGTTTGACATTGCGGACAGATTCCATTATAATCCAATTATCTACAAAACAGATTGACACCGATCTGCAGAGCAAATCGGCGTATGAGAAAATGATTTTGCTGACGCAGGAAGGAGGACGATAAAATGGCGTGTTTTTTAGTGCCGGCAGCGGAAGCGGCGGTTTCGGCTGTGATAAAGAAAAATGTTGAAAAGAAAGAATCTCATGAGATCGAGAATCTGAAGGATACGGAAATAAAGGTTTATGATGAAGCCCACAGGATCCCTTTCTCACAGAAGCTTTCCTGGCTGACGAAGCTTTTGCTTGGCGGTTCCGTGCTGCTTATGTTTGAGCACATCTGGCACGGCGAGGTGACTTTGTGGTTCCCGTTCCTGACGGCGGCTTCAGATCCCACAGACAGAGCGGAAATGTTCCATGAAATGGGAACGGTGGGTGTTTCCATGGCGCTTCTGATCACGGCTGTCTGGATCGGGATGGTGCTTGTATCGAATGCGATGGAAAAAAGAGCGATTAAGAATTACAAGCTTGAGAAAAAGAGCGTTAAGGTTGAAGAGTAAATGATTCGGTCGGCGCAGAGAGAGGAGGAAAAATGACTCTACTTATTACAGTATTTGCGGCGGTGATCGCGACGGCGATCTGGTATCAGAAGGCACCGGACCGTACACTGAAGCTCGGTATGCTCTGCTTTATGTTCTGGGGCGCGTCCCTGATGTGGCTCTGCGATGCGGTGGCGGAATATCTGGAGCTTGGCGCGGAATATTTCAATCCTTCCGCCCAGGATATGCTGAATGACAGCTTTTTGGGACTTTCCGTGATCGGACTGGCACTCGTGATCTGGATCGTATCCCTGTTGATCTCCGATCCGAAGGGAGTTGTACGGGATCAGCTTTTTAAGCAGGATTCTTCCCTGAAGACCGTTCGCTAGACATGAGGTCATTTCGCGAAGAAGAGTTTTATTACTGCTACGAGGAACTGAATATTGAGAGGGGAAGCACGGATTTCCTGCGGATCGTCATAGCGATGGCGTTATTTATCTTTGCCGCGGGGATCAGTGCTTCTTTTTTATTGTATCCCTTTATGGTCTACAGACGCGCGCAGGACCTTTCGGACCGCGGATATTATGATGCCGCCGTTTCGGACTTTCGGGATATCATGTATTACCGGGACAGCCCGGCGCAGATTGTTCGCTGCATCTATGAAAAGGGAAGGGCGCTATATAAAAACGGTGATTATCAGGGAGCGGAAAAGATCTTTCTTTCGCTTTCCGGAAATTCCTACCGGGATTCCCTGCGCCTGTTATTACAAAGCCGTTACCGTATCGCCGAAGAATGCTTAAAGGCAGGAGAGTACAGGGAGGCTTCCGGAAGGTTCCTTGCGCTCAAAGACTATCATGACAGCCATGCGAAGTATCTGGAAGCCGTATATCAGCTGATCTTTGAGGAATACGGTGCCGGCCGCGTTACAGAGGCGCTTTCGATGCTGCCGGTCTTTATAGAGGAGGGTTATTTTTCCGGCAGTGTTCTTGAGGAAGGCGATCACGAGGCAGCGCTTCCCCTTGCCCGCAAAACCTCTCTGAACCTGTACGCGGATCTGTCGGATTCCCCCGGGGAGTGGAGTGACTATACCGGCAGCGCCTGTATATACCGGGTCACCCCGTCCCGGATCTGCTGCCTTTCCGCGGCTCATGTCCTGAAGGTCCTGTCGGGACATCAGACGGAGCTTACCTTCTTTGACGGAGGAGTTTGCGAAGCTTTGATAGAACCGGTTTTTACGGACGATCCGGAGAGTGATCTGGGAATGTTTTTTGTCCCGACGGCTTCTGTCCCGATCGAAACGTTAATGACATTGAAGGAGATCTGTTTTGATCCGTCATATCTGGAGGATCTCTCGCCGAATGAGCCTGCCTTTATCTATTCCGCCGACTGGTATCACAAAAGACCCTATACAGGGGATCCCTCAGAGGATCTGATCGGAGAGACAGCGTTCCTTGGCTTTGATACCTATGCAATGACCGACGGCTGTTATGATAACGGGCGTTTTCTGGTTTTTGCCCGCGCAAGCAAAGAGGGGCAGAGCGGCAGCCCCGTTTTTGATGACAGAGGCCGCTGCATTGCCTTAGCCAGCAGCTATTATTACAGACAGCAGGGGGAGAGCGTTGTTTACGAGGTTGACTGCCATTGCCGCCTGGAGGCCGCGGAGGAGCTTTTTAAGAGTATGGAAATATAACGACCTGTTATTGTATTTACGGGATGATTATGCTATGAT
>JAILQQ010000047.1 GCA_024698885.1 Lachnospiraceae bacterium | reverse complement strand
TGATCCGGTCCCGAAGACCGGCGAGGGGAATACCTTCCTGTATATTCTGTTAGGCATGGTGCTCTGCGCGGGCGTTGCGGCGATCTATATGTTTAAGGCGATGCGCAGCCAGGCGGCGGCCGGTAACGGCGGCAGCACCACCGAGGCGATTGTTCCCGAAAAGAAAGAGGAAGACGGAAACGAGAAGGATTCCTGGGACGACATAGATTAAGGAACGGAATAACTTGTGCACCTTTGCTTGGGTTCACGTTATTTTGTGAAAGTTCCTGAAGAAAATAGATCAACGCGAATAAAGGCATAACTCTATGGACGGAACGCTGAAGGCGGGCAAGAGAACCGAAGACTTGACGGCAGCGGAGCGGGGAAAGCATGCTCCGCTCCTTTTTGCGTCCCTCTATGTGGGAGGGCTTTTTGTGGTCTGCGTTACGGCCGTGATCCTGCTGTTTGGCGGGAAGGGGCTCAGGAGCCTTCGGGAGAACGACGAAGCCGAGGCGCGGATCGAAAAAGGGGTGGAGGCGGCGCAGGCCTTCATTGCCGAGAACGCGGCGGTAAAGGTCGAGGCGGATCCCGAGGAAGAGCCCGAGGAGGAAACGGTCCCCCCGGCGCTCATGACGGCGGAGATGTCGGATTATTACGCGCAGAATCCGGATATCATCGGATGGCTGAAGATCGACGATACCGTGATCGACTATCCCGTCATGCAGACGATGGAGGACGAGGAATATTATCTGTATAAGGATTTTAAGGGAAATTACAGCGCGGAGGGGTCGTTGATCCTGGATACCGACTCAACGGCCGGCACCGGCACGAAGCAGATGGATTATCAGGACGGCACAAGGCCCTCGACGAATCTGATCATCCACGGCCATAATATGAAGAACGGGACGATGTTCGGTTCGCTTGATAACTGGCGCAAAAAGGAGTACGAAGAACAGCATGATATCATAAAATTCTCCTCCCTCTACGAGGACCGGAAATACGAGATCGTTTCGGTGTTTTTGTCCCAGGTTTTCAAGGCGGACGATGACGTTTTCAAGTATTATAAGTTCTTCAATGCCGAAACGGAGGAGGAATTCAACGATTTTTATGATAATATCAAGGAGATGGCGCTTTATGATACCGGCGTCAGCGCTTCCTTCGGGGATGAGTTTATTACGCTTTCCGTCTGCGCTTATCATGTGGAAAACGGAAGGCTTGTCATAGTAGCGAAACGTATCGAATGATGTTAGGGTCAAAAGTACCTTTTGCCCCCAATATCATTGAATAGCGGATCGGCGCAGGAGGGGATCGTTTTTATGAATTACAGAAAGGGACGGGACGGGCAGGAGCTCTCGATTCTGGGCTTTGGCTGTATGCGCTTTAAGAAAAAGGGCAACGGCTTTGATATGGAGGAGATCGAGAAGGAGCTTGTCTACGCGGTCGAGCACGGGGTCAATTATTTCGATACCGCTTATATCTATTCGGGGAGCGAAGAGGTTTTAGGCACGATCCTTGAAAAGACCGGACTCAGGGACCGGATCAATATCGCGACGAAGCTTCCCCAGTATCTGATGAAGACGAAAGAGGATATGGAGAAGCATTTCGCGGAGCAGTTAAAACGTTTAAAGACGGATCACGTCGATTATTATCTGATGCATATGCTGAACGATCTGAGCACCTGGCAGGAGATCGTGGCAAGAGGCGGGCTTGCTTTTTTGGAAGAGAAAAAGGCGGCCGGCGCGATCCGGCATATCGGTTTTTCCTTCCACGGCAATACGGAGGGTTTTCTTCAGATCCTTTCGGCCTATGACTGGGATTTCTGCCAGATCCAGTACAACTACATGGACGAAAACTCCCAGGCGGGACGGCGGGGCCTTGCCGCCGCTCACGAAAAGGGGATCCCGGTGATCATTATGGAGCCGCTTCGGGGCGGGAGACTTGCCAATGACCTGCCAAAGGACGCGGTCGAAGCTTTTTCGGAATCCTCGAGAGGGTATTCCGCCGCGGAATGGGCGTTTCGCTGGCTCTGGAATCAGCCGGAGGTTTCGGTGGTGCTTTCGGGGATGAACTCCATGGAAATGCTTGAGGAGAATATCCGGATCGCTTCCGAGATGCAGCCCGGTTCCATGACGCCCGGGGATTTTCAGGTGATCGATAAGGTGAAGCGGGCCTTTGACGCGGTGGTCAAGGTGCCCTGTACCGGCTGCGGCTACTGCATGCCCTGCCCCTTTGGGGTGGATATTCCGGGGTGCTTCCGCTGCCTGAACGTTTCCTATTCCGACAGCTACGCGACCGGCATGCGGGAATATTTTATGTGCACGAGCATGAAGCAGGAACCGAGCAACGCCGGGATCTGTAAAAAATGCGGGCGCTGCGAGCAGCACTGTCCGCAGCATATCCCGATCAGAGAAAGCCTTACGAAGGTAAAGAGGCGGTTTGAGAACCCGGTTTATCATATCGGAAAATGGGTTCTCAGGAGGATCAGAGCGTGAGCTTAAGGGAACAGTTGAAAAAACGGACTTTGATGGGGCTTATGCTCATTATGGCATTGCTCCTTCTTTTCGGCTGCAACAAGAAGGGAGAGGGCGAGGAGGAGGCGGCAGGGGATACCCCCACCGTCAGCTTACAGTCCGAGTTTGCCTTTGAGGACACGGAAGAAAATTCGAGCACGAGCAGTGATCCCTATCAGGGACTGACGTCAAACGAACTGCTGAACCTTCCGGTGCAGAATCCAAGCAGCACGCCCGACAGCGTAACAGCCAATATCCCGGAGGGGATCAATGTGGACCGGAACGCGCCGGTTAATTCTTCTTCGGCGGCGCCGCCGGCCGCTTCGTCCTCCGCGGAGGTAACGCCGACGCCTGCCGTTAAGCCGACGGCTACCGGGCTTTCCATCAAGCCGGATTCGATCTTACTCTACGTGGACGGCACCGTGGGCGCTACGGCACCGGTCTCCTCAACGACAGCGACCAGTACCACAGGTTCTTCCTCCGGCAGCTCCTCTTCCGGTACGACGACACCAGCTCCTACGCCGACACCGATCCCTTCTTCGGCGGCGACGGCCACGGGGATCCCGTCAAAGCTTACGGTGACGGCAACGCTTTACGGGGGTACCGGGGAGCTTGAGTGGTCAAGCAGTGACAATCGCGTCGCCGGCGTTTACAGCACGAGCCCGATGACGGCGGTGGTTGACGCGGTAGGCCCAGGGACCTGCCTGGTGACGGCAAGGATCAAGGGGACCGATCTTGCGGTGAGCGCTTATGTTACCGTCAGGGCTTCCACGCCCCAGTCCTTTGAGGTGGGAGACTGCATGGTCAATAAGGGCGGCGACTATTCGGCGGCGGGCTGCGATCAGGTGATCGCGGCGGTGAACCAGGCACGGGCGGAGTACAATATCCCGGCGGCCGTGAAAAATACGGGCCTTTGCAAGGTGGCGGACGTCAGGGCCAAGGAGATCTCCTATGTTTTCTCAAATGACCGGCCAAACGGCTGGTCCTATACGACGGTGGCGCCGCAGTATTACAAGGCGGAGTGCATTGCCGTCATCCCGTATGGAAGAACGGCGAACGAGGCGGTGGCCGGCATCAAGAATTATACGACGACCCGTAAGGATATTATGAACGAAAACTATAAGAACATCGGCGCTTCCTTCTATACCTGGGGCGACCTGACCTATGTGGTGGTATCGCTAGGATATTAAGGAATCATTAGAACGGCAAAGTTAGATCGGCATCCGAAAGGATGCCGATTTTCTTTTCCTATAACGTTCATAATTACAAACATAAATAGATATAATGATTTAATATATTGACATAAAAAAGAATCTTCCTTATAATAAAAATCGTTGTAGGGAGAATTGACATAGATCGGCCCGGCAGGAAGATGCCTGAAGTGATTCTTTCTTTATATTATGGGGGAGAAAGAAAAGTGGGGTATTTAAGGAAATGATTCAGTCGGACAACCGACCGAATCGGCATGAACAGGTTCATGCCTAAGCGCACGATCCGCAAGCGGATCGGCGCAGACAGGAGGCTCTTTAGAGGGGAGCTGCCGGCCGGAGGAGAACAGGGTTTTGCGGTTTATGGCGTGAAACCGCAGGAATAAGGAAATGATCCGATCTGTGAACAGATCGGCGCAGTAAGGGGAATTCATTGCAAAAAGCGGTAGAGCTTGACCCGCGGACGGCTCAATGCCTTGCGGGGATGGGGGAACAGATTAAGCTCGCCAGATTACGACGAAAGCTTCCGGTGGAGGAAGTAGCGAAGATGGCAGGGATAAGCAGGACGACGGTCTGGGCGATCGAAAAGGGATCCCAGGCGGTTTCGATCGGGGCTTACGCTGCCGTTTTGCATGTTCTGAATGATCTGGACGAGGATCTCCTCCTGATCGCGAAAACGGATCCCTACGGACGGAGCCTGCAGGATGAGGAGCTGCTTACGAAGCGGGCGCCGAAAAGGACGCAGAAACGAAAGGGATCTTAAGAGAAAGCGGCCGCAATTTGGCCGCATTTGAAAAAAGTGTGAACGACTTGAAAACAGAAGTCTATGATGATACTCTTATTGGAGAAAATAAGCAGAAGCGTTTCCAAAAGGAAGGATCAGGGCAGCGCAGACGCGGGCAGGGGATATTTGCGATGGATAAGGAGCTGTATGACTGGGCGGCGGTCCTTACGAAGGACTGCCATAAGGATAAGGTTTTTCTGGACGAGCTTTTCCGGCGCTTTGAGGAGGTTCCGGCCCTTTATGAGGAATTTAAGTATTTTCACGAGCACGACGATTTCCTCTGCGCGTTTTCCGTAGAAGGAATGACGGTCGCGGATATCCTGGTCTGGCAGATCGACCGGTTTAAGGCGGCTTTGGACGAGGGGAAGTTCGGGTTAAAATATGACCGGAGCGAGATGATATTGATGGCGTTCTATACGATGTATGATGTTTCGAAGAACCCGGGGGCGTACATGGCGCACTTCCGGGAAGAGACCGGCACCGATTATGAGGGCAAGACAGCATGCTTTCCGGGCTGATCCCGGAAAGCATACTGTCAGTCGAACGATCTG
>JAILQQ010000046.1 GCA_024698885.1 Lachnospiraceae bacterium | reverse complement strand
AAGTCAAGCTTTACGGAGGAAGAATACTTCCCGGTTCCCTTTACCGTGATCCGGCCGGTGCCGGCGGCCTTATTGTTTGAGTAGCTGATCGTATAGTCCTTCCCCTTTTCAAGCACCGTATCCCCGTCCTTTACCGTTACCGCGGGCTTTACCCCCGAGGCAACGTAAGGCATGCTCTTATTATAGACATAGCTGAAGCCATCCACTAAGGACAGCGCCCGGCCCTTCTTAATCTGAAACGTTCCCGTTATGCTGCCCACATAGCCGGCCTCGTTTTCCTCGACCGCGGTGAGCACCACCGTCGCCGTGCCGGGATTGATATTATATAAGAGCTCCGAGATCTCATAATCCTTCCCGTAGGCCAGCGTCTTTCCGTTTAACGTGACTTTGATCCCCGTGGAGGCCGGCACGATCTCCTTTCCGGTATAGGTATAGGTCTTCGGGCTGATCGTGACCTTCGCCTTTGAAAGCATCACCTTCTTATCCGCGGTCACCGTGATCGTCGCGGTCATGGAGCCCGTAAAGTTCTGCGTATCCTTCGGCGTGATCGTGGCCGTATAGGTCCCCGCGTCCTTGACCTGCGCCGGTGAATAGCTTACGGAGAACAGACCCGCATCCAGTTTATTCCCGCTTGCGACAAACCGGATCGCGGGCACCGGGGTCTGGGCCTTTTTCGTTTTCGCAACCCCGAGGTCCGCCGCTACCACGTCGGTCCCAAGCACAGCCTTCGTGATCGTAAAGGGCAGCTCTTCCGAAGCCGTAGAAGCATAATTTCCCTTAAAGCTCACCGTCACGGTGGCCGTTCCGCAGTTCTTATTCCCGCTGTAGGCTACCGTATAATCCTTATCAAGTACGAGCTTCTTCGTCCCGTCATAGACATGGGGCTCCGGCTTTATGGCAGAACCCGTATAGGTATAGGATCCCTGGATCCCGCTGACCCAGAGCTTCGTTTCCACCTTTACTTCGCCGGTCTCCTCGTTGACAACGGTCTTCTCGACCTCTTCCCCGCCGACCGTGACCGTGGACTCTTTCGTTTTATTCCCATTCTCGTCCTTGCTTTCCTTAGTCTCCTCTTTGACGACCGCCTTGCCGTCCCCGGTCTCTGTATCCTTAAGGAGGTCGCCGTAGTCTTCGCCCCCCTGCAATCTCGGGACCGCCTGGGTATAGCTCTTATGGCAGCAGCTGCAGGTATAGGTCATGACGCCGTCCGAAAGCTTCGTCGGCTCCTTCGTGACCTTGCTCTCATAGCTGTGGCTGTCATTTGTCGGGATCATCTCCCCGCTCTTTACGAGCTTTCCGCAGAGGCTGCAGTAGGTATCTCCGGTGTAGCCCGTCTCGGTGCAGTTGGCAGCCTTTGCGTTCTTTGTTACCGTACTGCCGTGGGTACAGGGGGCTCTGGTGATGCCGATAGAAACCGTCTCCGTCACGTAGTTTCCTTTATCGGCGCCCATATATTCGGCATTTGCGTAGACCGTCTGTTCCCAGACGAGCGCTTTCTCCCGGTCGAGCTCGTTCCAGACCCAGCCCGAGGGCAGGGAGACCGCGCTCACCTTCGCCACGTTCTCTCCTACCGAAACGGATCTTTCCGGCATGTTCGGGGTCGGCGAGGTCCGGCTGATCGTTACCATTACCGACTTCGCGGCAGTATCGTTATGATTCTTATCGGCCTTTACCTTGTACCAGACATAGTAAGTGCCGGCGTTCGTTTTTTTCGGGACAGACGCAGACCAGCCGCTTGCCGGCGCGCTGCCGCCCGCCTGCTCCGCCATAGCGTACTGCATCTCGCCGGCGGTCGTCCTGCCCGCGGTCACAAGCTCCTGTGCCGAGCCATTGTAGGTCAGGGCATTTGCTGTCGGAGGCGTGATCTGATCGGGCTGAATAGCCGCTGCATTCACGGTCAGCGTCACCTTGCAGGTCGCCGTGTTCAGATTCGTCTGATCACCTGGCGTGAAGATCACCGTGTATGCCGTCTTACCGCTGTTCGAAACGGCCGGCTTGATCATCCCATCCGCCCATGCGAAGGAGCCGGTTACATTCGTCCCGTTCAGCGAAGCGCTGCCGCCGCTTAAGCTGCTATCCGCAATCGTCTGGCCGTATGTCAAAGTACTTTTACTGTTTATCAGGGACACGGAGGAGCCGGTTTTCAGCTTCACCGAGATCTGATTGATCAGTGTGATGTTCACATTGAAGGTTATATCATTAAAGTTCTGTGTCTCCGCAACGACGCTGACCGTGCCTGTCGCATTCTCCGTGCCGCTTGCAACGGTATAGCTCAGTACACCCTTATCCGACACCTCCGGTGCCGTCGTAAATATCAAGCTTCCGGAGGTTGTCGGTGTCTTCCAGGTCACCGTCCCGCAATTGATCGGAAGCCCGGTCAGGGTGAAGCTGTCAGTATTATCCCTCGAATAAAGGTACTTCTTTTCCAGGGCTATTGAAGTGTTCGGTGCGTCAGCTTCAGCTCATCGCCCTCGTAGCCCGTCAGGGTCACGGTCTTTTCGTTCTTGCTTCCATCGTCCCAGGAGCCGTTGGCCACTTTGAAAGTCACGATATAGCTGATCGCAGTCTTTGCCACCGCATCCGGAACCATGATGCTTACGTCGGCGGCCGGCGTACCCGAAACCGTTACAACCGTATCACTGGTCCTGGAAACGGTAATCCCGTCTGTTGTCTTGTAATACTCACTGTTCGCGGGGAATTCATATCCGGTGCCCGCCGTGTAGGTCACGGTGGTCATTGCCTGTCCCTGTGTCACAGTCTGTGATACGCCCGCGTCCGGGGCAGCCGTAGCATTCGCACCGCCGGAAAGGGTTACACTGTAGGCCGAAGCAGAATACCCGGCAATCGTCAGCGTCTGATTGTCAGATGCAAGGGCCGTATCGGTTGCCTTGTAGCGGATATAGTAGGTTCCAGGAACAAGTCCTGTGATGTCACTTCCTGTTCCGGAAGTCCAATCCTCGGCATCCGACTTCTTATATTCCATCGCGGTCGAAACGCCGGTGAGCTTTCCGTTATTGTTGGCTGTGGTTGTGCAATCAACCGCTGCTGCTTCCGTAGGCGCAGACGGTGTCGTCTTCGCCGTTGGCGCCGTCAGCGTGATCTCCGCATCAGCGGTCGGTGTGCCGGAAACAGTGATCTGCGTATAACTGTTCCGGGTCACGGAGATTCCGTTGACAGCGGTAACGTTGTAGCCTTCAGGGAAATAATAGTCGTCATCTGCGGTATAGACCACATCGTCCATCGCACCGGACAGGCCGGTCTGCGATGCAGCACCGGAGTTCGTGGTCTTTGTCATATTGCTTCCCGGCGTAATAGTCACACTGTATCCGGATCCAGCCGACTTCAGCGTAAATGTCTTGGATGAGAAGTTGACTTTTGACAGATCAAGCTTTAAAGCGGGGCGGACTCCGAACTTATAGTCCACAGGGTGTGAGTCGCTAACATGTCCAGATTTACCCCCCCCACGCTGCAGGCACTATTCCCATCGGTGCCGGGCGAGCGTAGCCACCTATCATTGTAATCTGCGCCAGATGCCTTAGCACTTTGTTTGACATAGTCCGATAAACCACCAACCTCCTCTTTGCTTAACAGCCATAGTTTTGCATCGACTTCATTATCGCTTTCCGAACCCTTCACCTTAATCGTTTCGATGGCATCCGCCACCCCTGCAAAGGACCCCCCCAGTCGTCAGATCATCCAGATAGCTCCTTACCGTGGAACTGCTGTATTTATTGCTGCTGTCGTGGAATTTCGACCCTCCAATCGAATCCTTTGCCAGCAGCGTTACCGTTCCGACATTTGCCGCCGTGGAATCATCCGCAATGATATACCAGGCAATATTATTGAACTTTACCACCTTGTTCGCCAATGCGCCGGCAGTATCGGTGCTATTTACGAGATAATCGCCATAGGCTTTCGTCTCATCCGCATACGCCGTCAAACTCGTCTCCGGCATCAACCCCAGCACCAGCACGAGGCTGAGCAGGATGCCTGAAAATTGTTTCAATTTCTGCTTCATATCACGCCTTCCTTATTTTTTTATCACGCGAAAAACCGCCGGACCTGACAAGGGGTACAACTACCCCGCCAGATTCGACGGTTATTTCATCAAAAATACGGTATTCAGTTCCAAACGCCTCGCCTGAGGCAAAAAGGGCGCAATTATGCCTTGCTTGCTTGGCGCATACCTGTCAACCCCTTTCTGGTAATTTTTTGAAAATATTATGACTCTGTGATCTCGTCAGATTTCTCCGCCAGATACTCATCAATCCAGAGTCTCATGCTCACGGGTGAATCATAGTCCAACACAACCGGCTGGTAAAGATTCCGTTGAAAACCGAACCTCTCGTAATACCCAACCCTATGCTCATAGCAGTCAAGTGTGAGGAAAACCACACCACTGTAGTCCCTGACCATTTGAGAGACATAAATGGCAAATTGTAATGCTTCCTTACCGATTCCCTTTCCCTGGCAATCTGCTGAAACCGCCAACCTTGCAACCTTCACCGCCGGAACCGTGGTGTAGGGAAGCTCCATATCGTCCCGTTCCTCAAACTCCAGACGGATCGCGTCATTGCAGAGCGCAAGATAAGCTACCAGTTTTCCGTCATTCACGAACAGATATGTTCTGCTCAGTCCTTTCTCCTGATCTTCATAGGCTTCATCACGCAGGAAATCTTCCATATCCTGTGAGTGCTTTCGTATCCGCCTGCGCTCCTTTGCATTCAGCCCGGAAAGCATCTCGTCGGTTTCCACACACGAAAATTCATCTATCAGATACCTGTTCTCGTCTGACAGACGTTGTATATCCAAATTCGTCATTTCAGTTTTTGGCTGAACTTGATCTTCAGCTTCTCCGCCCCGTTTTTAGATGCCTGGCTGCGCTTCTGATTCGCTTCCTTGTAAATCTTTACCGCTGCGGTACCTTTCACAACAGGAGTGGGCGCGATCTGTGTTGCCATTTCGACACCTCCTCACCTTAAGAGCATACGCTCCCAATCTTTATATCGGCACTCCACCCGGTATTCTTGACTCCTCCGAGATGGCATACTGATACATATAGATTGTACCAAAAATTCTGCTCGGTTTCAACGAAAATCTCGATGAGTCAATGGGGACGGTTCTTTTCGACTCATTTTCTCCGGATTATGTTCCAACCTTTCCTTCATGATGTTTTGATTCCGCTTCGCTCGATGCTTCTTGACCTTTGGATTATGTTCCAACCTATCTATTCGAACACACGAAGAAGACCGCCGGCTAAAGGGTCAAAGTCCCCATAACCGACGGTCCTCCCGTGTCGATACCGTATTCCATTTCAAAATACCCCGAAGGGCACGCGAGAGCGCAGTACGCCCCTGTGTTTTTACGCGATAATAGCCACAGACCAGACCAGGCGTAAGCCGACTGTTTGCGCCTGTCAATAGTATTTTGCTGATTCCTTCGATTATTCCTCGCATCTTTCTATTCTTATTCCGTTCTTCAGAATCCTGCAACAACCTGCTGCAGTTTCCGGAACGAATAGGGTAATTTCACTGTGTTTCATGTACCACAGCAGGCAGAAATTCTTCACTGCGTCCGCTTCCCGACAAGCCCGGCATAGGTGCTGCGCTGTGACTGAGGAATGCTCAACGCATCCATAGCTTGTTCAATCGTAAGCTTTAGGTTCTCCATCAATATCCTGAATATGAATCACAGTTGTTTCCTGCACCCGAGCATCCAAATCTTCCTTCACGATTTCCGTCAATGCAGAATATTCCATATCCTTGTCCCTCCTATCTCTCCAAATATCTCAGGATTTTTTTCTGCCATCAGGTTGAGCAAAATCTTATAATACTCCCGAACCGCATCATCGGTCTCTTTCTCTCCATCTTCAAGCACATGCTCGATGTCGGCTTCATCAGCTTTATCCGTCAATGCGCGGCAGGCGGCATATTCTTCGCCTTCCAGTTCACCGGTGATCACAATCTGGAACGGCATCTCCGTGATGCCCATCACCCGATAGATACCGGGCGTATCTGTCTTTACCAGCTTCCCTGTCTCTTCCATCGCCTTAAAAGGACCGGATTCTTCACGGATCTAAACAGTGATAACGTCACCTGATCCGGAGGCACATCCCCTTCATTTTCTGCCGTTCCTATCAGCAGATAGGCATATCCGGCGATCTTACGTATCATACGTTCATTTAGAGAGTCATGGGGATTTCGGTACTCCAGAATATTGATCTTCCGGAATATCCTGAATATCTCTTCCTCAAACTCCCTCGTTTCATCATCCGTCAGGATCATAAAATCCGTTCTCGGCGTATCTGCTCCGATCTCGACCTCAACCCGGATACTTACACCTTTATAGCGGTGCGTCGTAATTCGCAGAAAAGCTTCAAAAGCGGTATGCCAGTCACTTCTTGGCGTAGCCTGCAATTCCTTAAGCTCTGCCCGGAGTTCTTCTATGCGTTGTTTCTTTTCCTGTTCGGTCATCCACAGTACCCTTAAACAGCATCAATCTCATCATAGAATCGATGGGGTTCCCTGATTCTCAGCCTCTCCTAAATAGCATATTTATACAAATAAATTGTAGCAAAAATCCGGCTCGGTTTCAACGAAAACCCCGCCCCTGCAATTTGACTGTCACTGTTTCAGGCCTCCGGCAGGTCGAGCTTTATATGCACATCCTGAAGCTGTTTTATGTCAACCTCTGCCGGGGCGCCCATCATGATATCCCGGGCCATTTTATCCATCGGGAAGGGGATGATCTCCCGGATGCTCTCTTCGCCTGCGATCAGCATGATCATGCGGTCCACGCCCGGCGCGATGCCGGCGTGCGGCGGCGCTCCGTAGCAGAACGCGTTATACATGGCCGGGAATTTCGCCTTTACCGCCTCCTCCGGCAGTCCGACGATCGAAAAGGCCTTTACCATGATCTCCGGATCATGATTCCGTACGGCCCCGGAGGAAAGCTCCACGCCGTTGCATACCAGATCGTACTGATAAGCGAGGATCTCAAGAGGGTCCCTGTCGTTTAAGGCCTCCATCCCGCCCTGCGGCATCGAGAAGGGATTATGGCAGAATTCCAGCTCGCCCGACTCCTCTCCGATCTCATACATCGGAAAATCGACGATCCAGCAGAATTCATAGCAGTCTTTGCGCATATGGCCCTCCGCCTTCAGGCCGAGGAAGCGTCTCAGCACGCCTGCCGTTTTCAGTGCCGCTCCCTTTTTCCCTGCGCTCAGACCGACGAAATCGCCGGGCTGTAAGTGAAGCGTTTCGATGATCCGGTCTTTACTGTCCTGTAAAAACTTTGCGATACCGCCGACAATCGCGCCCTGCTCGTCAAGCCGGAACCAGTAGGCTTTGTTCCCGCTCACCACCTCGGTATCCGCGCAGATCTGATCGATCACCTTGCGGCTTGCGGAAAAGCCCGTGACCACCACGGCCTCGATGGTCTGCCCCGCAAAAGGCCCGAACCCGCAGCCCTGAAGCAGGTCACTGACCTCCGTGAGCGTCAGGTCGATCCGAAGATCCGGCTTATCCGTCCCGTAGGTTTCCATGGCTTCCCGGTAGGAAAGACGTTTAAACGGCGGCTTTGAGGCTTCTTTATAGATGCCGTACTTTGAAAAGACCGGCGGCAGAACGTCCTCGATCACGGCAAAGACGTCCTCCTGCGTTGCGAAGGCCATTTCCATATCCAGCTGATAGAACTCGCCGGGGGAACGGTCTGCTCTCGCGTCCTCGTCCCTGAAGCAGGGCGCGATCTGAAAATACCGGTCAAACCCGGCAGTCATCAGGATCTGCTTGAACTGCTGGGGTGCCTGGGGCAGAGCGTAGAACTTCCCGGGATGATTTCTGGAGGGTACCAGATAATCCCTGGCCCCTTCCGGAGAGGAGCAGGTAAGGATCGGCGTCGTGATCTCGAGAAAATCATGCTCGATCATACTTTTTCTGAGCTCGGCAACGATCCGGCTGCGCAGAACGATCTTTTCCTTTACGGCAGGATTCCGAAGGTCCAGATACCGGTACTTCAGTCTTGCCGATTCGTCCGCCTCCTTCGAATGGCTGATCTCAAACGGCAGCTCGTTATAAATACATTTTCCGAGAACCTTAATCGCGGAAGGCACGACCTCGACATCGCCGGTGGCGATCGCCGGATTTTTGTTCGAGCGCTCCCTGACAAGCCCCGTCACCGAAAGCGTGGACTCATTGTTCACGCCGTTTAAGGCCTGCATCATCTCCTCCGTCTCGACAACGATCTGGGTCACGCCGTAGAAATCCCTTAAGATCAGGAATCCCAGATTTTTTGAGACCCGCCGCATATTGTCATACCAACCTGTCAGCGTAACCTCCTGACCCACATGGCTCATATTCAGCTCATTGCAGGTATGTGTCCTTGACTGTACCATCTTCATCTCTCCCTTTTCCTTTCATTCAGTTTTTTTTGAGAACCTCCGCGAGCGTCGCAAGCATCTTCGCCACGTCAAGCGGCTTGGCGATATGCGCGTTCATGCCCGCGTTTTTTGCTTCTTCCATATCTTCCGTAAAGGCATTGGCCGTCATGGCTATGATCGGAACGGCAGCCTGTACCGGATCCGGCAGAGCCCGGATCGCACGGGTCGCGTCATAGCCGTTCATGACCGGCATCTGTATATCCATTAAGACCGCCTGATAATAGCCGGGCGGCGAAGTCTCCACCCTCTCGGCCGCGAGCCTCCCGTTTTCTGCCGTTTCCAAAATAAATCCGGAAGTCTGCAGGATCATCGTGGCTATCTCACGGTTGACCGCGTTATCCTCTACCAGCAAAAGACGCATGCCGGAAAAGTCAGCGGCCTCTGCTTTCTCTGCGGATAAGCCCTCCTTCATTTCCTCCGGCACGTCCTCCGCAAACGGAAGCTTAAGCTGTACGGTAAACGTCGTTCCCTTTCCCTGCTCCGTCTGCACCGTGATCGTTCCGTTCATCAGATCCACAATGCTCTTCGTGATCGCCATGCCGAGTCCGCTGTCCTGTCCCGCTCATAGGCGTTAAAGACATGTTCGGAAAATTCCGGGCTCATGCCCATACCCGTATCGCTGACGGTCTGCTCGTAGCTCCCGGTCTCCTCTTCGCTCCCGGTCTGCCTGAGGGTAACGCGGATCTCACCGCCCTCCGGGGTAAATTTATAGGCATTGCTGATCAGATTTAAGAGGATCCGGTCCAGATGATTCGCGTCGCAGAGCACGATCCGGTTTTCGATGGCATCCGCCCTGACCTCGTACCTAAGCTTCTTGCTCTCCATCTGCGGCTCAAAAAGATCATATACCTCACCCATGACCTTTTTCAGATCCGTTTTCTCCGGCGTCAGTTCAAACTTCCCGCTCTCGATCCGGCTTAACTCCAGCACCTCGTTGATCAGCGCCAGCATATGCCTGCCGGAGGCCTCGATCTTGTTCAGATAATCCGAGCCCTCCTCGGGCAGTTCCTTCACCTGCTGGGCTAAGTGCGTATATCCGATGATGGCGTTCATGGGCGTCCGGATGTCATGGCTCATGTTGGCAAGGAAGATGCTCTTGGCCTGATTGCTCTTTTCCGCCTGCGCCTTTTTGAGCTCCATCTCTCTTTCCCGCTTCATCATGTTATTATAGATCATAAACATGATAAACAGCGCTATCATGATCAGCAGCATCTGCACCACGCTGTTTTTCGTCAGCGCGGCGTTGACCACCTCCATGCGCTTCTCGAGATAGTTTTCCGCTTCCGCTTTCTCGGTCTCGTCTAACGTTATCCCGTGCTCCGAAAGCTCTTCCCCGTTGTACGCGTTCAACTCCCCGAGAACACTGCGGGTGGTATCGTGCATCGCCTCGCGGACCCAGAGCATCGAGGTAAAAAAGATCAAAAACAGCAATACGATCCAGGCAACCGTGGATTTGCCAAAGCGCCTTGCTTCATCCCTTTTGAGCATAAAGTAGAAGGCGATAAAGCCTAAGATACTCCAGGTGATCAGGATCAGATAGGATTCCGTGGACAGAGCGTTTACGGTTAAAAAGTTCGGCACGAGGAAGTAAAGGAAAAACAGAAGGGAGATCAGAGATCCTGCCATCCCGGTCATCCGGATCTTCCGGTTATTTTCCCGGCGCGCGCACCTTAAGGCCACAGCCGAGGTATAGGCATAGGCGATGGTCGCGCCGATCGTATTGACATCCACGATCCACCCGATAGCCGTCCGGCCGAAAAAGGGGATCGGAAGGGAAAGCAGCATGATAAAAAGGATCGCACGGCCGGGCGTATGATTTTTATTAAGCGTACCAAACCATTCAGGGATCACTTTATCCCTTGCCATGGCATAGATCAGGCGGCTCGCCGCGATATAGTTCCCCACGAGGCCCGTCAGAACGCCCATGACGACCGTCACGCCAAGAAGGGTCAGCCCGGCCTTTCCCAGATACGCAGAAACGGCATAAAAGGTCGGAAGCCCGGAAAGACCCGTAAGCGAGCCGAGATCCCGGATATAAGCCACCCAGCTCTCATAGCCCTCCGGCAGAGCCGAAGCCGCAAGCAGCGCTAAAAAGATATATGCCAGTCCGCTGGCGATCACCGCAAAGGACATGATATAGATCGATCTTTTCGGTGAAAAGCGGAATTCCTCGGCGGAATTGGAAATGGATTCAAAACCGGCAAAAGCCCAGGGCGCTAACACCACGATATTGAAGGCTCCCGAAAGCGCGCTCTTTTCCGGTGCAAAGCGGGGGGCAGCCGCCAATACAGTCCCGCCCGGACCCTTCATGACCAGAAAGAAAGCCGTTGTGACGCCGCCAATCAATAAAAGCGCCATGACGATCTGTACCCCGGCCGCAAACCGTCCGCCGAAAACACAGATAAAGCCGGTCAGGCAAAGGGCGCAGAGTGAAAGCAGTACCTCCCCGAAATATACGTCAAACCCGGCGATCTGATAGCGGAAGCCAAACTGAAAGGTACTGCCGAGAAGATTCCGGAAGATGATCGGAAGAGCCGTCGCGTTGGCCCAGATGATGGCAATGTATACAAGTACAAGAAACCAGGCATTTAAAAAACAATGATCATAGCCGAAAACATACTTGGCATAGGAGTAGCTTCCGCCCGCATCCGGGTAGTGCTTCATCATAAAATGATAGTTGACGCCGATCACCAGCATGACCGCCGCGCCGATAGCCATACCGACCGCTGTCCCGATGGGTCCAGCGATTGGCAGGAATGTCGTCCCCGGCATAACAAAGGAGCCCCATCCCACCGCGCAGCCAAACGCTAACGCCCAGGCGCCCAAAGGAGAAAGATACGGCTTCAGGGCAGTTCCTTCCTGCCTGGTTTCATGGTCATTTTCAGGATGTGACATACGGAAAGCTCCTTCCTGCGGCAGCATACAAAACATCTGCCGCGTTTTCGACTTTTTCCGGCCTAAATTTATATTATATAGCAAACGACAAAACTCTTTTCGTTTTGTCGTTTG
>JAILQQ010000044.1 GCA_024698885.1 Lachnospiraceae bacterium | reverse complement strand
AAAAAGGAGGCAGGGCATCGGAATTTTTCTGCTAAAGGAGATCGAAGCCGCAGCCGCCTCTTCGGGGGCAGGGGTTCTTCGCGCGGTCCTTCCGGGGAGAGAGGATCTCCTTGGCTTTTTTGAAAAGGCAGGCTTTGCGTATTTTGCAGGCGGAAAAGAATACGCCGTATCTTTCGGTTCTCTTCGCTATTCCTCCGTTTACCGGAAAAAGGTCAAAGGGAAGGAGCCTTTCAGGGCTAAGGCACTGGGAGGGCTGAACACGTCCGAAAGAGAAATGCTTACTGCCTGGTGCCATGATCAGGATATCACGGATCTTTCTGATTATGACGAGGCGCTGTCCGCCGCGTGCCTTTCAGAAGGCAGGCTCAGCGCACTTTTGCTCTGCGAGCAGATGGATAAGGGCGTCATCGTCAGACATATGTATACCGACAGGGAACAGCCGGAGGATCTGCTTGACTGTTTCCGGGTCCTTAACAGGGCGCTCGACCTGCCGTATGATAAAGAGGAAGGATCACCGGACAGGGCGGATTACATGCTTTCCTTTGGTACCGGCCATACGGTTGAGAAGACGCTGCTTTTACATCTGGCCGGCGATATGGTACCGATCACGGAGATAACAAGGGAGACGGCAGCAGTCAAAAGCCTGAACTGAAAAGAAAAAAATGTCACGGATGCGTTACGGGCTTCAAAAAAGCACAGAATATGATATAATATCTCAAATATACGCTTTATCCAAGGAAATGATTCGGCCAGCAGAGCTGACCGAATCGGCACGAACAGGTTCGTGCCTAAGCGCACAAATTACGGGCAATTTGGCGCAGGAGAGGAGGAGGGAAAGAATGAGCCTGGTAAAGACAAACGACAGTTGTATCGGCTGTAACCGCTGTATCAGAGCCTGCAGCAGTATGGGCGCAAACATCGCGGTGGAAAGAGACAGAGGAAATGTCATCGAGGTGGATCCGGACAGATGTATCGCCTGCGGGGCCTGTATCGACGCCTGTGAACATGGCGCCAGAGAATTCACGGATGATACGGAACAGTTTTTCGCGGACCTGAAAAAGGGAGAAAAGATTTCCGTCCTGATCGCGCCGGCTTTCCTTGCCAATTACCCGAGAGACTATGAAAAATATCTCGGGATGCTGAAAAAACTGGGCGTAAACCGTTTCATCAGCATTTCCTTCGGCGCGGATATTACGACCTGGGCTTATATCAAGTATATCACGGAGAGAAAATACTACGGCGGGATCTCGCAGCCCTGTCCGGCCGTGGTGGGGTATATCGAGCGGTATCTGCCGGAGCTGCTGCCGAAGCTGATGCCGGTACAGAGTCCGATGATGTGCGGCGCGGTGTATGTGAAAAAGTATATGAAGTTAAGCGACAAGCTGGCTTTCATCAGCCCCTGCATCGCCAAGAAAAACGAGATAGACGATCCGAATAACCATGGCTATGTTTCCTATAATCTGACCTTTAAGAAACTGGTGCAGCATCTGAAGGAGCATCCGGTAAGCGGCGCTGCTCCCTGGAAGGATGAGATCGAATACGGCCTGGGTTCCTTATATCCCATGCCCGGCGGACTGAAGGAGAATGTATACTGGCTTTTGGGCGAGGATGCTCTGGTGCGCCAGATGGAGGGCGAGCACCATATGTATGAGTATCTGCAGCGGAATAAGGAACGGATCCGTAACGACCGGACGCCTTACCTGTTCATCGATGCGTTAAACTGCACGAACGGCTGCCTTTACGGGCCGGGTACCGAAGCCAGGGCGACAATGAACGAGGATGTGTTCGCGGCGATCCAGCGTATCAAGGCCGACAGCAAGAACCAGTCCAAAAAGTCGGCATGGGGCAGACCGCTCACGCCGGAAAAGAGACTGCAGGCGTTGAACCGCCAGTTTGCCAATCTGAAGTTAGAGGATTTCCTCAGGAAATATACGGACCGCAGCAAGGACTGCGTCGTAAAGATCCCCGACAGCAGAGAGCTTGAGAAGATCTATCAGATGTTAAAGAAGAATACGGAGGAAGACCGGCATATCGACTGCGGCTGCTGCGGATATAACACCTGTTACGATATGGCGGTGGCGATCCATAACGGCTTCAGCCATCATCATAACTGCGTCCACTATATCAAGGACCGCGCCTATGAGGAAAAGGACAAGGCAATAGAGCTGGCCAGCGAAGTGGAGAACGCGCAGAATGAGATGCGGGAAAGAAAGGCGAGACTCGCGGACGAGATCTCGGAGAACTTCCGGACGTTAGGCGATTCCATTGAACAGATCGAGGCCAACAGCGCGAATAACGCGGAGGAGATCAACGGCATTTCCGATGCCATGACGGAGGTTTCCACCTTCTCGAAGGATCTTTCCGAGGTGCTTTCCACGATCGACGGATATCTGGAAAAACTGGGGGCGAATAATTCACAGGTTATCGCGATCTCTTCCCAGACAAATCTTCTTGCGTTAAATGCTTCCATCGAGGCGGCCAGAGCGGGAGAAGCAGGCCGGGGCTTTGCCGTGGTGGCTGACGAGATCAAGACGTTAGCTGAAAGCTCGAAAAATACGGCGGACGACAGTAACCAGAACAACAGTGATATCAAGAAGACCGTGGACAGCCTGATCCGGGAATCCGGAAAGCTTTCGGAGATCGTTGACAAAGTCAATGAGAGGGCGCAGGCACTTGTCGCATCCGCGGAGGAGACTACCGCTTCCGTCAATATGATGCGTGGCGTCAGCGAAAGCGTGGAAGGCTCGCTCAAGCAGGTTTTGGAGGATTAACGATCCGGTGGCAGAACTGCGGTTTGAAGAAAGTATGAAGAAGATGCTCGCCGAGCAGGAAGGGGTATACTTTCCCGTAAGCGCCTCCCTGCCGGAACGTCTTCTGGTCCGGAAGATTTCACCGAAAAAGCTTCGGCCGAACGCGGATGATGAATTCTGTCATGACGGCGTTGGACCCTGCTACCGTATTATCTCGGAGTATGAGCAAAAGATCAAGGACGCGCAGATGAGGGACGTGCCCGCGATCGACGAGCCGTTGATCGTGGAAAAGATGCGTCCGAACGGATACCGTATCGTAAATGGGCATCACCGTTGGGCGGCGGCATGGCGGATGGGCTTAAAAAAGGTTCCGATCCATATCGTGAATTTTGTTAAGGAGTCGGAAATAAAGCAGATCCTGGAAAAATCCGATAATGTCAGGCGCGTTTCCTTTGACCTGGACGAGGTGCTCCTCCGGTCGCCGGAGGATCCTTTTTTGGAGAAAGCGCTCTGCTTTCCCCTGAATCTTCGTTTCCGTGAAAGGATCCGCCTCGGTGTTCCGGCGCTTTTCCACTTTTTCAAGCGGGAAGGCTATGATATCTGGGTGTATTCGTCCAATTACTATTCCTTCGACGATGTCATGAAGCTGCTTTCGCACTACGGCGCCCGCATCGACGGGGCGGTTACCGGCATGGGAAAGGCAAAGCAGACCAGAAAG
>JAILQQ010000031.1 GCA_024698885.1 Lachnospiraceae bacterium | reverse complement strand
TCCACCGGCAGGGGCTTATCGAAAAAATAGCCCTGCACATAATAGCAGCCGTATTTCTTCAGGAGAATGATCTGATCAATGGTCTCCACGCCCTCTGCAACGCACTTGAGCCCTAACGCCTGGGTCATGCCGATCACGGATTTTAACATGACCTTCCGCTTTTCATCCTCTTTGCTGTTATCCCCGAGCGGCATAAAGCTCCGGTCGATCTTGATCACGTTCCAGGGAAGCTCCCTGAGCAGGTTCATCGAGGAATATCCGACGCCGAAATCGTCTACGGAGGTATAAATACCCGCGTCGCGCAGCCCGGAAACCAGCTTCTTGAGCTCCAGATAATCCACCTCCGTCGTGGTCTCCGTCAGCTCGATCTCGATATACTGATGCGGAATACTGTATTCATCGACAATACTTAATATATGGTCAAGCAGCGCCGGATCCCCCATATGGAGTCTTGAGAGATTGACGGAAACCCGGACGGCCTTTTCGCCTTCATCAATAAAGCGGCGCATATCCCGGCAGACATGCTCTAACATATAGAAATCCAGCCGGCAGATATCTCCGTTCTGCTCCAAAACCGGGATAAAGCGAAACGGCAGAATCAGCTCTCCGTCGTGCTTCCAGCGGCAAAGCGCCTCCGCGCCGGTCAGAAGATAGGTTTTTGTCTCAACCTTCGGCTGGTAATAGACCAGGAATTCTTCGTTATCAAGCGCCTCCTGAAAAATACTCTCGATATATTTCGCTTCACTGATCTGCTTACGGAGCTTATCGTCGTAAATAATATAGGGCAGCGCGGCGTTTTCCCTGGCATTCTGAAGGGCGATGGCCAGGATGTCATTGAGCTCCATCGGCGACTGACTGTTTTCCGCCGCAAGGAAATATCCGGCGTAGGCGCTCATAAAGCGGCTCAGATCGAGCTCCGTCAGGTAAACGTCCCGGCCGGCCAGATATTCCATGACCTCATCGACCTTATCCTTCAGAAACAGAGCAGAAAAATTTATACCGCTGTTGCGGGCGACAATACCGAATTTTCCGATGATCTCCTGCAGACGCTTCACATACGTTTTCATCAGCAGGTTACCGCTGTGGGCGTCAAGCTGCCTGTTGATCTCCTCCATTCCCTTCAGGGAAAAGGAGCAGGCCGCGTAATCGGCGATCTCACCGCTTTTGTACAGCTTATCGGCATATTCGTAAAAGTATTCGGCTGTGGATACCTCCGTAACGGTATCCACCTTTCGCTGCTCCAGTTCATCCCGCTTATCCAGCATCTTTCCCGCCTGGATCTCGATGACTTCGATCAGGTTCTGGATGGCAGGCGCAAGCTCGTCCGATGCATCTTCGCATTTTTTCGCGTAAACGATCGTGTGAATCCGCTGTTTTGCGAAAATCCTGGTATTTTCCACGATCCGCGTATGCGTCAGCTCGATATTATCCGACTCAAAAAGAATGATATTCTCCGGACGGGAATAGCCGATGATCATAAGCTCAACCTTAAACACGCCCAGAAGACTGCCGACTTTCGAAATACCGCCGCAGAAATCCTTATCGATCAGGTCATCACAACTGCCGGCGGCACGGATCAGGTCGGAAAAAGCATTCAGATAGGACGTAATATCAAATCCCATCACAGTTCACCCCCTTCCACCATAAGCTGCGGGATCCGGATCGTAAACTCCGTCCCGATGCCTAACCGGCTCTTGAGCGCGATCGTACCGCTCATGGCATTGACGCAGTATCCCACCAGAGAAAAGCCGAGCAGTTCAAACTCCTCGTCCCGGCTGTCGGAAAAGCCGCGGCTTGACATATAGGTCCTGATGTGCTCCGCCTGGCTTTCTTCGATCCCGACGCCTGTATCAATGAAACGGAGTATCAGGATCGTCGAATAGGACAGCGGCTCAGCTTCGATGATCAGCCGGACACTGCCTTCCTCCGTATACCGGATACTGTTTTCAAGCAGCTTTTGGATGATCGTACTGATCCTGCCCTGATCTCCCATGAGCAGCATCGGAACCTTCGGATCAACATTAAAGTCAAGAAGCAGGTTCTTTTCATCTGCCTTCGCCAAAAGCTCACTGACCTTTAACTCCGCGATCCGTCTGATCTCATAAACCGATTCATTCAGTTCAAAAACCCCGTTCAGCGCGTTTACGTAATCCACGCTGTCCTCTACGATCGAGCCGAGCTTCATGGTACGGGCAAGCAGCATGTCCACATTTTTCTGGATATGCTCGGTTTTCTTCTCTTTATCATCATTGGATAAATATAAAAACAGTTCCTTGACGCTCTGCTGCATCTCGGCAGCAAACTGCGTCAGGAACTCAGACTGGGTCCTGGCCGTGTTTTCGACATTCTGATTCTGCTGGAAGACCAGATATCTCTGATAGGCAAGCTTCGAAAGCACACCGGCGATCCTTGAAAAGAACGCCGCCGTTTTCTCAAAGCTCTGCAGCTCAACAATGTGTGTTGCCCTGGCTGCTTCTATATATTCGTCCGGATCGATCCCGTATTCCACGGCCTTTTCCCATAAAAGCCCTTCATCGATCTCCCCGGTCCGCACCTGCCCGCCGAGAAAAGCGCCGATGCATTCGCCGTTAAGCAGAATGGGCGCCGCGAAATCCAAAAGACCCGCATGGCATCTGTAAACGGCGGGTTTTCCGTTTTGCAGGGTCAGGATAGTGCCCTGCCTGTCACTGAGCTCGCATTTTTTGCAGCCTTTTTTGGATTTGCGGTTCAGATCCATGCAAAAACGCGCAAAACCGCTGCCGACCGTTACGGGCATACCGTTTGCGTCCGTGATCAGAGCCGCCAGACCGGTATATTCGGAAAACGCGTCCTGCAGTTCCTGCAGAGTATCTGCCGGAATCAGATCGGATAACAGAAAGCTGATCAAAGAAACCCCTCCCCGCTGTAATGTGCCGGCGGCTGCTCCTTAAAGGTACCGGAACAGATCTGCCGCTTCCTCCTTCCGGACGGTTTCCCGTACGGAGAGTACCTCTGCCTTCACTTCTTTATTTCCGAACTGGATCACGATGACATCTCCCTCCTTTACCTCGGCAGATGCCTTGGCCACCTTCCCGTTTACGCTGACTCTTCCGGCGTCACAGGCTTCATTGGCCACCGTTCTTCTTTTTATCAGTCTCGAAACCTTTAAATATTTATCTAATCTCATAGAATAAAAAAATCTTAAGTGGAAAAAAAACAGAACGGAGAACCGCGATCCCCCGTTCTGTCATCTTATCTGAAATAATTACTTATTTACCATATCCTTTAAAGCCTTGCCAGCCTTAAACTTGGGAGCCTTGGAAGCCTTGATCTTCATTACGTCGCCAGTCTGAGGATTTCTGCCTTCTCTCGCCTGTCTCTTCACTACCTCAAAGGTACCGAAGCCTACTAACTGAACCTTGCCGCCCTTCTTTAACTCTTTGGAAACAACATCCGTAAAAGCCTTCAGAGCTTTCTCAGAATCTTTCTTAGATAATCCAGCCTGATCAGCGATCGCTGCTACTAACTCAGTTTTGTTCATTGAATAATTCCTCCTGTATAAATAAATGAGTCTTTATCTGACGTTTCGAACGTCTATACATATATATAAAGGTTTTAACCCCGCCTGTCAAGGAAAAATCACAGAAAACGCAAGTTTTTAGGCAAAACTTCGTCGGAAACAGTTGTTAAACTGAAATTTTTGTTGTAAACTAACTTTGTACAATTGTACGCATATGAAATGATCCGGTCAGCAAGCAGACCGGATCGGCACGAACAGGTTCGTGCCTAAGCGCACGATCTGCGGGCAGATCGGCGCAGTATGAAATGATCCGGTCAGCAAGCAGACCGGATCGGCACAAACAGGATCGTGCCTAAGCGCACGATTTGCAAGCAAATCGGCGCAGATATGAAATACAGGATACGTCAGAAAGGAAATCAGTATGTTAGCGACCCTCATACCTTTATTTAATGAAAACATGGAGGTAAAGGCCTATTCTCTGTTTTCGCAGAAGAAAAACTATCTTCTGAATCCCAGTTATCTTGGGACAGGCATCAATGACGGCGCCGGCGTAATCACGGGACTGGATGTGGTAAACAGTGTCGGTATCGACAGCCTGGCTACAAACAGCGATATCTTTGTTTCGCTGACTCCAATCTCTCTGTTTGCGGATATTGAGGATCAGTGCTTTGCGCCGCCTCACCGGATCGTTCTGCTCATTGACAACTCCGTCAAGCCTCAGCCGTTGAATATTGAACGGATCAAAGCCTTAAAGGATACGGGTTATCAGTTTGCCATGCGTAAGCTGGATGTACCTGATTTTGAAGTATATAAGGAAATCCTCAGCCTGATGGATTATCTGATACTGGATCATAAAAAGATCGTGATCAGCAAGGCGAAGATCTTCTTCTCCAAGCTCTATCCGAATATCAAGCTGGTGGCCGGTAATATCGCGAATCAGGAGATTTTCGAATCCTTAAAGCGCGAGGGCGGCTATTCCCTGTATGAAGGCGAGTTTTACCGGACGCCGATCACCCGCGGCAGCGAGGCGACTATCGCGCCGGTAAAGATCAACTATATCGAACTGTTAAACGTCATCAATGATCCCGATTTTGAACTGACGAAAGCAGCTGACGTTATTTCCCGGGACGCGGCTCTGACGATCTCTCTCTTAGAGATGGTCAATAAGATCACCGTTAATTCAAAGATCAGCAATATCCGTCAGGCCACGGCGTTACTTGGGCAGCGGGAGCTGAAAAAATGGATCTCCACGGCAGTCACGAAGCAGCTTTGCGAAGACAGGCCCAGTGAGGTGGCAAGGCTCTCCATGCTGCGGGCGAAGTTCGCGGAACAGCTGGCGCCGGTATTCAATATGGCGATGAAGGATCAGGAGCTGTTCATGCTGGGATTGTTCTCCTGCCTCGACATTATCCTGGAAAAGCCGATGGAGGAGGCGTTAAAGATCCTGAATGTTTCCAAGGAGATCTCCGATGCGCTGATCAATAACAGCGGCGAGCTGGCTTCGATCTATGAATTCATCCTGCTGTATGAGCATGCCGACTGGTTTGAGATCGACCGGATCGTCGTGCTGAATAATCTGGACTATGATAAGGTCTATGATGCCTATGTTACTTCCCTGAAGTGGTACAGAGACCTGTTCTTCTAAGATAAAACCGGTAAAGAAAACTTTATGAAAACAGCACTTATTATATTATCCTACAACGACGGCGAGCTTTCTTCAAAGCTCGCCGATCAGGTTAAGGACTATCCGTCCCTTGATCATCTGGTACTGGTGAATAATCAGTCTACCGACAATACTCTTTCTCTGCTGAAAGCGGTGGAAGCAAAGGCTCCGGAAAAGGTGACCGTGGTGACGGCTCCCGAAAACGGCGGCTATGCGAAAGGAAATAATTTCGGTATGCGCTACGCGATCGAGCATTTCGATGCCGATCTTCTTTTTGTGGCAAATCCCGATACCTTCTTTACCGATCAGACGATCGCCGCCATGAAGACCGTGATGGAAAAGCATCCGGGATACGGGCTGACGGCGCCTGTCGTCAATCAGGGCTATAATGCGTGGAATCTTCCCGGCTTTGCGGAGGAGATCGAAAGTCTTTTCCTGATCATATTCAATCTCCATAAAAAGGCGATCAAGAGCCGGCTGATCGCTTCCGGAAAGGAAGTGAAGAGCGTCGGTGTCGTGGAAGGCTCCTTCTTTGCGATCTCCCGAAAGGCTTACGAGCAGATCGGCGGTATGGATGAGCGTACCTTCATCTACGGGGAAGACAATATGATGTCCTACCGGCTCATGCTGAATGATCTGAAGGTCGGGATCCTGACAAAGGAGCGCTATGATCATCTGC
>JAILQQ010000021.1 GCA_024698885.1 Lachnospiraceae bacterium | reverse complement strand
GAAGACGAAAGCGTAACAGAGGCGCCTTCCGGAAACGGGGGCAAAACGGAAGAAGGAAGCGGAGAAGGGGCTGAAACAGGAGGGCTTTCCTGGAATGAACGGTCCGTGACAGAATGCCTGCCGCTTGCGTATGCGGAATGCTTTTCGGCGGATCATTACGGAGATGATTATACGCTTCTGTCTGTTATGGACGATGAGCGCTTTCTGATCGCAGAAGAGGGAGCGCCGGTCCCTTCGGGGCTGCCTGATGATATCACCGTGCTGAAGAAGCCCTTTTCCCGGATCTATCTGGCTTCCTCGTCGGCCATGGACTTCTTTCTGAGGCTTTCCGCCGAAGACATGATCTCGATGACCAGCACGAAGGCCGAGGACTGGAGCCTGCCCGCGGCGAAAGAGCTGGTGGAGGCAGGGGATATCCTTTATGTCGGGAAGTATAACGCACCGGATTATGAGCGCCTGATCGAGCGTGACTGTGACCTGGCCATCGAAAATACGATGATCTACCACAATCCCGAGACGAAGGAGCTGATCGAGAAGCTTGAGATCCCGGTGCTTGTGGAGCGGTCAAGCTACGAGAAGCATCCGCTTGGGAGGATGGAGTGGATCAAGGTCTACGGTCTATTATGCGGGAAGGAAGAGGAAGCCGGGAAGTTTTTTTCGGAAGCAACGGAAAAGCTGGATCAGATGCTGTCTGCCGGGGATCCGGCAGCGGGGAGCGCTGAGAGGCCGAAGACCGCGTTTTTCTATATCACGGCGGGAGGACTCTATAATATCAGAAGGCCCGGTGACTATATCACGAAGATGATCGGGCTTGCCGGAGGGGAATACGTATTCGATACGATTGTATCCGAAGCCGGAAACGCTTCCTCCTCGATGAACGTTACCGCGGAGGAATTCTATGAAAGGGCGAGAGAGGCAGATATTCTGATCTACAACAGTACGGTGGAGGGGGAGCTTTTCGCTCTTTCCGACCTGCTTGCAAAGGATCCGCTTTTAGCGGATTATAAAGCCGTGCGGGAGGGAAACGTCTGGTGCACGGAAAAGAATATGTTTCAGGAGATCACGGGGACCGCGGACATGATCGGGGATCTGGCGCTCCTCATGAACGGACGGGCAGAAGACGATCTCCGCTTTATCCATCGTTTGCAGTAACTGTGCCGGTCTGCGTCTTCTTTTCCGGCGGAAGCTCGTTTTCTTCCTTTGCCGGTAAAGTCAGCTTTATCTTTTCGATATGATTCTTTTCCATTTCAACGGTCTCTAAGATCGTTCCGTCCTCGAGGGTAACGATCTCCCCGACCTCCGGGAGCTTTTCCAGCTGCTCGATGATGAGGCCGCCGATGGAATCAAAATTCTCCGATTCAAACTCGGTTTCGAGCGCGTCGTTGATATCATCAAGCTTTAGCGAGCCGTCCACGAGATAGGTACGCTCGTCAAGCATCTGGATCAGCTCTTTTTCATCCTCGTCGAATTCATCCTTGATATCGCCCACGATCTCCTCGATCAGGTCCTCTAAGGTGATCAGGCCCACGGTGGCGCCGTATTCATCGAGAACGCAGACCATACTGATGGAATTCTGGCGCATTTCGATCATCAGCTCGGAGGTTTTCTTGTATTCAAAGGTGAAGTTCGCCTCCCGCATGAACGAGCGGATATTGAAATGGTTGATATCCCGTAAGAACAGGATATCCTTCATATTAATAATACCGATGATATTATCGGTGGATTCCTCAAATACCGGCATCCGGGTATATTTCTTTTCGTTAAATACCTCCGCCAGCTCATGGTAGCTCGCGTCCACGTTCACGCAGGTCATATCCACACGGGGGATCATGACGTCCTTCGCGACGGAGTCGCCGAAATCGAAAACGTTGTTGATCATTTCGTGCTCTTCGTTCTCAATGACGCCTTCTTCTCTGGAAACGTCCACGATGGTCCGAAGTTCATTCTCGGTTAGATTGTTCTGCGCCTGGTTTTTATCTACCCCGACGAGTTTTAAGAGCAGGAAGGACAGGCCGTCGATGATATAGACCACCGGCGTCAGAATGATCATAAAGATATTGATCAGGCCGACAAAGGTAAAGGCGAATTTTTCGTTATACAGGGAAGCCAGGGTTTTCGGGATGATCTCGCCGAACACCAGAATGAGCATCGTCAGCACGCCTGTCGCGATCGCGACGGCGCGGCTGCCCCAGACCTTCATCGCCAAAGACGTCGTGAAGGAGGACGCGTAGAGATTTACTACATTATTTAATATGAGGATCGTCGAGAGCATCTTCGAACGGTTTTCGATGACGAAAAGAGTCTTTTCGGCTTTTTTATTGCCTTCCTCCGCCAGTGAACGCAGGCGGATCTGGTTTAAGGTCGTCAGCGCCGTTTCCGAAGCCGAAAAGAACGCGGATAAGAGGATCAGAATGATTAAGGTTATTATATGAACGGTACTGTCAGATTCCAAAAAAATCAACTCCTTTTCCTGCATGATACATGATAGTAACAATCATGTCAAGAAAGGGATTGCAATTCTGATTGGAATTGCTATAATTGTACTGTTGTACAATTTGCCCTTTTGGGGCGATCAATTAAGAGAAAGGAAGTTTTAGACAATGAAAAGGCGGAATGCGATCATCGTCCTGGCAGTGTTTTTTCTCTGCACGTTGCTGTTTGGGCTGATGGTCATTTTCGGAGTAGGAACAGAAAAAACCGGCGCGGCTTCCAATGTTAAGCTGGGACTTGATCTGGCAGGCGGTGTCAGTATCACGTATCAGGCCGTGGGAGAGGAAACGCCTTCGGCGGCGGATATGAGCGATACGATCTACAAGCTGCAGCGCCGTGTGGAGGGCTACAGCACGGAGTCTCAGGTCTATAAGGAAGGGGACGACCGGATCAGCATAGAAATTCCCGGCGTGGAGGATGCCAACGCGGTGCTTGAGGATCTGGGAAAACCGGGTTCGCTGTATTTTATCAAACAGTATGACCCGGATCATAATCCCAACTATTCCATGAGCGGATATCTTCCCTCAGGCAAGCCGAATTATACGTTAGCCAAGAGCATCGAGGAACTGGACGCGGAAGGCTCCATCGTTCTGACCGGTACGGACGTGAAAACGGCGCAGGCCGGTTCTACACAGAACGATATGGGAAATAACGAATATGTCGTGGAACTGACGTTGAATGACGAGGGTACGAAGAAATTCGCCGACGCGACGACGGAAGCGGTGGTGAATCATGATTCCATCATGATCTACTATGACGGCCAGGCCGTATCCGTACCGAACGTTCAGTCAGCCATTACCGGCGGCCAGGCGCAGATCACCGGCATGAGCGATTATGAGGAAGCGGAGAATCTGGCTTCGACGATCCGGATCGGCGGACTGAAGGTTGAGCTGGAAGAGCTCCGGTCGAACGTGGTAGGCGCGCAGCTTGGTTCGGAGGCGATCTCGACCTCCTTAAAGGCAGGCGCCATCGGTTTCGTTCTGGTTGCGATCTTCATGATCGCGGTATATCTGGTACCCGGTCTTTGCGCGGCTCTTGCGCTCTGCCTGTATATAGTCATTGTCATGCTTTTCATCGTGCTCTTTGATGTCACGCTGACGCTGCCCGGTATCGCGGGTATCATCCTGTCGATCGGTATGGCGGTGGACGCCAACGTGATCACTTTCGCCCGTATCCGCGAGGAGTTGGCGGACGGCAAGTCGGTACGCTCGGCGATCAAGCTCGGTTATGAGAAGGCACTGTCCGCTATCGTTGACGGTAACGTGACGACCCTGATCGCGGCGATCGTGCTGGGGTTACTGGGAACCGGCTCGATCAAGGGCTTTGCGGCGACGTTGGCGATCGGTATCGTGGTTTCGATGTTTACGGCTCTTGTCGTGACGAAGGCCCTGATGAACGCGCTGCTTGAGCTTGGCGTAAAGGATGAGAAATATTACGGGAAGGCAAAGCCTTCCAAGAATATCGATTTCCTCGGAAAGAGAAAGATGTTTATCGGTATCTCCGTAGCGGTGATCCTGATCGGCTTTGTGGTGATGGCGGTCAACGGTATTTCCGGAAACCACGCCCTGAACTTAAGCCTTGAGTTCCTCGGTGGTACTTCTACCAATGTACCGTTTACGGAGGATATGACCTTAGAGAAGATCGACGCCGACGTGGTCCCGCTCATTGAGGAGATCACCGGAGACGCTAATGTGCAGGCACAGAAGGTGGCGGGCACGAACGAGGTCATTTTCAAGACCAGAACCTTATCGGCGGAAGAGAGGACGGCTTTCAGCGACGCCATGGTGGATAATTTCGACGTGGATGCGGAAACGATCACGGCGGAGACCATTTCCTCCACCATCAGCTCGGAAATGAAGTCAGACGCTGTGGTGGCGATCCTTGTATCCATCGTCTGCATGCTGTTATATATCTGGTTCCGGTTCAAGGATCTGCGCTTTGGCGCAAGCTCCGTCATGGCTCTGGCGCATGACGTATTGGTGGTCCTTGCCTTCTACGCGGTGACGCGGATCTCCGTGGGCTCGACATTTATCGCCTGTATGCTGACGATCGTCGGTTATTCGATCAACGCGACGGTGGTTATCTTCGACCGTATCCGGGAATCCCTGCACGGTATGAGCAAGGAGGACGCTCTGGAGGATCTCGTGAACGGTGCCGTGAACCAGACGATGTCACGAAGTCTGTTTACTTCGCTGACGACCTTCATCATGGTATTTGTTCTCTTTATCCTCGGCGTTTCCTCAATCCGGGAATTCTCGCTGCCGTTAATGGCAGGTATCATCTGCGGATGCTATTCGTCCGTATGCCTCGCCAGTACCTTCTGGTATCTGCTGACGACAAAAATAACGAAAAAGTCAGCATGAGCAACGCAAACTGGACAGTATGTAATATAAAAGGAGATTTTGAGGGCCTTTCCCAAAGGCACCGGATCAGTAAAAGACTGGCGCGGATCATGGTCAATCGGGGGATCGATACCGATGAGGCCGTTCGCAGGTACTTAAACGGTACGCTTTCGGACCTGTACGCGCCGGAACTTTTACGGGATATGGACAAGGCAGTGGCGATCCTGAAAAAAACGCTCACGGCCGGGGAGAAGCTCTTTATTATCGGTGATTATGATATCGACGGCGTATGCGCGTCATATATCCTGAAGAAGGGCTTTCGGACGATCTGTCAGAAAGCCCTTTCTTTTGAGGAGGATTCCTTAAAGGAGATGATCCGCGTCCGCCTGCCGGACAGGCAGAAGGACGGCTACGGCATGAACCGGAAAATGGTGGAGGAGGCTGTTTCCTTCGGCGCTTCCCTGATCGTTACCTGCGATAACGGGATCGCGGCCTGCGAGGAGATCCGTTACGCGAAGGAGCGGGGACTTTCCGTGATCGTGACGGACCATCATGAGGTTCCCTTTGAGGAGAAGGAGGGGGAAAAACAGTATATCCTGCCCCCTGCGGATGCCGTGATCGATCCGAAGCGGCCGGATTGCAGCTATCCCTTTGAGGGGATCTGCGGGGGCGTCGTGGCTTATAAGCTGATCGCCTCGCTTTTTCAGGCTTTTTCCATCGAAGAGACAGCGCTTTCGGAGCTTTTGTGCTTCGCGGCCTTTGCGACCGTGGGCGATATCATGGAGCTGACGGACGAGAACCGTATTATCGTAAAGTACGGTCTGGCGGAAATGGGAAAGGGGCATAACCCGGGGCTTCACGCGCTGATCCGCGCGACGGGCCTGAATCCGGGCGGGATCACGCCCTATCACGTCGGTTATGTGCTTGGGCCCTGCATCAACGCAACGGGCCGGCTGGATCTGGCCGACCGGGCGCTGCGCCTTTTTGAGGCGGAGGACGAAAACGAGGCGGCCGTGATAGCGGGGGAGCTTCGGACCTTAAACGACAGCCGTAAGGAAATGCAGCTCTTTTATACGGAGAAGGCGGTGTCCCTGCTGGAAACGGATCCGACCTATCAGAACGAGAAGGTGATCGTCGTCTATCTGCCGGAATGTCATGAGAGCCTGGCGGGACTGATCGCCGGAAAGCTTCGGGAACGCTTTGAAAAGCCAACGATCGTCCTGACGGATGCGGCGGAGGGAGCCAAGGGTTCCGGGCGTTCCATCGAGGCTTATGATATGTACGCCGAGCTGAATAAATGCCGGGACCTGTTTACGAAATTCGGCGGCCACAAAATGGCAGCAGGACTTTCGATGGCAGCGGAGGATATCGGAACGCTCAGACAGCGTCTTAATGAGAATACGACCCTCAGGGAGCAGGATCTCGTTAAGAAATTCCGGGCCGATATGCAGCTTGATATCAAGGGGGCCACCCTGGACTTTGTTAAGGAGCTTGAGCGCCTTTCCCCTTACGGAAACGGAAATCCGAAGCCTTTGTTCGTTGAAAAGAACCTGCGGATCGTCCGTATGCAGGTCATGGGAAAGAACAAAAACGTCTTAAAGCTTTCGGTGGCACCGGCGGCGTTGTTTGAAGGTGATAAGCTGAGCGACTGGAGCGCGCTGCATGAAGCGATCTATTACGGCGACGCGCCGGCGCTTGAGGCGGAGCTTTCCGGGAAGCGGGAGATCATGCTGATGTTTGAACTGGCGGTGAACGTATATATGGGAAGCGAGAACGTACAGCTCGTGATCAGGGATTACAAAGTATAAAAAGATTCGGTATGTGAGCAGACCGGCGCAGATAAGGAAATGATGCGGGCAGATAATTCCGTAGACGCTGCAAGAGCCTACCCTTGGTGGGATAGGCTCTTGTTTTTTATGAGGGGGAGATAGTGGGTGTGTTATCAACTATCTTGATGTTATAATAATATGAAAATGTGTTCATTCTGTGTTTGAGTTATAAAGATTTTGGAAAGATTTTGTAAAGAAAGGCTATAAACGGTATAATAAGAGAAACAGAACGATGATACGTTGATAAAAGGAGGGGTTTTCATGACACTATCGGAACTGATCCGGGAGCTTAACTGTGAAATGACGGGAAAAAGCCCGGCATGTGACATAACGGGGGTCATCTATGATTCCCGAAAGATCATAAAGGACTGCGTGTTTGTCTGTATTCAGGGGGCAAACTTTGACGGCCACCAGGCAGCGGCGGAGGCCTGTGAAAAGGGGGCAGCGGCGATTGTTACACAAAAGGACGTGGCGCTGCCGGAAAACGCGGACGTCTGCGTCGTGAGGGTCGGGGATACCAGAGAGGCTCTCGCGAAGCTTTCCGCGGCCTGGTTTCATTATCCCGCAAAGGAGCTCAAGGTGATCGGCGTAACCGGTACGAAGGGAAAGACCACGACCACCTATCTGATCAAATCGATCTTAGAGCACGCGGGCCGCAGGGTCGGCCTGATCGGCACGATCGAGGTCATTATCGGGGAAAAGCGCATTCCGGCCTTAAATACCACGCCGGAATCCTATACGCTGCAGGAATATTTCCGTCAGATGGCGGATGAAGGGATCGAGATTGTCGTGATGGAGGTTTCCTCCCAGGGCCTTATGATGCACCGGACGGACGCGATCCCCTTTGAACTCGGGATCTTTACCAATATAGAGCCGGACCATATCGGACCAAACGAGCATGCGGATTTCGCGGATTATCTCCGGTGCAAGGGCCTGCTGTTTAAGCAGTGCCAGACCGGAATCCTAAACGCGGACGATGCGCATATTGCGCAGGTGCTTGAGGGACATACCTGCAGCACGGAAACCTTTGGGACCGGGGAAAATGCGGATCTTCGGGCAGTACATATAAGTTATGTAAACCAAAACGGCAGCCTTGGCGTGGCCTTTGATACGGAGGGCCTGGCGAATTTCCACGCTTATATCGATATTCCGGGCATGTTCAGCGTATATAACGCACTCTGCGCGATCGCGGTCTGCAGGCATTTCGGGATCAGTGAGGAGGATGTGCAGGCGGCGCTGCTTCACGCGAAGGTCAAGGGACGCATAGAGCTGATCAAGCTCTCCCCCGATTATACGCTGATGATTGATTACGCCCATAACGCCATGGCCTTAAAGAGCCTTCTGACGACTTTGAAGGCGTACGATCCGGGTCGCCTCGTATGCGTTTTCGGCTGCGGCGGCAACCGGGCCAAAAGCAGGCGCTTTGAGATGGGCGAGGTATCGGGACAGCTTGCGGATCTGACGGTCATTACCTCGGACAATCCCCGCTTTGAGGAGCCGCTTTCCATCATCGCCGATATCCGCACCGGTATAGAGAAGACGAAGGGCGCCTATGTCGAGATCCCGGACCGCAAGGAGGCGATCCGCTATGTGATCGAAAACGCGCAAAAGGGCGATGTGATTGTTTTAGCCGGGAAAGGGCATGAGGATTATCAGGAGATCAAGGGGGTCAAGTACCCGATGGATGAGCGGGTACTGATCAAAGAGGTGGTGGAGGAGCTTAACAATCCTTCGTAACGAAAAACCCTCTTGTATTCGCTTTCTTCTTATGTTATATTATCTGAGTTGTCATTAATAATCACGTATGCGGATCTTTCAGCAGGTGTCCCCGCTTTGCGAAGACGCGGGGATTGCTGGGGGGTGTGAGGCATACGGAGGAAAAACCAACAGGAGGACAAAAGAATGAGTGTTATTTCCATGAAGCAGCTGCTCGAAGCCGGCGTGCATTTCGGGCATCAGACCAGAAGATGGAACCCTAAGATGGCTCCCTATATTTATACGGAGAGAAACGGGATCTATATCATCGATCTGCAGAAGTCAGTAGGTATGGTGGACGACGCCTATAACGCGGTAGCGGATATCGCTTCCCAGGGCGGAACGATCCTTTTCGTCGGTACGAAGAAGCAGGCCCAGGACGCGGTGAAGACGGAGGCTGAGCGCTGCAACATGTACTATGTGAATGAAAGATGGCTCGGCGGCATGCTGACGAACTTCAAGACGATCCAGAGCCGTGTCAGGAGATTAAAGGATATCGAGCGGATGGCTGAGGACGGTACCTTTGATGTGCTGCCCAAGAAGGAAGTGATCGGCTTAAAGAAGGAAATGGAGAAGTTAGAGCGGAACCTTGGCGGTATTAAGGAGATGAAGAGAATTCCGGACGCGATCTTCGTCGTGGATCCCAAGAAGGAGCATATCTGTGTGCAGGAAGCGCATGCTCTCGGCATTACGCTGATCGGTATCTGTGATACGAACTGCGACCCCGAGGAGCTTGACTATGTGATCCCCGGCAACGACGACGCGATCCGTGCCGTAAAGCTGATCGTTTCCAAGATGGCTGACGCGGTGATCGAGGCGAACCAGGGTGAGGCTTCCGAAACGGCTGAGGCACCTGCGGCAGAAGAACAGACCGCGGAAGAATCCGGACAGAAGGATATCGAGGAAATAGCGGAAGAAACCGAAGCAAAGAGTGAGGAGGCATAATCATGGCAAATATTACAGCTTCTATGGTAAAGGAGTTAAGAGAGGTTACCGGCGCCGGTATGATGGACTGCAAGAAGGCGCTTTCGGAAACCGATGGCGATATGGATGCTGCTGTTGAATTCCTGAGAAAGAAAGGACTGGCCAGCGCCGAGAAGAAGGCGGGCCGGATCGCTGCAGAGGGTGTTGTGGATACGCTTGTGACCGAGGACGGGAAAAAGGCAGTGATCGTAGAGGTCAATGCGGAGACCGATTTCGTTGCCAAGAACGAGAAGTTCAGGACCTTCGTAGCGGAGGTGGCAGCGCAGGCGGCAGAGAGCGGCGCGGCGGATATGGACGCGTTTTTGGCGGAGTCCTGGAAGCTCGATACGTCCATGACTGTAAAGGATAAGCTTTCCTCCATGATCTCGATCATCGGCGAGAATATGAATATCCGCCGTTACGAAAAGCTTGAAGAACAGAACGGCGTGATCGTTTCTTATATCCATGCCGGCGGAAAGATCGGTGTATTGGTAGACGTAGAATCGGACAAGGTAAACGATGCCGTAAAGGAGATGGGCAAGAACCTGGCAATGCAGATCGCGGCGCTGTCTCCGAAGTTTACGAATCGCTCGGAGGTGAGCGCGGACTTCTTAGAGAAGGAAAAAGAGATCCTGAAGGCGCAGATCATGAACGATCCGAAGGAATCCCAGAAGCCCGAGAAGGTGATCGAGGGTATGATCCAGGGCCGGATCAACAAGGAGCTCAAGGACTTCGTGCTGCTTGATCAGGTTTATGTGAAGGCAGAGGACGGCAAGCAGACCGTTGACAAATATGTCGCCGAGGTAGCCAAGGCCGAGGGCGCATCGATCAAGATCAAGGGCTTTGTCCGCTTTGAGACAGGCGAGGGTCTTGAAAAGAAAAACGAGGATTTCGCGGCGGAAGTTGCGGCGCAGATGAATAAATAAGATTTCTTTCGAATGTATGACTTTTTTGATCACCTCCGGGGTCTCCGGAGGTGATTTTCTCTTGCATGCGTTATTATTGTGGGGTATAATGTATTTTGCAGGATAATTGGTTCTGCATAGGGGATGTATGCCGGGGGGAGTTTTTTATCCGAGGGGTCGGATATGAGTGGGGGTAATAATGGACGCTCTTATTCAGAAGCTAAGAGAATTTGTTAACAAAGATATAGCGGCGCAGGATGAATCGAAAACTCTGGCGGTTTTGCTCCGGTCATCCGGTCTGATTCTGGCGCTCTATGTAGTGATCGCTACGATCATCACTTTTGCAACAAAGCATTACGCTGTCATGGCCCTATACATGGGGCTGATCGCGCTTCTTGCCTATTCCATCTATATGACATATCACGGAACTGTTTTCCGGGCGCTTGTCGTGATGAACATCGCGGTATTGCTTTTGTCCTGTGTGGGAACAGTCCTGTATTCCTGGGATTCCGATTTCCATATCTATCTCTTCTATATGATCCTGACGATCTTCTTCTATACGAAGATGAGCGCGAAGGTCCAGATGACGACCGTCTTCTGCAATGTCGGCGTCATGTTCCTGCTTGCCTCCATGTATTACGGAAAGGACGGGATCTTTGACGCGCCGGAATATGTTTTCGTCCTGAACCTGGCGACCTTTACGGGCCTTATGCTTTCGGTCGGCATCAGCTTCGCGAATAAATTCGTGAAAGCGGAATATAAGCTGTATCAGTATAATATCCAGCTGAAGAAGTTAGCCGGCTCCGACCCGCTGACAGGTCTGATGAACAGGCGGAATATGCGCAGCGTGATAGACGAGATCATCCCCCGGATGGCCCATGGTGACGATATGCTGTCTGTGGCGATCGGCGATATCGATTTCTTCAAGAAGGTCAATGATTCCAGAGGGCATGACTGCGGTGACTACGTACTGAAGGAGCTGTCCACTCTCTTCGAAGAGTTTATGGAAAATAAGGGCTACGCCGCCAGATGGGGCGGTGAGGAATTCCTGTTTGTCTTTACAACGAGAAACGCGGATCACGCCTTTGTGGAGATCGAGAGGCTGAGAAGCATGATCGAGAAAAAGGACTTCCACTTCGCGGACCATGATTTCAAGATCACGATGACCTTCGGGCTGGAAGAGCACAACATGTCTTCAGATATCGACGAAACGATCAAGAAAGCTGACGAAAAGCTCTACATGGGGAAGGAATCCGGCCGGAACAAGGTGGTTTACTAGGGTCCTGGAGAATCTTTGGGAGCCGGGAGGGCTCTCCCACCTTTCGCTCAAAAAACAATATGTTGTTAACTCCGGAAAAAACTGCTACAATACCTTGTAAGCAGTTTTTTTTAGGAACTGTTAAGAATTAACTTTTAGATTTGACGCCGGATTCGTGCTCATATGCAAATCAAAAAATCGCAGGCGTAGCGGGCTACGTCAAGATTTTTTGGTGAAGCAGATGAGTGCGAAGACAAGTCAAAATGAAAGTTAATTCTTGAACAGTTCCTTAGTTTACGGGGGAGTTTCCATGCCGGACAGAAATCACACTAAAACAGTACAGATCGGGGACCGGGTAATCGGCGGGGGAAATCCCATCCTGATCCAGTCCATGACCAATACAAGGACAGAGGACGTCGACGCGATGGTGGGCCAGATCCTTGCGCTCGAGGACGCGGGCTGCGAGATCATCCGCTGCACGGTTCCGACGACAGAGGCGGCACAAGCGCTTCCCGCGATCAAAAAAAGGATCCACATCCCGCTTGTCGCGGATATTCATTTTGACTACCGTCTGGCTGTTGCCGCGATCGAAAACGGCGCGGATAAGATCCGGATCAACCCGGGCAATATCGGCGGGCCGGAAAATCTGAAGGCCGTCGTTTTGGCGGCGAAGGAAAGGGAGATTCCGATCCGGGTCGGGGTCAACAGCGGGTCGCTCGAAAAACATCTGGTTGAAAAATACGGCGGCGTCACCGCCGAGGGGATCGTGGAAAGCGCCCTTGACAAGGTCAGGATGATCGAAGCGCTAAACTATGAGAACCTGGTGGTCAGCATCAAGTCCTCCGATGTCCTTATGAGCATTGACGCTCACAGAAAGCTTGCGGAGGTCTGCCCTTATCCGGTGCATGTCGGGATCACGGAATCCGGGACGCTCTTTACCGGCAGCGTCAGGTCGGCCGTTGGGATCGGGATCATCCTTTATGAGGGGATCGGCGATACGATCCGGGTTTCCCTGACTGGGGATCCCGTGGAGGAGATTCGGACGGCGCGCACGATCTTACGGAGTCTGGGCCTCAGAAAGGGCGGGATAGACGTGGTCTCCTGTCCGACCTGCGGCAGAACGCAGATCGATCTGATCGGACTGGCCGGACGGGTGGAGGAGCTCGTGAAGGATTATGATCTGGATCTGAAGCTTGCGGTTATGGGCTGCGTCGTAAACGGTCCCGGAGAGGCAAAGGAAGCGGATCTGGGCATAGCCGGCGGCAAAGGAGAGGGACTTCTTATCGTAAAGGGCGAGATCGTCCGGAAGCTCCCCGAGGAGGAGCTCCTGTCAGCGCTTAAGGATACATTGGATCACTGGGGATAAGGGCTTTATGGATATCAACTTAGATAAAGAAAAAACATTTTTTGAGGCTTTCAGGACTCTCAGGCTTTCCGGGGAACTGACAGCCGTTTTTTCGGATACGGTCGTCGAGAGGCTTGTTTACCGCAAGAAAAACGACAGGCTCTGCGTTTATCTGCGAAGCGGCCATTTGATCGAAAAGGCGCAGATCAGAGAGGCGGAGGAGGCGCTTAAGCGGCAGGTATTATCGGGACGCGTTACGAAGGTCAGGATCTACGAGCATTTTCTGCTGCCGAAGGTATATGACACGGAGACGATCCTGCAGGAGTATAAAAAAAGCCTGTATGAGGAGATTCGGGAATATGACCGCTTTCTGTATACGGCCCTGTCAAGGAGCCCTGTGACAGTCACGGCGGACAATCATCTGCTTTTTGCCGTAGATCCGTCGATCATGCAGAAGGAGTTTGAAGAGGAGATCCGGGATATTTTCGAAAAGGTATTTCTGGATCGTTTTAACCTGGAGATAAACGTTGACTTTGCCTATGAGGAGCTGCCGCGCCTGAAGGGGTATGTTTCGCCGGAGATCCGTCTGGCTTCGGAGCTTAAGCTGATGGGATTTTCGGAAACTAAGCCGTTACCCGGTCAGAACGCAGAAAATGTCCCGGACGAGGAAGCTTTGCGGCAGGATCCGGATGCTTCCGCAGAAGCTGCGGCATCGGAAAGCGCGGAACCCCCTGCGCCCTTGCCCGAAAAGGAGAATCCGCCGGAAGCCCCGAAAGCACAGGGATCCGGGTGGAAAAACGGCGAGCGGAAGAGGAGCAGAAGCTTTAAGCAGAGCGATAATCCGGACGTCATCTACGGCAGGGAGATTTCGGGGGAGATCTTTGCCATTGCGGATACGGACGGCCTGACAGGCCCCGTCAATGTAAAGGGCAGGATCATAAGGCTTGAAAAAAGAGAGACAAAAACGGGACGTTTATTGGTCATATTTGACATCACTGATCAGACGGATACGGTAACCGTGAAGTTCTTCCCCAGAGAGGAGCAGCAGGAGCGCCTGTTTGCCTCGTTAAAGGAGGGGGCCACGGTCATCGTAAACGGCGACTCGGACATCGACCGGTTCGACGGGGAATACGGGATCGGACGCGTGACCGGCATCATGAAGGCGGCATCGGAGGAGAATACGCCGAAACGGTCGGATGAGGCGCCCGTCAAGCGCGTAGAGCTGCACTGCCATACGAAGATGAGCGATATGGACGGGATCAGCGACGTGGCGGCGCTTATGAAGCGTGCGGCTTCCTACGGGCATAAGGCTCTGGCGATCACTGATCACGGCGTCGTGCAGGCCTTTACGGATGCCTTTCATGCCCTGAAGAAGGTGCAGAAGATCCAGCCGGATTTCAAGCTGATCTATGGCATCGAGGGCTATCTGGTGGACGACCTTTCAGAGATCTGTGAAAACCCGGGCGATCATGGCATTGATGATACCTTTGTGGTCTTTGATATCGAAACGACGGGATTGTCACCGGTCAACGACGAGATCATCGAGATCGGCGCGGTTCGTGTCGAGAAGGGGGAGATCACGGGCCGCTTTTCCGAATTTGTCAATCCCAAGCGCCCGATCCCCTATCATATCGAGCAGCTGACGAGCATCAATGATGAGATGGTGGCGGACGCGGATTTTATTACAAGCGTGCTGCCCCGTTTTCTTGCGTTCTGCGAGGGTGCCGTTTTGGTCGCGCATAACGCTTCCTTTGATATTTCGTTTATCCGGGAAAAGAGCAGGCGGCTCGGCATAGAGCAGGCGCTTTCCTTTGTGGACACCGTGGGACTCAGCCGGTTTCTGCTGCCGAAGCTCAGTAAATTTACGCTTGATAAGGTGGCGAAGGCTCTCGGCGTGTCCCTTGAGAACCATCACCGGGCTGTCGAGGACGCGGAGGCGACCGCGGAGATCTTCGTAAAGCTCCTTCGCATGCTCAGGCAGCGCAATATCCTGACGCTTGCTGCCGTGAACGAGAGGAGTCGCCAGAGTGATGATCTGATCAAGAAAGCAAATTCCTACCATGTGATCATCCTGGCTAAAAATGAGATCGGACGGATCAATCTCTACCGCCTGGTTTCGCTGTCCCATGTCCGCTATTTCCAGAAGGTGCAGCGGATACCAAAGAGCCTGATCGAGAAATACAGAGAGGGTCTGATCATCGGCTCCGCCTGCGAGGCCGGGGAGCTTTTCCGGGCCGTGCTTGAGGAAAAGGAGGAGCAGGAGCTTTCCCGCATCGTAAATTTCTATGACTATCTGGAGATCCAGCCTGTCGGGAACAATGCCTTTTTGATCGAGGATGAAAAGCACGAGAATATCACCTGCACGGAGGATCTTCAGAGGCTTAACAAAAAGATCGCGGCGCTTGGCGAAAAATACGGAAAACCGGTGGTCGCTACCTGCGATGTGCATTTCCTGGATCCTGAGGATGAGGTCTACCGACGGATCATCATGACGGGCAAGGGCTTTAAGGACGCGGATTCCCAGGCCCCGCTCTATCTTCGGACCACGGAGGAGATGCTTTCCGAGTTTTCGTATTTCGGCGCGGAGAAGGCCTATGAGTATGTTGTGGAGAATACCAATCTGATCGCCGACATGGTCGATGTGATCGAGCCGGTGCGGCCGGACAAATGCCCGCCCGTGATCCCGCATTCCGACGAGATTTTAAAGGATATCTGTTACGATAAGGCCCATGAGATCTACGGCGAAAACCTGCCGGAGGCGGTGGAAAAGCGGCTTGAGCGGGAGCTGCATTCGATCATCACAAACGGCTTTGCCGTGATGTATATCATTGCGCAGAAATTAGTCTGGAAGTCCGTGGAGGACGGATATCTGGTGGGCTCCAGAGGATCGGTCGGTTCGTCTCTTGTTGCGACCATGGCGGGGATCACCGAGGTCAATCCGCTGCCGCCGCATTATCTCTGCCCGCACTGTCATTATGTGGATTTTGATTCGGAGGAGGTCCGCTCCTACGCCGGCCGGGCCGGCTGCGATATGCCGGATCGGCTCTGCCCTGTCTGCGGGGAGCCTCTTTCCAAGGAGGGCTTTGATATCCCCTTTGAGACGTTCCTTGGCTTTAAGGGCGACAAGGAGCCGGATATCGACCTGAATTTCTCCGGCGAATATCAGAGTAAGGCCCATAAATATACGGAGGTGATCTTTGGGGACGGTCAGACCTACCGTGCCGGAACGATCGGTACGCTTGCCGAAAAGACCGCTTATGGCTATGTCCGTAAGTATTATGAGGAAAAGGGCATGAAAAAGCGTTCCTGCGAGATCAATCGCATCACGCAGGGCTGTACAGGGATCCACCGGACGACGGGCCAGCATCCCGGCGGGATCATCGTCCTGCCCTTAGGGGAGGAGATCGATACCTTCACGCCGATCCAGCGGCCGGCCAATAAAATGGATATCGATATCATCACGACGCATTTTGACTATCATTCCATCGATCATAACCTGTTAAAGCTTGATATTCTCGGCCACGATGATCCGACGATGATCAGGATGCTGCAGGATCTGACGGATACGGATCCTACGGAGGTGGCGCTTGACGATAAAGAGGTGATGTCTCTGTTCCAGAATACGGAGGCCCTTCATATTACGCCGGAGGATATCGGCGATTGTCCCCTCGGTACGCTCGGCATCCCGGAATTCGGTACGGATTTCGCGATGCAGATGCTGATCGACGCGGCGCCGACGGCTTTCTCCGACCTCGTGCGGATCGCGGGGCTGGCCCATGGCACCGATGTCTGGCTCGGGAACGCGGAGACCCTGATCAAGGAGGGGATCGCGACGATCGCGACGGCGATCTGTACGAGAGACGATATCATGACCTACCTGATCCAGATGGGGCTTGAGCCGGCGACGGCCTTTTCCATCATGGAGAACGTCCGAAAGGGCAAGGTGGCAAAGGGCGACTGCGATAAATGGCCCGCGTGGAAGGAGGATATGGCAGCCCATAACGTGCCGGACTGGTATATCGGCTCCTGTGAGAAGATCAAATATATGTTCCCGAAGGCCCATGCCGCGGCCTACGTGATGATGGCCTGGCGGATCGCCTATTACAAGGTGAATTATCCGCTTGCTTATTACTGCGCCTATTTTTCGATCCGCGCGGATGCGCTGAATTATGAGAAAATGTGTTTGGGCGCGGAGAAGGTGGCTTTCTATCTGCGGGATTACAAGAAGCGTTCGGATGAGCTGACAAAGAAGGAACAGGATGAATACCGCGATATGCGCCTTGTGCAGGAAATGTATGCCAGGGGCTACTCCTTCACGCCGATCGATCTTTTCACGGCCCAGGCGCATAAGTGCTCGATCGTGAACGGAAAGATCATGCCGAGACTTGACGCCATCGACGGCCTCGGCGGCGCTTCCTCCGACGCAGTGTACAACGCCTGTCGGGACGGTGAGTTCCTTTCCAAGGAAGATTTCCAGCAGAGAACGGGAGTGAACCAGACGGTCTTAGAGACACTGATACGGCTGAATGTCCTGAGCGGGCTGCCGGATTCGAACCAGCTGTCGCTGTTTGATATGCTGGCGTGATCTGCAGGCAGATCGGCGCAGGATCGGAAATGATTCGGTCAGCAGAGCTGACCGAATCGGCATGAACTGAAGTTCATGCCTAAGCGCACGATTTGCAGGCAAATCGGCGCAGAAATGGACGGAGCCTGTCAAATTCAGCTGCAGCATCCTAAGACAAGCCCCTCAGTAAAGGAAAATGGGTTACCCCAACCCACCGTTATTATACCATATGTTTCACTGTTCCGCAACAACGCGGATTTTCTGCTTATTTCTTTTCCTTCAGGAGATCCCGGATCTCCGTCAGCAGCTTCTCCTCCGTCGAAGGCGCGGCCGCTTCTTCTTCCTTTTCTTTCTTCAGCTTCGTCGCATCGGCGAATTTATTCATGGCCTTGATGATCGAAAAGATAACGATGGCCATGAGCAGGAAGTTGATCACCGCGGTCAGAAATACGCCATAATTTAAGGTAGACGCGCCGGCCTCCTGCGCCGCGGCAAGAGTCGTATAATGAGAGCCGTCCAGGGCGATGAACCAGTTGGAAAAATCAATGCCGCCGGTGATCAGAGTGATGATCGGCATGATGATATCATTGACCAGAGAATTGATGATCGACTGGAAAGCTCCGCCGATGATGACACCGACTGCCAGATCCATGACACTTCCACGGGAAATAAACTCCTTGAATTCTTTGATAAAGCTCTTCATAATGACCTCCTTTTTATATCATTTCCTTAATATATCCAGTATAAATCATTACAGCCCGGATGACAATAACCCCAGGCAATTCGCCTATGCGGATTAGGGAGCTTTTGAAGCCCAAAAGAAGTCGGCATAGCATACAGCAATATAGGCTATGCCGTCTGTTCCTTTTCACCTGGACATTTTGTATTTGACGCGGCATGCGGTCTCAGTGCCGGACCTGATACAGCTTGGAACCGCAGTCCGCACAGAGCAGCAAGTCAGAGAGAATCTGCATTTCGCCAATCGTGGGCCACCTACGCATTCTCTTCCGGATGATATGGACGATATCGAAGGTCTCCTAATCGATGATGGCTTCATGGGTATTCTCGGACACAGCCCATTCGGACGGATCGTTCTTCAGTTTTTCATGATGCGGAACGATTTTGTGCACGTTTTGAAATTGACCGTGTGGCCGAGATACTCCTGCTTTGTAAAGGTGCGGGTGATCCTGGTATCATCTCATCTATAAGGACTGTGACATTCTGACCGGGCAGGCAGCGTGAAGCTGAGCCTCTTCGCATGGTAGATTGGGATTTCGATTTGCTGCTTCATGAAGGAGTTGATTTGCGATAGGCTGTACCTTGCGATGTACAAGCGGAATATCTACTGGACCACCTCTGCCGTTTCTTCTTCCAAGATCCATTGGTTTTATCCCCCCCGGGTCCTTCAGATAGCCATATGTCGGATTTGTGAAGAGCGGCTTTCCGGCATTGTCATTCGGTAGCACAGCCTTGACCTTCCGGCTGGTGTTCTTGGCGTATAGCTCGTTGAAAATGTTGATGAATGGCGTTATGTCGTTTATCGTGCCGTTGATGCTGTCCACGCCGTTGTTGATCGCGATGAAGCGGATATCGTGGCTTGGGAAAAGAATCTCCGTGTACATATCCACCTGCAGGCAATCCATTTCGAGACGGCTCATGTCCCTGACGATGATGCAAATTCTGCCCGCGTTGATCATGCACATGAGTTGCTGCCAATCCAATCTGGCGAAATTGATCCCACTGTAACCATCATCCACGAAATGCATTGCATTTGGGAAATAATGGTCATCAGTGTGCTTTTTGAGAATGGCCTTCTGATTTAGGATGGAATTGCTCTCCTCGTGAAGATCATCCTATTGGGAAAGCTTGCAGTACAGGGCTGTGATCTTGAATGGATTAAAACTGTTGGGATGGTTCGCAATTACTTGGAGTCAAATCAAAATGGAGCTGTGAAACCGCAGGGGCAACATGATTCGGAGGGACGGTCATGATTAACTGGATGTATTTCCCAAAAAATCAGCCTCTTGACGCTGTATCTCAGGAAGCAGTCAAAGCCTTTCAGGGCATAGATTCTGAGATTGATTCAGAAACGCACCATTACAAAAACGATGAAGTCCTTGCGATAGTCCGTCCTGGTCTCGAAGCGATCAATTTCATGGTTGAGAAAAGCAACCGAAGCGAGGATTTGGTGGCGATCGTGCTGATTATGGGTTGGAAATTATCAAAACGTTATCCAGGGAACTGACCGATGAATACGGCAGAGGCTTCACGAAAACGAACCTCTATAGCTTTTATCAGTTCTATAAAACCTTCCCGGAGATTTTCCACGCAGAGAGTGGAAAATCTCAGACGCTGCTTTCGTGGACACATTATAGGACGCTTTTACAGGTAAAAGACGATAAAGCCAGAGCGTGGTATGCCAAAGAAGCCACCGAGCAGACATGGACTGTTCGCACGCTTCAGCGGAACATAGATTCGCAGTATTATTACCGCCTGCTGTCCTCGCAAAATGTGGAGTCGGTTGAGTCTGAAATGAAACATCTCACCTCCGGCTATCAGCAGGACAAGATGGAATATCTAAAAAACCCAGTTGTGGCAGAGTTTCTCGGTTTCTCGTCTAATATAGACATGACGGAGACGCAGCTTGAATCCACGATCCTCTCCAATCTGCAGAAGTTCCTGACTGCTCGAGCTCGGCAAGGGCTATGCGTTTGTCTCTCGGCAGCAGCACATCCACACGGAGAAGCAGGATTATTATATCGATCTCGTCTTCTACAATTTTATCCTGAAATGCTTTGTGCTGATCGATCTGAAAACCGGAAAGATTACTCATCAGGACGTCGGACAGATGGACATGTATATTCGTATGTATGATGAGCTCAAGCGTAGCGAGGGGGACAATCCCACGCTGGGTATCGTGTTATGTTCTGAAACCGATGAGGATATCGCTCGGTATTCTGTGATGCATGGGAGCGAACAACTATTTGCCTCCAAGTATAAACTGTATCTGCCCACTGAAGAAGAACTTCGTGCTGAAATTGAGGCGCAAAAGGCGATTTTCTATTTGCAACAGGAGGAGAAACACCACGCTCCGCATGAAGGGGAAAACGAAAAATGATTACGCCAATGCTTATGCTATAATAACCCTGTTATGAAGTGACCTTTGTCAAGAGGTAAATTTTGCCACCAGCAAACTTTTTTCTTGACTGTCACATTTGTGTGATCTGTCAGCATCTGGAAGGAGCCCTGATTTAACAGTTCCCGGCATGTGGCCACT
>JAILQQ010000257.1 GCA_024698885.1 Lachnospiraceae bacterium | reverse complement strand
TATTTTGGTTCCCCCCAGCCGTAAAAGATCAGGCTTCCCAAAAACAGCACCGGGTTTTTGAAGCGGGCCGGCACAAAATAATACACGGCAAAAAAAACCGGCATGAACCAAAATAAGAACAGCAGACTGCTAAAGACCATTATTTATACTCTACCCCTGTACCGATCTGCCCTGACAGACCGGATCATTTCCTTATATTACTACCGTATATTTACGCAGGAGTATCTGTGCGAAACCCTTTGGATCCCGCACAGAATTCCTGCGGATCTCCTACATCACCAGAGGATATTTCGCGGTCAGTTCGGCGACGATCCCCTTTGCTCTTTCCACCCCCGAAGCCTGTTCCTTCACGACAGCGGTGATTGCCTCTGCCACGCGGTCCATGTCCTGTGTGTTCAGGCCTCTTGAAGTCACCGCGGGAGTTCCGAGGCGGATCCCGCTGGTCACGAAGGGCTTCTGCGGGTCATTCGGCACCGTATTCTTATTGGCCGTGATATGTGCTTCGTCAAGCAGCTTCTCGATCTCCTTGCCGGTCAGCGCCTGCGGTCTTAAATCAAGCAGCATCAGATGATTATCGGTGCCGCCCGAAACAATGGAAAGGCCGCGTGACAGAAGTCCGGCGGCAAGAGCCTGCGCGTTGTCGACGATATTCTTTCCGTATTCCTTAAACGCCGGCGTAAGGGCTTCCTTAAAGCAGACGGCCTTAGCCGCGATCACATGCATGAGAGGGCCTCCCTGGGTTCCCGGGAAGATCGCCTTATTAAAGTTGAATTTGTCTGCCGCCTCTTTATTGCAGAGGATCAGACCGCCGCGCGGGCCTCTTAACGTCTTATGCGTCGTTGTGGTCACCACATCCGCGTACGGGATCGGGCTCTCATGGTAGCCTGTCGCCACCAGTCCCGCAATATGCGCCATATCCACCATCAGATAGGCCCCGACCTCATCGCAGATCTCCCGGAATTTTTTAAAGTCCAGCTTTCTCGCGTAAGCGCTGGCCCCGGCTAAGATCATCTTCGGTTTGCAGTCAAGGGCGATCCTTCGTACCTCGTCATAGTCGATAAAACCGTCGTCGTTGACGCCGTAATGCACACAGTTAAAATATTTTCCGGAAAGGTTCACCGGCGAACCATGGCTCAAATGCCCGCCATGATCCAGATTCATTCCCATAAAGGTATCCCCGGGCTCTAGCATCGCGAAAAAGACAGCCATATTCGCCTGTGCTCCGGAATGCGGCTGCACATTGGCATAATCGCAGTGAAACAGCTCCTTTGCTCTCTCTCGCGCCAACTCTTCAACGATATCCACACAGTCACATCCGCCGTAATAACGCTTTCCCGGATATCCCTCCGCGTATTTATTGGTCAAAGGGCTTCCCATGGCCGCCATAACGGCTTTGCTTACCCAGTTTTCCGATGCGATCAGCTCGATATGGCTGTTCTGCCTGGCCATTTCCTTTTCGATCGCCTCGGCGATCTCGGCGTCCACTGTCCTGACTTCATCCAAAGAATACATAATCTCCTCCTGTTCTATGCCTTTCAGAAAATTATAACGCTATCAGTGTATCACAAAAGAAGTTCGCTTACCATAATAATTTTATGTTAAAATAGGGTAAGGTAAGAAAACTGGCGCGGCAGGGAGTTTGAACGAAAATGCTTTACTTTATCGTCAATCCGGGGGCAAGCACCGGAAGAGGCAGGCTCAGGTGGCAGGCTGTACAAAGGCAGCTGCAGGAGGCAGGAACAGAATACAGGGTATTTATGACCGGCAGAGACGGCACGGCGCGGGAGATCGCGGCGCGCCTGACCGGGGACGGGCGCCGGAAAGGGAACGAGCCCGTAACCTTAGTCGCCCTCGGCGGCGACGGAACCGTCAATGAGATACTTTCCGGCATACAGAGGCTGTCCGGGGTCACCCTTGGCTATATCCCGGCCGCCTCCGGAGGAGATCTGGCCAAAGCGCTCCGGATCTCCGCAGATCCGGCCGCGGCCCTTGAGAGGATCCTGCGTCCCCGCGATCACATTGAGATGGATGTGGGACGGATCGAAACCGAAAGCGGCGTATGGCGTTTTGCCGTCAGCTGCGGCATCGGCTTCGATGCGGCCGTCTGCCATGAAGCGCTCCACTCTTCCCTGAAGCTCCGCTTAAATAAGCTTGGCCTCGGCAAGCTGACCTATGGTCTGATCGCGGTAAAGCAGCTTTGGAAGCTGCCGCGGACGGACGCCACGCTCATTCTGGATGATACCAGGCGGATCAGGATCTCCTCCTTTATTTTCTGTACGGTAATGAACAATCGCTATGAAGGCGGCGGTTTTACCTTCTGCCCGGACGCGGAAAACAACGACGGGATTCTTGATCTGTGCGCGGCAGGAAACATCAATAAATGGCGCGTTTTCTTTTTGCTTCCCACCGCCCTGTTCGGCAGACATACCCGTTTTGCCGGTATCGTGACCAAAAAGGCGCGAAAGATCGTGATCCGGGCCGATATTCCTCTCGCTATACACGCAGACGGCGAATCCTGCGGCGTCTGGCGGGAGCTGACCGCGGCCCTTGAGCCCGAGCGGATCAGGATCATTGTATAAAAATAATGATTTCTTTATATTTCCATTTGACTTTACGGAGCAAAGTGAGTAATGTATTAAGGAAATATAAAGAACAATTCCGTGATGTCATGGTCAAAAGGTGCTTTAGCACCTTTTCAGGTGCATGATATAGTGTTTGAGCTCGCTCAGAAGCACTATATCATGCATCTGAAAATGGTACGAAGTGCCTTTGACCGTGACATCACGGAAGATATAAACAGGGGAGCAGGGAAATGGACCATATCAGGAAATTATTCGAGGGAAGAAAAAGCTTCTGGCTCGTCCCGCTTTACGCGGCGTTTTATATCCCCTGGTTTATCTGGCTGGAAAAGCATGTCACGACCCAATATTATATGATCCATATGGCGATCGATGATATCATCCCCTTCTGCGAGTATTTTATCGTTTTTTACTTCATCTGGTTCGTCTATATGATCGCGGCGGTCGTACTCTGCGTCTTCACCGATCGGAAAACCTTTTTTAAGAGCTTTGCCTTCATCGCGTCAGGCATGACGATCTTTCTGGTCATTTCCACGCTGTTTCCGAACGGCCACGGCCTGCGTCCCGAAAGCTTCCCCCGGGACAATATCTTTACGGATCTGGTCGCCTTTATCTACCGGGCCGATACCTCAACGAACATTTTCCCGAGCCTGCATGTATACAACGCGATCGGCGCGCATTTATCCATCGTCTTCAATAAATGTCTGAAAAGCAGAAAGGGCGTGAAGGCGTTCTCGCTGTTTATCTGTGTCGGCATCTGCCTGTCGACGCTGTTCGTCAAGCAGCACTCCATGTTTGACGTCATCGGTGCCGTCGTACTCAGCATGATCATGTATCCGATCTGTTTCCGCGAGGAATACCGTTCATTCGTGCTTTCCCGCAGGGAGCGCCGGACGGAATCCTATTCGAGAGGACTCTGATCCGGCAGGCTGTCTCCCAGTGTCTGCATCCGGGTATCATGCTTTGTAAGATAGGCATCCGCCGCTTCCTTTCCCGTTTCGATCACTTCCCGCTGAAAATCCCGTGAGGAAAGGATCAGGCAGCCCGCACCGGCGGCAACCACCTGCTCGGTCCCGTCCGAAGTGACCACGGTAATCGCATACTCTCCGGCATGCTCACGGGTATAGGCTTCAATATAGCCGTCCGCCGTCTGCCCCTCTCCGGTATAGACCACCTGCACCTTTCCGAAGCTAAGCGTCTCGGTCTTATGGCCGGGCAGACGATAGGCGTCAAAGATGATCGTCAGGGCACAGCCTGTAAGCCCCTGATAGTTACTGAGAATATCAACGAGCCGGTCCCTCGCGCTGTCAATGTTTATCTTCGCAAGCGCCGAAAGCTCCGGCCATGAAAAGATCAGATTATAGCCGTCCACCAGGACGCCGGCCGGTTTATTCGGTTTTCCCTTTGCCGCCCGGTATGCCTTCTTCAATTCATAGCTTTGGTCCGTCTTTCTTTCGGGCTTCTTCCCCTCTTTTCTGTTGGAAAAATAAGTTCTTGCGATGATCCGGTCGATCTCCTCCGTGGATACGGCCTTCGGCCCTGTTTCGGTCTCCTTCCGGACGATCACAGGCGCAGATCTCCCGTGATCCTCCTTTGCAAGCACGCTTGGCAGATGCATGTAACGAGGGACCTGGTCCCAGGGAATGATCACCCCCGCGCCGTGAGAGCAGAAAACGGAGTCCGCGCTGTTTCGGATATCGCGCTCCGCTTCATAGCCGGTCTCCCCGATCACGGTATCCGCATCCGCGCACTCCCGGTAACCGTGATAAGCCACCGAGAGCTCTCCGGTTCCCTTTGTATAGATCCTGACCTCCTCCGCGTAGTTCATCATGCTCTTGACGGGGCAGGTCCCTTCCAGTTTTGAACGGCCCGCCTCCCCCTGAGACGTCAGGGTAAATTCAGCCCCGAACCAGTTCAGATCCTGCATGGCTCTTCCCACCGTCTCATCCGGGATCCATAAGGCAAAGGCATACCACGGCTCAAGCAGTACGCTCTCCGCCTGCATCAGGCCCTGTCTCACCGCGCGGTAGGTAGCCTGTCTGAAATCCCCTCCCTCGGTATGCTTGATATGCGCCTTCCCGGACATCAGCGTGATCTTAAGATCCGTGATCTCCGAGCCGGTCAGCACGCCCCGGAAGCGCTTCTCATGCAGATGGGTCAGTATCAGATTCTGGAAATTAACGGACAGGATATCCGACGAACAGCGATTGTCAAGCGTAAGACCGCTCCCCCGCTCCATCGGCGACAAGAGCAGGTGCACCTCCGCGTAATGCCGCAGGGGCTCAAAGTGCCCGACGCCCTCCACGGTATTTTGTATCGTTTCCTTATAGATAATAGTGCCCTCTTTCAGGGCAAGCGGGATATGAAACCGTTCCTCCATCAGCTTCTTCACGACCTGCTGCTGGACCTGTCCCATCAGGCTTAAGCGGATCTCCCGCGTTTCCTCGTCATAGATTACCCTGAGGCTCGGGTCCTCCTCTTCAAGCTCCCGCAGATAGAGGAGCATCGTCTGTGGCGGCGTCTGGGAACAGATAACGCTGTAATTTAATACCGGCTGCAGACAGCTCTCGAGGGTTTGCAGTCTGTCCGTTTTGCTGATCTGTTCCCCCGCCCTGCTTTTTGTGATACCGGTGAGGGCGACCACCATGCCGGCCGTCGCCTCAGAAACAGTCTCATATTTATTGCCGTGGTAAAGGCGCAGCTGATCGATCTTTTCATCGTAGCAGGAAAGCCTTTCTTTGACGGCGATCCGCCCGCCGGTCAGCTTTAAGAAGGTCAGCCTTTTTCCTTCATCCCGCGAGATCTTAAATACCGTAGCGGAAAAACCCTCCCCGTAACAAGGTACCGGCGCATATTGCGAAAGACCCTGCAAAAGGGACAGGACTCCCTCTCCCTTCAGCGCGGATCCGAAAAAGCAGGGAAAGAGACGGCGTTCCCGGATCAGCCGGACAACATCGTCTCTTTCCACGTTTTTTCCTTCTTCCAGATAAGCGTTTAACAGGTTTTCGTCAAGGACAGCCAGCTCCTCCTGCACCTCAGGCAAAGAAAGCTCCTGTGAAAAATCCACAAAGCCCGTCCCGAAGCTCTTCCGCAGGGAAGAAAGCGCCGCTTCCTTCTCCGCGCCCGCCATGTCCATCTTATTGACAAAAACAAAAACCGGAAGCCCATATCTCTCAAAAAGAGACATAAGCGTCCGGGTATGGGCCTGAACCCCGTCAGGCGCGCTGAGCACAAGGATCGCCAGATCGAGTACCGAAAGCGTTCTTTCCATCTCCGCGGAAAAATCCACGTGCCCCGGCGTATCCAAAAGCGTCAGACGCAGATCGCCGCTTTCCATGATCGCCTGCTTTGAGAAAATGGTAATGCCTCTCTCCCTCTCCAGCGCGTTATGGTCAAGAAAGGAGTCTCTGTGATCTACTCTGCCGCGTTTTCTGAGCATGCCGCTTTCATAGAGCAGTGCCTCGGAAAGCGTCGTCTTGCCGGCGTCCACATGAGCCAGTATGCCGATGGTCAGTTCTCTCATGCCTTCTTTTTCCCGAGGTAAAGCTCCTTCACATGCTCGTTCGTCAGTAACTCCTCTCCGCTTCCCTGCAGAGAGATCCGTCCTGTTTCCATGACATAACCGTAATCGGCTGCCTTTAACGCCATATTGGCGTTCTGTTCAATGAGCAGCACGGTGGTCCCCTGTCTGTGGATCTCCCGGATAATATCGAAGATACCCTGCACGATGATCGGCGCAAGGCCCAGAGAAGGCTCGTCCATCATAATGATCTTCGGCTTGCTCATTAGGGCACGGCCTACGGCAAGCATCTGCTGCTCACCGCCTGACAGCGTTCCGGCCGCCTGCCAGGAGCGTTCCTTCAAACGCGGAAAAAGATCATAGACATGCTCGATATCATCCTTCAGATCATCCTTGCGCAGATACGCGCCGATCTTCAGATTCTCAAGAACCGTCAGATCCGGGAAGACCCGTCTTCCCTCCGGCACCATCGTAATGCCCTTCGCAACGATATCCGTCGTGCTCATGCCAAGTAGTTCTTCATCATCGAGCGTGATGGATCCGCTTTTGGCCTTTACGAGTCCCGCGATCGCCCTAAGCGTCGTGGATTTTCCGGCACCGTTTGCGCCGACGAGCGTAATGATACTTCCGTAGGGTACATCAACGGAAACGCCCTTGACGGCCTCAATACCGCCGTAATTAACCACAAGATCCTGTATTTTAAGCATCCTCCGTCACCCCCAAATACGCATCGATCACCTTCTGGTTGGACTGTATCTCCTCAGGCGTACCCGTCGCGATCAGCTTTCCGAAGTCAAGCACGTAGATCCGCTCGGAAATCTGCATGACCAGATCCATATGGTGCTCGATCATGAATACCGTCAGCTTATATTTGTCCCGGATCTCCCGGATAAAGTCGGTCAGTTCCTGGGTTTCCTGCGGGTTCATGCCGGCCGCCGGCTCATCAAGAAGTAAGAGCGTCGGCTCCGTCGCGAGCGCTCTGGCTATTTCCAGCCGCCTCTGGATACCATAGGGCAGCGATCCGGCCACCTCATCCTTTAACTGAAGCAGATTCTGCTCGGCCAAAAGCGCCGTCGCTTCCTCCCGCATCCTGCGTTCCTCCGCCTGACTCAGACGGAAGGTTGAACTGAACCAGTTATGCTTCGCCCGCATATGCTTCGCAATCAGCACATTATCAAAGACGCTTAAGTTTGAGAACAGGCGGATATTCTGAAAGGTCCTTGCGATCCCGAGCTTTGTGATCCGGTCGGGCGTCGGGCTGATCTTTGCGGTATACTCTCCCTGCATCGTCCCCTTGTACATTTTCTTCATCTTGCCCTGGGGGAAATTTTCCACCATGGGCTTTCCGCAGAAGGAAACCCTTCCGTTGGTCGGTTCGTATACACCGGTCACGCAGTTAAAGGCCGTCGTCTTCCCTGCCCCGTTGGGGCCGATCAGCGCAACGATCTCTCCCTGATTCACGGTGAGGGACAGGTCGTTGACGGCGACGACACCGCCAAACTGCATGGTGATATGGTCGATCTGCAAAACAGTATTACTCACAGGGCCGCCTCCTTCCCGCCGTCTTCCTTTTCCTTCGGCTTAAACAGATCCGGAAGCTCCTTCGTACCCATGATACCATGGCTGAAGAACAAGACTATGATCATGATGATAACCGAAAATACCACCATCCGGAAACCGTTTCGCAAAAGCGGTACCTTCGTCTGTCCGGTCAGCGCAAAATAAACGAGCCAGACAAGCACTACGGCGCAGACTGCCGCGCCTGTTCCGTAAAGAGCCCTGGGCTTTCCCTTCGGTTTTTTGATCCGGATGAGCATCAGGACAAGTAACGTCACGAAAACAACCGCCATCACGATAATAAACTTTCCTCTCTCCGTCGGCTGTAAGATCGTTTCCTGATCGAGGAAGCGAAGCCACCACTCGCTGCAGGCAATATACAGAAACGATGCGATGATACTGCCGGAGATCGAGCCGATGCCGCCGATCACGACGATCAGAAGGATCTCGTAGGTCATCGCCGATTTAAAGATCGCCGCCTGTACGGAGGTCTGATACATCGCAAGGAGCGCCCCGCCGATTCCCGCAAAAAAGGAGCTGATACAGAAGGCTAACATTTTATGCTTCGCCAGGTTGATCCCCATGGCCTCCGCCGCGATCTCATCCTCTCGGATCGCCTTAAAGGCACGCCCGTAGGAGGAGTTGATCAGAAGCAGAATGATGGCCACGCAGAGTCCCACCACGGCAAAGTACGCAATGGTCGATTCAAAGACCGGGAATTTCCGCAGAAGATTGGAACCGTTGGTCACCGGTCCGAGCGCCTGCCACTGAAAGATCGCGCGGATGATCTCGGCAAAGCCCAGCGTCGCGATGGCCAGATAGTCGGATTTCAGTCTGAGCACCGGCAGTCCGATCAGAAACGCAAAAAGCGCGGCGACCAGCCCGGAAAGAAGAAGCGCAAGCGGCACCGGGATCGTAAACTGGATCACGCCGCCGTCAAAATACTGGTATACACTGGCACGGTCCTCTACCGGGATCGTAAAGATGCCGTAGGTATAAGCGCCAAGAAGCATAAAGCCCGCCTGCCCCAGCGAGAACAGTCCGGTAAAGCCGTTTAACAGGTTCATGCTGACCGCGATCAGCACATAGATCGAGCCCTTTTTCAAAACCATAAACAGCATATTCCAGGAGGGCGGCGCCACCTTCTCGGCTATAGCGGCAAACAGAAATACAGAAATGATGATCGCCGCAGTAATGATTTTTCCCCTTTTGTTTTCCTTTGTTTTCATCGCAGAACCATCGCCTCCTATACCTTATCCGTTGCCTTTTCCCCGAACAGGCCGGTGGGCTTGACAACCAGAATAATGATCAACAGTGCAAAGGTTACCGCGTCGGAAAAGGTAGCGATGCCGATATTCGAATTAATGCCGAAGACCGCGAGCATCGCCTCAAAGCCCTTCACAATGTTTTCGGAGATGCCGATGATGAACGCGCCGATCACCGCGCCGGGGATCGAGCCGATCCCGCCGAAAACAGCCGCAACGAAGGCCTTTAAGCCCGGCATGGCACCCGAGGTATAGGTCACGCCGGTATAATTGCTGAAATATAGCACAGAACCGATCGCCGCCAGAAAAGAGCCGATCACAAACGTCGTGGAGATGACGGAGTTGATCCGGATCCCCATAAGCTGCGCCGTATCATAATCCTTCGCCACCGCCCGCATCGCCATACCGATCTTGGTATGATTGATCAGCATCACCAGCGCGAATACTAACGCGATCACAAGGAACGGTGTGATAACGGTCACCACTTTTGTATTCGCCGGGCCGATATTGATCGAATCCGAAATGAACGGGATCGTCGGATACTGCTGCGAAAGACCGCCCGTAATATAAGCCACCAGATTCTGTAAAAGATAGCTGACACCGATGGCGGAGATCATGATCGACATACGGGGTGCGCTCCGTAAGGGCATATACGCTACCCGTTCGATCGCAAAACCGATCAGCACCGTGAAAACGATCATAAGCGGCATGGCAATATACCATGGCATGGACGCGCACATATAGACCATCATCACACCGGCGACCATAAACACATCTCCGTGCGCGAAGTTGATCAGGCGCAGAATACCGTAAACCATCGTATAGCCGATGGCGATCAGGGCATACTGTCCTCCGACAGAAATACCCGACAGCAGATAGGGCAGCACAACACTCATCTGACGAATCCTCCCTTTACAAACTTCCCGGAGGCCTGCAGGCCTCCGGGAAGCCAAAACAACATCTAAAAGAGATTAAATACTCTGTTCCGCTACGAAGTCCCATGTACCGGTCTCGGTATTGACCTTCTTGACGAAAGCGGTATTTCTTTCCGCATCACCGGTTGCGTTAAACGCGATCTTTCCGGAAACGCCTTCATAGGTTACGGACGGAAGCACGCCCTGTACAGCCGCGGGATCCGTGGAGCCTGCTGCCTTCAGCGCTTCAAGCGCTACATAGTAGGCGTCATAGCCCATGGCCGATACCGCTGCGATCATATCGTTGCCGCCGTTATTGGCAAGCGCCGTAGAATCACCGTTGATATACTCCTTTAAGCCGTTATCGAACTCAGGTACCGCACCCTCCTGATAGAAGGTCGTTACACAGATGTCCACGTTCTTTCCTTCCGCCGCGCCGCAGACCACGTTGGAATCCCACGTATCTCCGGCAAGTATCGGCATGCCGAGATCCTGAGAAGCAGCCTGTTCTACGATGTTGGCTGCCGCCTCGATGGAAACAGGGGAGAAGAACACTTCGCAGCCCTGGCTCTTGGCATTGGTGATATAAGAGGTAAAGTCAGAATTACCTTCCGGGAAGGACTCCTCAACGACCTCGCCGCCCAGTGCCGTAAAGGCCTCGACGAAGTAATTCACAAGACCCGCGGAATAGTCATCGCCAAGCTTGCTTAAGCAGTAAGCCTTCTTCGCGTTCTGCGTCTTATAGGCATAGTTTGCTAAAACCGTGCCCTGGAACGGATCTAAGAAGCAGATCCGGAAATAATGCTCATTTCCTTCGGTTACCTGCGGATTCGTGCAGGTCACGCCGATCGCCGGCACACCGCCGTTCTTGAATACATCCGAAGCCGCGATGGAAACGCCCGAGCCATAGGAGCCAAGTACGAGGGATACGCCCTCGGATACCAGCTGCTGTGCCGCTGAAGGGCCCTTTTCCGTCGAGGACTGGTTATCCACTACCACTAACTGAACCGTATAGGTCTCGCCGCCGATATCAACGGTAGGCGTCTTGGAATTGGCATACTGGATCCCTAAGGTCTCCTGCTTGCCGCCTGCGCCGTTATCGCCCGAAGCCGGCTCATAAACACCGATCTTGACAACCTTGTCGCCGGAGGCTGCCGCAGGAGCTGCTGCCTGATCGCCGGAATCCGCGCCCGGAGCCGGTGCCGCGCCGGCACAGCCGGCCAAAGAGCCTACCAGCATACTGCCTGCCAGTAACAAGGAAGCTACCTTTTTGAAGTTTTTCATAATAACCTCTCCTTTTCCCGCAAAATTACTTAATAAAACGCAACACAACAGAATAATTATAGATAGAAAACAGACTAAAAGCAATATTTTTTTACAGTCTTCCCTCTTTTGCCATGTACTGGTCAAAGACCAGCCGGCTTACCCGGGAACCGAAGATCGTAGCCGGATGGGCGGGATAATACATGGCGTCCGAAAAGTTCTTGTTAAACAGAACGATCACGTAGCGGCCGTAGGGGGTCGAAACGATGCCGCCGTCGTTGCGGCAGGCGTCCATGCTGCCGCTCTTGCTGGCAAAGGAGATCACCTGCTCCTCATAATTGTCCGGATCCAGATACACAGGCGGCAGGCAGCCGGTCAGCATGGTATTGTAATGCTGCTTTTCACAGATCTCAAACATCTGGCGGGAAGCCTCGCTGCTCACAAGCGTCCCCTCGGCGATCCCCTGAAAAAGCCTGCCGTAGTCCCGGGGCGTCGAGGTCCCGAGCTTATCATATTTGGCGAAGTCGATGGGATTATGCAGGATGCTGTTTTCAAATCCCTCACGTTTGATAAATGCATTGATCGAAGAAAGCCCCAGATATTCGATCAGCATGTTGGTCGCGATATTGTCGCTGACAATGATCATTAACGTAGCCGTATTCAGCACCGAAAGCCTCGTGCCGACCTCTAAGGAACAGAGAACGCCGCTGCCGTCGATGATATGTCTTTCCTCAAACGTCAGAAGCTCGGAAAGACTCTTCTCTCCTCTCTCCACCGCGTCAAACAGCGCCGCGAGGATAAACATCTTGCAGCAGCTGGCCGTTTCAAAAGGCTCGTCCGCGTGGAGGCAAAGCTCCGTGCCCCTCAGATCATTTAAGTAGATTCCCATCAGACCGTCGTAACTCATAAGCTCCGCTTCGATCCGTTTTTTAAGTGTCAGTCTCTCATCTGTCATGCTCATTTACCTGATAATATTATGTAAACTGGTTCAGTCTGCCGTTTCCGTATCCTCCCACGGAAAGATACTGCCGATCCTTAAGATCCCCTCCGCAAGATCCGCCCGGTAGTCAGGCGCATCCGGCGACAGGGAATTGATCACGACGCCGTCGCTTCCCTTTTTCCCCGTTGAATGAATATAACGGTTCTCCCCGATATACATCGCGATATGACCCTTAAAGTAGAGCAGATCGCCGGGTTTCATCCGCTCTCTCGGAATTTCCTTTACCGGAAAGCCCTCCTTGAGCTCTGCGTCCCGGTAGATGGTCACGCCGTTCAGATAGTAGCTGATCGAGGTAAGTCCGGAACAATCGATCCCGAAGGGAGTATGCCCGCCCCAGCGGTACTGCGTGCCCAGATAGCTCTTTGCGGTTGCAACGACCCGCTCCCTGAAAACATCCTCACTGCAGTCAAGGCTCGTATGCCTCTCCCCGAACTCACTGGTACGGATAAAGCCGGCCTTTCCGTCCGGCAGGTTTACATAACTCCACCCGTCCTGCTCTGCTGCTGCAAGCCCGCTCTGAAGCGCCTGCTGTCCGTGATCCAGCGCAAGCGCGATCAGCCCGCCCCGGGGAATACTGGCTATAACGCTTCCCTGTACCCGCGGTCTGTTCATAACGTCCGCCACGGACTTTTCAACGACCCGAAGGCTCCCGTCATCCTTTAAAAAAGGTCCCTTCGCCGGGATCAGGGCATCCCGCCGCATATAGCCCTCATAACGCCAGGGCGCCCGCACCTTGTAAAAATCGCCGTGCTCTGAGAGCACCGCGACCCGCATACCGTAAAGCACATCATCCGACATATCCGAAAGCGCCTCCGGCGCCTCGTAAAGCATCGCATGCGGCTGTCCGACGATCATATCCATTTTTTTTGTTCCTCTCTGCGCCGGTCCGTTTTGCAGACCGCGCTCTCTTTTCTTTTATGCTTCGCCCCGCCATAAAGCCTCGTAGGCAGGCATTTCCTCATCATTGGCCAAAATAAAGTGATGATCGTTGAGCGCGCGCATCGTGCGCGGCTTACCCGGATCATCGGTCTCATCCGAATTATAAACGATCAGCTGCTTTTCCCGTTCCGCGACCGGATTCGGGATCGGAATCGCCGAAAGAAGCGAGCGGGTATAGGGATGTATCGGATGCCGGAAAAGCTCTTCTGTTTCCGAAAGCTCGACGATCCGTCCGAGATGGATCACGGCGATCCGATCCGTAATGAAGCGCATGACCGACAGATCATGTGCGATAAAAACATAGGTAAGGTTGAATTCCTTTTTCAGCCTTTCCATCAGATTCAGAACCTGTGCTCTGATCGAAACATCCAGCGCCGAGATCGGTTCATCGGCGATGATCAGCTGCGGCTTCATGATCATGGCGCGCGCGATCCCGATCCTCTGCCGCTGCCCGCCGGAAAATTCGTGCGGAAAACGGCTGGCAAATTCCGGCAGCAGTCCTACCTCGGAAAGCATCTCATCGACCCTGCGGTCGTATTCGGCCTCCGAAAGCTTTTCGATGTTCCGAAGCCCCTCGCTGACGATATAGCTGACCTTGGCCCGCTCGTTCAGGGAAGCCATCGGATCCTGGAAGATCATCTGGATATTCTTGGTCACCTCTTTGTCAAGGGCCGGATCGATCTTTCCGTTGATCTTCTTTCCGGCAAACAGGATCTCTCCCTCCGAGGTCGGATAGATACGCATCACGGCACGACCGATGGTGGTCTTGCCGCTGCCCGACTCTCCCACGATCCCGAAGGTCTCTCCCCGGTATACCTCAAAGCTTACCTTCTTTACCGCCTCAAACGCGTCCTTCCTGCTGCCGAAGCTGACGGATACATCCTTTAATTGTAACAGTATTTCCTGATCCATATCCTGTTCTGTTCCTTACTGCGCCGATCTGCCTGATGGTCGCGCGCTACCCAAGTTCCCTGATCCTTGAAACATTTTCCGGTCTTTCCACGACCGGCGCCCTGTCGTCAAGCAGCCAGGTTCTGGCCCGGTGGGTCTCCGATACCGAAAAATACGGTGGTCTTTCCACATAATCAATATTGAGCGCATAGGGATTTCTGGGTGCAAAGGCATCCCCGGAAAGCTTTGTATAGAGGTTCGGCGGATTCCCCGGGATCGAATACAGTCCCTCGCCCTTTACCCCCAGCTGCGGCATGGAGGAAAGCAGCGCCCAGGTATAGGGATGGCACGGTTCAAAGAAAATATCCTCGCACGTGCCGATCTCAACAATATCCCCGGCATACATCACGGCGATCCGGTCCGCCACGTTCGCCACTACCCCCAGGTCATGGGTAATGAAAACAATCGTCAGGCTGTACTTTTCCTTCATTTCCTTAAGGACCCGCAGGATCTGTGCCTGGATCGTCACATCAAGCGCCGTTGTGGGCTCGTCGCAGATCAAAAGTCTCGGTCTGCAGGCGATCGCAATGGCGATCACGACTCTCTGGCGCATCCCGCCGGAAAATTCATGGGGATACTGCTTGTATCTCCTCTCCGGATCATCAATGCCGACGTCGGCCAGATACTGCAGCGTCTCTAACTTCGAATCCGCCTTGGGGATCCCCGGTTTTCGCAGGGTGATTGCCTCCCGGATCTGTTCCCCGATCGTCTTTAACGGATTCAGGGAGGTCATGGGTTCCTGCATGATCATGGCGATCTCCCGCCCCCTGACCGAAAGCCAGTCCTTCTCCTTCACGAATTTGGCGAGATCCCTTCCCTGATAGAGGATCGATCCCTTCGTGATGCGGCCGTTTGCGTCCAAAAGCCCGTTGAAGGTCTTCGTCAGCACGCTCTTGCCGCTGCCGGACTCGCCGACGATCGCAAGGGTCTCTCCGGCATAAACGTCCAGGCTGATGCCTCTGATCGCCGTCAGCGTCTGTCCCCGCAGATCAAATTGTACTTCCAGATCCCTGATACTT
>JAILQQ010000246.1 GCA_024698885.1 Lachnospiraceae bacterium | reverse complement strand
TGCATCTCCTGAGAAAGGCATCGGGCAGCTCCTTTTCGGCGTTGCTCGTGATGATCACGATGGGACGCTGCTTTGCGCGGATCGTCTCCTTCGTCTCATGAATATAAAACTCCATCTGATCGAGCTCCCACAGCAGATCGTTCGGGAACTCCAGGTCGGCCTTATCGATCTCGTCGATCAGAAGCACCACCTGCTCCTCCCTGCTGAAGGCTTCGCCAAGCTTACCGAGCTTGATATAGCGGGCGATATCGTCAACGCCCTCCTCGCCGAACTGCCCGTCATAGAGCCGCTGTATCGTATCATACATATAAAGGCCATCCTGCGCCTTGGTGGTGGACTTGATATTCCAGATGATCAGCTCTTTTCCAAGGGATTCCGCAATAGCCTGCGCCAGCATCGTTTTGCCGGTACCGGGCTCGCCCTTGATCAAAAGCGGCTTTTTTAACGCGATCGCGACATTGACCGCGCTCATCAGTTCCTCAGAGGCCACATACGTGGCAGTACTTTTAAAACTGTCCTGTTTTTGTTCCATTTTTTCCTTTACTCCCAGTCGATTTCCGCTTTTTTGTCCCGGCTCATCAGATCGTGCACCGCCTCTGACGCCGGCTTGTCGTGAAACAGAACCTGATCCACCTGCTCAATGATCGGCAGATTGACGTCGTATTTTTTTCCGAGTGCCACGGCAGCTTTGGCCGAATAGACGCCCTCCACCACCATTTTGACCTCGTCCATGGCTTCCTTCATGGTCTTGCCCTGTCCGATCAGGATACCGGCCCGTCTGTTTCTGGAATGCATGCTGGCACAGGTCACGATCAGATCCCCGATGCCGGTAAGCCCCGCAAAGGTTTCCGCTCTGCCGCCCATTTTCAGCCCGAGCCTTGTGATCTCTGAGATACCTCTTGTGATCAGGGCGGCCTTGGTATTGTCCCCGTAACCAAGTCCGTCAGCCATCCCAGCCGCAAGAGCCACCACGTTTTTTAGGGCACCCCCCAGTTCGATCCCCAGAACATCGGGGCTTGTATAGACACGGAAATACCGGTTCATGAACATATCCTGAACATATTCCGCTGTCTTTTTGTTCTTAGCCCCCACCACGCAGGTCGTGGGGATCTTCCGGCTCACCTCTTCTGCATGCGACGGACCCGACAATACAGCGATCGTTGCGTCCGGAATCTCCTCATGAATAACATCCGTCAGGGTATCCAGCGTATCCTCCTCGATCCCCTTGGCCACGCTGACGATCAGCTGTCCGGCCGGCAGATGATCCGCCATCAGATGCGCGGTGCTGCGGGTAAAGGGAGAGGGAACGGCCAGCACCAGCATGTCCTTCCCCTCGCAAAGCTCCCTGAGATCGGTCGTAAAACGCATATCCTCCGGCAGCTTTACGCCCGGAAGCTTCTCCTTATGCTCATGCTCTGTGTTTAAGAGGTTTACCTCCTCCGGCAGGATCGACCAGACCGTCACCTCGTGCTTGTTATCGTAAAGCGTCAGGGCCAGGGCGATCCCCCAGCTTCCCGCGCCGATGATCCCGACTTTCGCCATACCTTCTCCTCTCTGCGCCCTATATTTATTCTTTATGCTCTACATGATCCACATCGATCTCCGGTTTTCCCTTCAGATACGTCTTTCGTTCCGTGCCGGAAAGAAGGCGCTTGATATTGTCCTTATGCTTCACCCAGGCCATGACCGCGAGGAACAGGATGATCAGGTTGAATTCCACAAAATAAGTCGTGGCAATAGCCTCTCCCCAGTATCCTCTTTTGCTCAGGATAAACGCCTCGATCACAATGCCGAGGTAGACGCAGATAGAGCCCAGGGATACATAATGCGTCAGGAAAAACAGACCGAAAAAGGTGATAAGGCCCAAGACCGTCATGATCGGGCCAAACATGAAAAAGACAAGCCCTGCCGTAGCGGCAATGCCCTTGCCGCCCTTAAACTGCAGGTAAAACGGAAAATTATGTCCTAAGATCGTACCTGTCGCCGCGTAAAGCTTCAATAACGGCAGTATATCGGGGAACGAATTCCGGAAGAGAAAATGGGTGATCAGGATCGCCAGCCCGCATTTTAAACAGTCGCCTGCCAAAGCGATCAGCCCGTATTTAAGGCCCATCGTCCTTAACATATTTGTCGTACCGGCATTGCCGCTGCCGTGTTCCCTGATATCCACGCCCTTCATCCGTCCGACCAGATAACCCGTCTGAATCAGACCGCAGGCATATCCTATGATCAAGCAAACAAGTCTTTGCATAGCCTTTCCCTACTTTTCTCCTCTTTCACGTATAATGAACCGAAGCGGCGTCCCCTTAAAGCCGAAAGCCTCCCGGATACGGTTTTCAAGATACCGGGTATAGGAAAAATGCATCAGCTCTTTTTTGTTGACGAAAATAACAAAAGTGGGTGGTTTAACGGACGCTTCTGTAATATAAAACAATCGCAGCCGCTTGCCCTTATCATTCGGCGGTTCATTTAACGCTACCGCCTCCATCATGATCTCATTCAGCACGCCCGTCTGGATCCGCAGGGCATGATTGTTTACCACGGTATCGATCAGGGAAAAGAGCTTTGGAAGCCTCTGACCGGTCACGGCGGAAATAAAGATCATTTCGGCATAAGGGGCAAAGGAAAGGACGCTTCGGACCTTTTTTTCATATTCATAGATCGTCTTATCGTTTTTCTCGACGGCGTCCCATTTGTTGACGGCAATGATCAGGCCCTTCCCCGCTTCATGCGCGATCCCCGCGATCTTCGCATCCTGCTCGGTAATGCCTTCGACGGCGTCGATCACAAGCACGGCCACATCGGCGCGCTCTACGGCGGAAACGCTCCGTAGCACCATATAGTGCTCCAGTTCATCCTTAACCTTGCTCTTTCGCCTGAGCCCCGCCGTATCGATAAAGACGTACTCCCTGCCCTCATGCATGACGGGGGTATCGACGGCATCCCTGGTCGTTCCCGCGATCTCGGAAACGATCACCCGGTTTTCGCCCAGTAGCTTATTGATGATAGAGGATTTGCCGACATTCGGCTTGCCGACGATGGCGATCTTCGGCCTTTCATCCTCCTCCTCTTCGCTTCCTCTTTCCGGAAAATGGGAGATCACCTCATCTAAAAGCTCCCCCAGTCCCGTTCTGTTTGCGGAGGAGATCGGAAAAGGTTCCCCGATGCCGAGATTATAGAACTCAAATACGTCATTGCCGTATTTTTTGATATCGTCTACCTTATTGACGGTCAGCACCACGGGCTTCCTGGAACGTCTGAGCATATCCGCCACCTTGGCGTCCGCGTCCTGTAAACCCTGTTTGACATCCACCATAAAAAGAATGACATCCGCCGTATCAATAGCGATCTGTGCCTGGTCCCGCATCTGGGAAAGGATCAGATCGCTGCTGTCAGGCTCGATGCCGCCCGTATCGATCAGGGTAAAATCCGTATCCAGCCAGGAAACAGAGGCATAAATCCGGTCTCTGGTTATGCCCGGTGTATCCTTGACGATGCTGATGCGTGAGCCGGCCAGTGCGTTAAACAGTGTCGATTTTCCGACATTCGGCCGGCCGACCACAGCAACGATCGGCTTGCTCATAAGTTACATCTCCTGCGCTCAATTGCTCATATTCAGGATTTTCTCAACAAAATCCCATCCGTTTGATTTTACAATATTGACAGGCACTTGTAAAGCGCTTTCCAAGTCCGCGACTGTGACGTCATCAAGGAAAACCGCGTTTTCTCCGCCGGTTAACGTCCTTACCATGGTCTCCGAAAGAAGGAGCGTATCCCCCAGGGGTTTATCCGATAACTGGGCCCGGATATCCTGCCCCGTCAAAAGGCCTGTGACCGTGATCGTGGAACCGAAAAAATCATTGCGGATCGGATAGACATGGATCCTGAGATTTCGGATCTCTTTCATCAGCCGCTCCCCCATCGCATGGATCGTTTCATAAGACAGCAGGCCGGTTGCGATCGAGACAGTTCTTTCTTCCGAAAAGACGGGCGGCTTCTTCATCAGGCAGGCAAAAGCCTCTTCAAAATCGTCAAGGAGCGAGCGCAGCATCCCGACCCCGTTTTCATACTGCAGATAGCCGTCATAGGTTTCGGCAGAAGGCAGCGGACGCTCCGCAAGCAGATACCATTCATCGGAAGCATGGATAAAATGGTAGCCGTACTCGGAAAACATCCTCTCCTGCCATGCTTCGATCAGATCAACGACCCGGCCGGCATCTTCTTTGGAAAAAGGCATAAGCGGCGTCAGGCCCTCCCTGTATCTCGTAAGCCCTACCGGAACGACGGAAACGCTCTGTAAAAGCGGCGCGTACCGCGACAATCGCTCTATCGAATATGTAAGCTCGTCGCCGTCATTATAATTTTTGCAGAGCACGATCTGGCCGTTCATCTCGATCCCGGCCTCAAAGAGGCGGTCTGCCTTCTTCAGGGCTTCTCCCGCAAAACGGTTTCCGAGCATCTGACAGCGGAGCTCCTCGTTCATGGTCTGAAAGGAAATATAGACAGGGGACATGTGATAGGAAATGATCCGGTCGATATCACGGTCGGACATATTGGTCAGCGTAACGTAATTTCCGTGCAGAAAGGAAAGCCTGGCGTCGTCGTCCTTAAAATACAGGTTTTCCCGCATCCCGGGAGGCATCTGGTCGATAAAGCAGAAAATACAGCGGTTGGCGCAGGAACGATAGGCATCCATCATGTCGTTCTCAAAGCACAGCCCGAGATCCTCGTCCTCGTCCTTCTCGATCTCTAAAAGCCACTCTTCCCCGTCCGGTTTTTCGATCAGCACCGAAAGCTCTGTTTCCTGCGCGAAAAAGGCGTAATCAAAATAATCGAGGATCTCTCGGTCATTGATCTTAAGCAAGAGATCCTCCGGCTCGACGGAAAGCTCTTCGGCGATGCTTCCCGGCTGAACCCCCGTAATGCGGTGCTTTTTCATGACCGGCCGGTGGTGCTGCCGAAACCGCCGTTACGCATGGTCTGCACATCATCGTCGACGGTAATGCCGTATTCCAAGAAAATGCCCTGCATAAACCCTTCCCCGGCACGGATATGTACTTCACGGCCCTCATTGGAATCGTTGGTCAGCTTCGAAAAGATATGTCCCTCGTTATCGGAATAGAAATAATCACTGTCAATGATCCCCACCGTATTATTCAGCTGAAGACGGTATTTAAAGCCGAGACCGCTGCGCGGGAATAACTGAAGGACAAAGTTCTCCTCCATCTCGACCCGCACGCCTGTCGGGATCTTGATCGTTTCGCCGGGCTTTAACGCGATGGCGATCGGACTGAAAAAATCGTAGCCGGCGGAGCCTACGGTGGCGCGGTGCGGCAGCTGTACGGCTTCGTAGATCCGCATGATCTCTTCCTCTGTCGCGGCGAACGAATCCGTCCAGTCCTTCTTAAACTGTTGATAAGATACCTTATGAAAACGTGCGATCTTTTTCATATTTCCCTTTCTGCTCCGATCCGCCCCGCGGATCGTGCAAACCTTCGTTCATATATTTCTGTGAGAAAGCCATCCCTGTCAGGGCTCATAATCATGGCAATAAATAACAGGCGTCATAATATCGTCACTGCGCAGGGTTGCCTGTACGTCAATGACCCGCTGATTGGAAGAACCCTTCCAAAGAAGCTTCGGATCCCGCAGGGCTTCCACATACTCTCCGTCCACGAGTACGTCCACCATCGACATCATCGGGTTCTTCGCGATCTCCTCCCATTTGGCGCCGGTATAAAGCCATATTGTCTTTTCGGGATATTTCTCGCGAATCTCCGTCATTAACTGCCGGACATCCAGAGCATTGGCCGAATGCAGCGGATCACCGCCGCTGAACGTGATGCCGGAAATATAATCTTTGTCAAGCTGCTCAAAGACCTCGTCCTTCGCAGCCTCGTCAAAGGGCAGACCCCCGTCGGGATCCCAGGTGATCGGATTCTGGCAGCCCTTACAGCAGTGGGAGCAGCCGGACACCCACAGGACAACACGCAGACCGTCGCCGTTCAGCATATCGTCCTTCGTAATATTATGATATCTCATGATCTGTTCTTAATCCTAACCCGCAAATTTGATAAACCGTCAGTCCTAAACCACATAACGAAGGAAAGACGATGAACCTGTCTTTCCTTATATGCGGCTTTGGACGCCCGTATCAATACATTATAATCTATCTTTTGTGTTTTGTCATCTGTTTTTCCACAAGATGTAGTATATTGTCTTTGCGGGCGTCCCGATCTGAATTTTAAGCCTCATGCGCGTTAGAAAGCGGGATCCCGTCATATCTTCCGTCGGCAAAGGGTCCGGCCAGCGGCTTCTCTCCTGCGTCTCTCCCGAAGAAATCCCTGTCAAAGGTGATCGGCGTTCCGTCCGGATTCTCATATTTCTGCTCCGGCTCAAAGGCCATCCCGAGACGCTCCGTATCCACAAGCTTCCTGACGGCCTTGTGAGCGACCTCATCGAGGTTCGTCGCAAGCTGCCAGACACCGTCTTTTTCCGTCAGGGAAAGCTCTGCATGGAACGTATCGTTCACTTCGCTGTCCTTCTCCTTCTCCCACGGCAGGGCGCCGTTTAAGAAGAGATTGCCCTCCGACCAGACCGGAAGATGCATGTAATACCGGTCGCTGGCAGAAGAACCCATGCCGCAGTAGCCCTCGAATTCCTTCTGCCATTCCTCAAACGTCGGGTATCCCTTAAAGGAAGCCACGCCAACCGTCACGTTCTCGTCATCCCAGCAGTTTTCGTCCCCGTGCTTTGACCGTTCCACCATAAACGGATCCACCGGCTGCTGGATAAAGATATTGTTCATGAACCTGTCGTCACCATGTAAGAAGGTCATAAAGCCCGCCACCTCTGTCTGATGCGGAACATGATAGGGCGTATAGCGGGGCGAGATCAGGGTCTTTGCGCCGTTATCCGTTCCCTTCCCTACCGCTGTGATCGCGCCGGCGATGAGATTATGCACTGCGGCAACTCCCTGGGTCGCAAGCTTCAGAGCGCGTGTCGAAAGCAGGATATTATGGTCGATCAGCGTCGGACCGTGGGATACCTCGACGAAAATATCCTCTCCGATCCCCACCGTCGCTTCTTCCGTCATCAGATGCGCAAACGGCAGTGTGTTGTCATGGAACAGATTCTGCGTCACCCTTGTTCCCTGGGCCTGCCAGTCGAGCCAGAGACCTCTCGTGCAGTGGTGGATATGGTTCCTTCTGTAGATCACGTCGATGGCCGCGTGCATCTTGATCCCGCCGATCTCGGCACCGGCCAGGTTCTGCTTGTTATTGATATGATGGATATGATTATCCTCGATCACGGAAAAGACGCCGCCGAGATGGCCGACGATCCCGGTCTGCCCGCAGTCGTGTATATGGCAGCGCCGCACGGTATGGCTGCCGATCCGCTCCTTCGTAAAGCCCTCCCGCTGTGCCTGCAGGATACAATCGCGTTCCGTCTGTGTTCCGTCCTTATATTTCCATTTCAGCCATTTATTATCGTTTTCGGGCTGCAGATATTTCCCGAGCGAGATACCGCTGCACTTCGACTCAAACACCTCGCAGTCCTCGATGATCCAGCCCTTGGACCAGTGGGGCGCGATCATCCCTTCCTGATAGGCTGTCGGCGGCGCCCACTGGGTTGCTGCCTGACAGACCGTAAACCCGGAAAGCGTGATATAGCCGATCCCCTCTTTTTCCGGGGCAAAACAGCTTTTGCGCACGCTGATCTCGACGTTCTCCTCATTGGGATCAAAATCCTTAAAGTTCGCGTAGAGGATCGTCATATTCCTTTCGCTGTCCTGCTCGGCGTACCAGGTATAAACGGAAAAATCCGGATCCCACGAGATCGCCGAGGGTACGGGATCCTTCACGCCCTCAAACGACTGTGCCTCATACATGGACTTTCCGTTTAAGAAAACATCGCCGGTATGCGCGATAAAAGAGGCGATGAACCAGTCGCCGCTCACCAGGGTCGTAAACGGGTTCCGGTCCGTAAAGACCGCGTTATCAATTTCCGCCTGCCATACCCCGTTGTCAAAGGGCTTCCAGTTCTTAACGGGCTCCGCTCCCGTGATCACCGCTTTTCCCTTTTCCAGCGAGCGGTAAACAATCCTCGCATCTTCCCTGCCGCCGTTCTTTGGATCGACGGTCTCGCGGTAGATCCCGGGATAGACGAGGATCTCGTCCCCGGCCGTCGCCAGGTCCGCTGCTTCCTGTATCCGCGTAAACGGTCTTTCCTTGCTCCCGTCTCCGCCTTTTTCTGCCGATATGTTTACATGATAGATCATTTTTCTTCCTCCTCCGTTAAACCCTCACCATAAATCCACTATACCATCGCTTCCGGCACGAGACAATAGGATTTTTCTCGCCCGGTTCCTCTTGTCAGGCTCTTCTAAAACGCTAACGGAGGATCAAGGCCTTAAGCCTGATCCTCCGTTTCAAAATGCGTTATATGAAGATTAAGAGTTCTCCTTATAAAGGAGGATTGCACTTTCCGCATGCGCTCCTGCCGGCAGCCTTTGCTTCTTCAACGGTCACCTGTCTTACATTGTTTTTCATCCCGCTGCAGGTACTTTTGCTGTGATATTTTTTACCATCGTCTGAGATCCAAACCGAAGCGTTCGAGTTCGCGGACGTTGAAGTATTTGTCGTTATCGAGCCGGCGGATGCGGAGGCAGCAGCTGGCGCTGTGGTGTCTGCCGATGTAGCAGTGGCCGTCGGTGTCGTGCTAGTCGCCGGCGTAGTGGTGGTTGCCGGCGCCGTGGTGGTTGCCGGTGCGACAGTGGTTACCGGCGCGGCGGATGCAGCGTTCGCAGTCGTCGCCATGAGGGTATTCATGAGTAACGCGTTCTGTGCGTCAGCCAGAGTCTGCTGCGGCGTTACTGTCGCGCTGCTGCTCGTATATTTCAGAACCTGCCCGGGATAGATCAGGTTCGCGTTCTTGATATTGTTATCCGCTACCAGCTTATCCACCGTGGTATTTAAGTGCTTCGCCAGTTTATACAGCGTATCGCCGGGTTTTACCGTATAGGTGCCGGTCGTATCGACTGCCTGCGGAAGGTTGGAGATCACAGGTAGCGCAAACATACCGGTCCCCGCCTGGGCCGCTAATGCATACTGCCCATAGTAAGCCAGCAGATAAAGCGGTCCGTACCACGGGATCAGCGGATTTGCGACTACCGCACTGCCCGGGATCGTGAAGGTATAATCGATGCCGCCGTAGGAAGTCTTGAAGATCAGCGTGATATATGGATTATCCTGTAAGAACTTCATA
>JAILQQ010000233.1 GCA_024698885.1 Lachnospiraceae bacterium | reverse complement strand
CTGATCCGTGAGTTCGGAGCCACCAGGCATCGGAAACCGCCGCATCTCCGGATTCAGGCATATAGCCTCTCAGATATTTATCACGTACATAAGCCGTGTTGAGCGCCTCCCGTGCAGGATCTGCTTCAGTCAGGTACGGTTTCTTAAGTATCAATTGACCGCCAACCTTGGGCAGCACAAAATCATTACTCCAAAAACCATAATCGGGATCCAACGCTTCCGTAACAGATAAGCAGAAAACCCGGTCAAGCGTATCTTCCCCTCCATTCCGGTCGGGATATACGGGATTTGGGATATATGGCGGATCTGTACTCTTTACATTTCTGACTTCTGATAACGATATTGCTTTAATCTCGTCCCCGGAAAAAGCATTGTTCAGGAAACCGTCCAAATCCGGTGATGCGTCAGGCGCTTTACCTGAAAGATCAAAGCAGTTAAGGAACTGACGGATGTCACTGTCTTTCCAGAATGATTCGTCCCCGTCTTTATTATATTCAACGATATCAAGGACACGGTCGGACAGCAGCAGAGCCATTCCTTTGTCATCTATATCCAGAACACGCCATTTGACAGGCATCTTTTCATCGGCATAATATGTTTTTCCGATTTCACCGGTGAAGTCTTCAAGCTCTTTTCCGTACTGATCGAAATATCTGCCGCCGTTCTCTGATACCGTTATGTCCTTGTCAAGGCAGTACCCGTCCTCATTGGTGTCCTCCTGCCAATAATTCCCGAACCAGATGCAGTCCCAGGTGGTATCACCTGATGATGTTTTAATGGGATCCTGTATGACGATCTCATTGTCTGAAACCGCAGGAAGAGAATAATCATCATCCCCGGCCGCCTTCTCTGCCATTACTTCCAAAGGATTCGTGAATACAAGCACAGTTGCAAGAGAAAGTGCCACTATTCTTCCGTTTTTCATATGATCTCTCCTCAGATCCACTCCCGGATCGTCAGTATCGCCGGGACTCCGTTCCATAAAAAATTATACATCTCACTTATCCGGTATGTCCACACCCGAAATGATATAGAATAAAGAAAGCGCCCCCGGAATGACTGATCCGGGAGCGCTTGATCCAGATATTTTCCTGATGCAAGGAGCAATCTGTCACTTGACGCTGTTTTTCTTTGATGCAAGGATGTCGAACACGACAGCCGACAGCAGGACCACGCCCTTGACGACCTTCTGCCAGTTGGCGTCGACGCCCATGAGGGACATGCCCAGGTTGATAACGCCGATAAGCGTAGCTCCTATGACCATGCCGAAGATATTTCCGGCTCCGCCGTAGGCTGAAACTCCGCCGACCACGCAGGCCGCGATGGCGTCCATTTCATAATAGGTTCCCGCCTGTGAATTGGCAGCCTGGAATCTGGCTGTGACTATAAAGGTGGTGATAGCCGTGAGGACAGCCATGTTCAGATATGCGAGGAACATGATCATCCTGGTATTAACGCCTGAAAGCCTTGTGGCCTCCCTGTTGCCGCCTATGGTGTAGAAATATCTGCCCAGGGTGGTCCTGGAAGTGATGAAATTGTAAATAAGGACGATTATCGCCACCCATACCAGAACTGTGGGAAGTCCTCCTGCCAGAGACAGCTTATAGGCAAAGAGCATGATCGCCGCAACGGAAAGCACGCATTTGACCAGAAGGGCCGTTAAGGATTCCGCTTCATAGCCCTTTTTGAGCTTATTCGCCCTGCTGAGGAAGGATACCACCACTACCACGACGCAGGCTATGATACCGACAGCCATGCAGATCATATTCATCTTGTTGGCGGGAGTCGAGAAAAGTTTTCCGGAAAAGATACCGAGGAAGTCTTTTTTCGCCGCCAGGGAAATGCTTCCGGTGGTGCTGTTGGCGCTGAGCAGAGCCGTGCCCCAGCCTCTGAAAGCGAGGTAACCGGCAAGGGTTGCGATCCACGGGGGAACGTCCACAAATGCGATCAGAAATCCGAGGACACATCCGTAGATAACGCCTACAAGAAGCATGACCAAAATGGCCGCTCCGGTAGGGACCTTCTTGACAGTCATCAGTATGCCGCCTATGGCGCCGAGGAAACAGACAAAGGAGCCGCAGGAAAGGTCAATATTTCCTCCTGTAAGCATACACATCAGCATACCGGTCGCCAGAACAAAAACGTAAGCGTTCTGCGTGATCAATGCGTTAAAGTTCATAGCCTCGAACATCTTTCCGCCTGTCATCGCGGTGAAAAAGATATACACAAGGACAAGGACAATAAGCATTGCATTCTTTTTTAATACACTTGTAAGATTTTTATTTGCCATGACTCTTCTCCTCCTCCCTTACTTTTTCTTCTTTGTTGACATGACGTCAAAGATGATGGCAGCCAGAACAACGATACCTTTAACAACCTTCTGGTAGTTGGGTTCCACGCCCATGATACTCATTCCCATATTGATGACGCCCATCAGGAGAGCGCCGATCACTATGCCGAATACATTTCCTTCACCGCCGTAGGCTGAAGCGCCGCCGATGAAGCAGGCCGCGATGGCGTCCATTTCATAACCCTGTCCGAAGGTGGGCTCTGCATGTGTAGCTCTCGCAACGGTAAGGATACCGGCGAGTCCGGCCATAAGGCCCATATTTACATATGCGAAAAGGTAAACCTTGCGGGAATCAATACCGGAGAGGTTCGTCGCCTTTTCATTTCCGCCAACTGCGTACAGATAACGGCCGATGGTGGTGTTTGAAGTGATATAGGCGTATGTGAGGAGCACAATGCCTATCCATATAAGCGATGAAGGTATTCCCTTATACTGGGAAAGCATAAAGAAGAACCATATCACTGCCACACTGATGATCACCACTCTGAAAATGTCGGATGAAAGAGGTCCCACGCTGTAGCCGGCGGTCTTTGCGGCGATCCTTCTTCTGAATACCAGCGCGGTGAAGATAGCTGCGATCACCACTCCGGCCAGCAGACAGGTAATGTTGAAGTTCGCGCCGCCGAACAGGTCAGGGACGTAACAGTCCGCTCCCCCACCGAACACATTCAGGAACGTGGTGTCGTCTATACCTACCGAATAACCGTTCAGGACCACATTGGAAAGACCTCTGAAGGCGTACATTCCGGCGAGTGTGGCGATAAACGGAGGAACCTTGATATAGGCGATCCAGTATCCCTGCCATGCGCCTACCAAGATCCCGCATATGAGCATGACCACCACTGCCACTATCCAGGGGATATCCTTTGCCATAAGAACGGCTCCGATGCCGCCCACAAAACATACCACAGAGCCGCAGGCCAGATCGATGTTTCCGCCTGTGAGTATGCAGAGCAGCATTCCGGCTGCAAGCACAAACACGTATGCGTTCTGTGAGATCAGATTGTTAAGGTTCTGGGGAAGAAGCATCTTTCCGCCGGTCATAGCCTGGAAGAAAATGACGACCGCTATGAGGGCTAACACCATCGTATATTTCTTTAAAACGTCTTTAATGTTTATGCTCATGTCACTTCCCCCCTCCCGACTGTAAAATGCAGGACATGATCTTCTCCTGGGTCGCTTCATCGGCCTTCATCTCGCCGACGAATCTTCCCTCGTTCATGATATAGATCCTGTCACTCATACCCAGCACCTCAGGGAGCTCCGAAGAGATCATGATGACCGACTTCCCTGCCCTGACCAGATCATTGATGATACAGTAGATCTCGTACTTTGCGCCTACGTCTATACCTCTGGTAGGCTCGTCCAGGATAAGTATATCGGGATCGGTATACATCCATTTCGCAAGGAGAACCTTCTGCTGGTTTCCTCCGGAGAGATTTCCCACGTTCTGTTCGACCGACGGAGTCTTTGTGTTGAGCTTATCCCTGTACTCCTCGGCCACATTGTATTCCTTGTCGGCGTCGATTATGCCTCTCTCGCTGACGCCCTTCATATTTGCAAGGGAAGTATTTACCTTTATGGAATTGGAAAGGACAAGGCCGTTGCCTTTTCTGTCCTCGGTGACGTAAGCGAGCTTTTCATCTATGGCAGCCCTGGGATTCTTCAGGTCCACTTCCTTTCCGTTTATCTTGAGGACGCCGGAAATGCTCGATCCGTAAGACTTTCCGAATATGCTCATGGCAAGTTCGGTACGGCCGGCCCCCATGAGTCCGTATATTCCTACAACCTCACCTTTTCTCACGTTGAGATTGACATTGTCCACTACTTTTCTTTCGGTATAAACCGGATGATAGACCGTCCAGTCTTTTACCTCCATATTGATATCACCCTTATCGATAGCCTCTCTTTTGGGGAAACGATTGGTGATCTCACGACCGACCATGCCCCGGATGATCCTGTCTTCGCTGATCTCCATGGTATGGCAGTCGAGAGTCTCTACCGTTGATCCGTCTCGAACAACAGTGATCTTGTCTGCAACGTAGACCACCTCGTTCAGCTTATGGGTGATAATGATCATCGTCATCCCCTGTTTCTTGAATTCGAGCATGAGATCCAGAAGCGCTTTCGAATCCGTCTCATTAAGGGAAGACGTAGGCTCATCCA
>JAILQQ010000215.1 GCA_024698885.1 Lachnospiraceae bacterium | reverse complement strand
GCAGACCGAATCGGCATGATCTGAAGATCATGCCTAAGCGCACAAATTGCAAGCAATTTGGCGCAGTCGGCGCACAGTTAAAAATATACAAAAAGATGTTCAAAATCTGCATGGTCTTTGGGCAATCCCATCGATTATAATGACCATATACTTCAATCGGGGGTTGCGACATGCAGAAATCGAAGATTTATCCGTGGTATTTTGTGATCGGTTCTGTGCTTGTTTATACGGTATTAAGCGTCTGGCCGGGCCTTATGGGTATCGGCTACAGCTTTACGGACTGGTCTGCCTATAATAAGGAGATCCACTATGCCGGGTTTAAGAATTTCGCGGAAGTCTTTTCCGGCAGCAATGACTATCTTCGTTATATTACGAATACGCTCTGGTTTACGTTTATCACCGTGATCGCCAAAACCGGTCTCGGCCTTCTCTTTGCGGTGGCACTTTCCCGCAATATCCGGTTCAAGAATTTTCACCGGGGGATCCTGTATCTGCCCTCGGTTCTGCCGATCCTTGTGACCGGCCTGATCTTCACATCGATCTTAAATCCCAAAACAGGTTTTTTAAACGAATTTTTCCGGGCGGTGCATCTTGATTTTCTGGCGCAGAAATGGCTTGTTGATCCGAATCTGGCTTTCTACTCGGTCATGGCGGTAGACGTCTGGCGGGGCGCCGGTTATATCATGACGCTGCTCATTGCCGGGATCCTCGCGATCCCCGATACCTATTACGAAGCCTCGGCCATTGACGGCGCGGGCCCCTGGCAGCGTTTTAAGTATATCACACTGCCGATGCTAAAGCAGACGCTTGCCGTGACGATCGTTCTAAGCGTCATCTACGGCCTGAAGGTATTTGATATGGTCTATGCGCTGACAAACGGCGGCCCGGGGCATCGGACGGAGGTGCTCTATACCGCGGTCTACAAGATGATGAGCAAGGGCCTTTATGCCGAGGGCACGACCATTAGCTCGGTGCTGTTTATCTTCATGGTGATCCTCGGGTTCTTCATGGTTAAGATCTTAACAAAGGATGAGGTGGTGGAATGATGGTCAGTACAACGAAAAACAAGATCCTGCAGATCATTCTCAAAAATATTTTCGCCTGGATCGCGTCACTCCTTGTCATTATTCCGATGGTGCTTGTGGTCTTAAATGCCTTTAAGGGGGACGGCGAAACGCTGAACATGACGCTTACGCTGCCGAAGCAGTGGCTGTTTTCCAATTTTGCCACGGTGATCGAAAAGGGGAAGTTAGCGAAAAGCTTTATCAACAGCATGCTTTATGCGGGAGTCGGCACCCTGATCACGGTGTCCTTCGGCGCCATGTCGGCCTATGTCTTTTCCAGAAGACGCTCAAAGGGCATGAGTGCTCTGTATATGTATGTGGTGCTTGGGATGGTGATCCCGATCAACTATGTTACGCTGACAAAGACCATGCAGATGACGCATCTGTCGAACACGGCGCCCGGTATTATCCTGCTTTACATGGCCCTGCAGACGCCCTTTACGGTCTTTCTGATCTACGGTTTTGTTTCCAAGATCCCGACGGAGCTTGACGAAGCGGCGATTATTGACGGCTGCAACGCGCTTCAGCTGTACTTTAGGATCGTTTTCCCGATGTTAAAAAGCGCGATCGTCACCGCGGGGGTGCTCTGCTTCTTAAACTGCTGGAACGAGTTCATGATGCCCTTATATTTCCTGCACAGCTCGGAAAAATGGCCGATGACGTTAGCGGTCTATAATTTCTTCGGCCAGTTTGAAATGAAGTGGAACCTGATCTGCGCGGATGTGCTGCTGACCTGCGCGCCGGTCGTCATCATCTATCTGATCTGCCAGAAATATATCGTCGGCGGCCAGACGGCCGGGGCCGTAAAGGGATAATACAAATTTGATACGAATTTGCAGACAATAGCCGTTTGCGAATTGTATATAGGGAAAAAACGAAGGAGGAAATGAAATGAAGAAGAAGGTATTATCAATGCTTTTAGCGGGAGCAATGGTTCTTGGCCTGACCGCCTGTGCGGAAGGCGGCAGCATGGCCCCGACAGCGGAGGCACCGACAGCGGAGGCACCGGCAGCAGAGGCGCCGGCAGCAACGGATGACGCATCTGAGGAGGCACCGGCAGCTGGTACAACGATCACGGTGATGGCCAGCCAGGACTGGGTAGAGGATTCCGAGCAGGAATTAGGAAAGAAGTTTGAGGAAGAGACCGGGATCCATGTGGATTATCAGATCGTTCCCGCGGATCAGTATCAGGATCTTCTGTTAACCCGTCTGAACGCGGGCGAGGGTCCGGATATTTGGGGCGCGCAGTCCGGTTTCGCATTGAAGACGACCTATAATGTACAGGAAAATGCCGTGGACCTTTCCGGTGAGCCCTGGATGTCGGCATACAGCCCTTTCTCGGCGGAGCAGACCGGTGTGGACGGCGTGAACTACGGCCTGACCTATTATGATACCACAACCGATTATTACATGGTTTACAACAAGAAGCTGTTCGACGCGGCCGGCGCGAAGGTTCCGACGACCTTTGAGGAGCTGAAGGATACCTGCGATAAGCTGATCGCAAGCGGTGTGACGCCGATCTATGAGCCTATGGCGGACGGCTGGCATCTCCTGATGCTCTGGACCGGGAACGGCCAGGTTTGCGACAAGCTGGAGCCGGGCATTATTGACAAGCTGAACAAGAACGAGACGACCTTTGCAGAGAATGACAACATGAAGCTGATGGTGGATCAGCTGAATGAGATGGCGCAGAGCGGCTATTTCGGGGACAACTACATGAGCGATGAGTTCGCTGACGCGGAAGGCTATATGGCAAGCGGTGAATTCGCTATCTGCTGCTTAAAGCCCGGTTCGATCAAGAAGATCGTGGAGAGCGACCAGAACACGGCAGGCTATACCGAGGATGATTTCGGCCTGTTCTTACTGCCGATCCTTGACAATCAGTATCTGAACATTCATCCGACCGGCCCGTCCCGCTTCATCTATTCCGGTTCTCCGAACATCGAGGCGGCAAAGCAGTATCTGGCTTTCCTGCTTGAGAAGGATAATGTACAGTACCTGATCGACAACGCGGCCGATGTTGAGAACCTGCCTGTAGAAGTAGGTCAGACGCCGGAATATTCCCAGACAACGCTTGATTTCTTAAGCCAGTATGATGATGAGCATTCGGGCATGGTTTTGCAGGATGTGGTGCTTTACTTCAACGAGCAGTGGATGGATATCAACGCCGATCTGGCTGCCATGTTCATCGGCGACATGACCTCCGAGCAGGTGCTTGAGCAGCTTGACGAGCGCAGAGCGCAGTTGGCCCAGGCAGCAGGCGATGAGAACTGGTAAATTTTATAAGGAATTGATCTGCTAAGCAGATCGGCACAGTGAAAACTTCGGGAGCCGGTATCGTATCCGGCTCCCGTTCATTTGCGCGATAAAGCCGTCAAGCGGGCACCGTGCCTGCCCTCAAGCGAGCGCGTGCATGCACGAGAGCTCGCTTGAGGGCAGGCACGAGCGCACATTTGACGGCCAACGCGACAACCGGATAGGGGATGTGTTTTCCCCTATCCGATTATGCTTTTAAGAAGGTATATTTTTCGACACTGTAGAGCGGGATAAAGGGCAGGAGGATCGGGACCTTCAGGACATAGGCCTGATAGGCGGGATCGCTGCCGTAGGTTCGCTTCTGCCTGAGCTCTAAGCGCCTTGCGCCGGAAAACATCACATAGACGATCGCTACATAGCCGATCAGTGCCGGTAGCCAGAGAATTCCGCGGACTGCACCGAACCCGGTTACGAGTACGCCTGTCCATAGGAGAAGCTCTCCCAGATAGTTCGGACAGCGCACAAACGCGTAAAGACCGGTAGACACAAAGCGGTTTGGCGCTGTTTTCTTTGCGTTTGTTTTCTGCAGATCGGCGACGACCTCCATGGCAGCGCCGGCAAACATCAGGATAAAGCCGATGATCGCGGGAACATCAAGCTTTGCAGGATCCAGTGACGTATTTAAAAAGCGGAAGAGCAGTGGACAGGTCTGCAGGGTATACAGCAGGGAGCAGGAGACCCAGAGCAGGTATTTTTCGCTGAAGGGCACCTCGGCGTCTACCTTGATCTCCGCGAAGATCTTATCATGGTAGGAACTGATCTTTGTCTCCCGGTATAAAAGAAAACCGCCGAGCCGTCCGCCGTACAGGATCAGAAGAAACAGGATACAGAAGGTGAGCGGATTCAGCTGCCTGATAAACATCAGACACATAAGCGCCGCGATCCCCGCTACCGAGAAGCCGTAGCAGATCGAGAAGAAGTGGATGTGGTAGCCGAAGCCGATGGCTGTGATGAGCAGTGCTGTCATTAAGATCAGTAAATATTGCAGCATATCATGAAATCCTCCCTTTCTGCGCCGATTTGCCTGCAAATCGTGCGCTTAGGCATGATCTTCAGATCATGCCGATTCGATCCGCTTTTCGGATCGAATCATTTCCTCTTCTGCGCAGATTTACATATTGAAGCCTGTTACGCAGGGTTTGTTTGTATGATAACACGAAAAGCCGCTCCTGTCTTGCACATTTGGTTTTTTTGATATAAAATTAACTTTAATTAATTTGCTTTACGATTTGTTTACATTAAGGAAAAGGAGGACCGCTATGGCAGTATTGGTGACAGGCGGCGCGGGCTTTATCGGCAGTCATACCTGTGTGGAGCTGTTAAATGCAGGTTTCGAGGTCGTTGTCGTGGATAATCTGTATAATGCTTCTGAGGAGTCCCTGAAGAGGGTACAGGAGATCACCGGGAAGTCCTTAAAGTTTTATCAGACGGACATCTTAGACAGAGAAGGGCTGCAAAAGGTTTTTGACGCGGAGGATATCGAGGCGGTGATCCATTTTGCCGGATACAAGGCCGTGGGAGAATCCGTGGAAAAGCCTCTGGAATACTATTACAATAACGTAACGGGGACGCTGATCCTGACGGATGTCATGCGGAAAAACGGCTGCAAGAGCATTGTTTTCTCCTCGTCTGCCACGGTATACGGAGATCCGGCCTTCGTGCCGATCACGGAGGAATGCCCGGTGGGGGGCGTCACCAATCCCTACGGCCGTACCAAGTTTATGATCGAGGAGATCTTAAAGGACTACTATGTAGCCGATCATGACTGGAATATTATCCTGCTGCGCTATTTTAACCCGATCGGGGCCCATGAATCCGGCCGGATCGGAGAGGATCCCAAGGGGATCCCGAATAATCTGATGCCCTATGTTTCCCAGGTGGCCATCGGGAAGCTGAAGAGCCTCGGCGTTTTCGGCGATGATTATGATACGCCGGACGGAACGGGCGTCAGAGACTACATTCACGTTGTCGATCTGGCGACCGGTCATGTGAAAGCCCTGGAGAAGATCAGGGAAATGAAGGAAAACGGTGCGGATGAAGTAAAGATCTATAACCTGGGGACCGGGCACGGCGTCAGCGTTTTAGAGCTTGTTCATGCCTTTGAAAAGGTGCTCGGCAGACCTTTGCCTTACGAGATCAAGCCAAGACGTGCCGGCGACATCGCTACCTGCTACGCGGATCCTTCCAAAGCAAAACGGGAGCTTCACTGGGAGGCAACCCGCAATATCGATGATATGTGCCGTGATTCCTGGAATTGGCAGAGTAAAAACCCGGAGGGATATGACCGAGACTGAAACCGTGAAAAAACAGCCGGTTGAGCTCATACTGGATGATGGACATATTGAGCCCGTGCAGGAGAATCTGAGTCCCGAGGAGCTGTACAGGGTTTTAGTTGAGCATGTCAAAAAATACCATCCCTCCGATGATATTTCCATGATCGAGAAAGCCTACCGCGTGGCAAGCGAGGCACATAAGGATCAATACCGGCGCTCGGGGGAGCATTATATCATCCACCCCCTCTGCGTGGCGATCATTCTGGCGGAAATGCAGCTTGACAAGGAATCGATCGCGGCGGGTATCCTGCATGATGTGGTAGAGGATACCGTCATGACAAATGAAGAGCTCGAGCGGGAGTTCGGCTCGGATGTCGCGCTCATTGTGGATGGGGTCACAAAGCTGGAAAGGATCCGGTATAACGAGGATAAGCTGGAATTTCAGGCGGATAATCTGAGGAAGATGTTCCTTGCGATGGCCAAGGATATCCGGGTCATTATGGTGAAGCTTGCCGACAGACTGCATAATATGCGGACGCTGCAGTATATGCCGCCGCATAAGCAGATCGAGATCGCCAGGGAAACCATGGATATCTACGCGCCGCTTGCGGAGCGGTTAGGTATTTCCAAGGTGAAGGTGGAGCTTGATGATCTGTCGTTAAAATATCTTGAGCCGGAGGTGTATTACGATCTGGCGAATAAGATCGAGATCCGCAAGGCCGAACGGGAGCAGTATGTTCAGAAGATCGTGGAGGAGGTCAGCGACCAGCTGAAAAAGGCCGGAATCGTTTTCTCCATTGACGGGCGGGTCAAGCATTTCTTCAGTATCTACAAGAAGATGCTGAACCAGGACAAGACGCTTGAGGAGATCTATGATCTGTTCGCAATCCGGATCCTTGTGAATACAGTCCGGGACTGTTACGCGGTGCTTGGGATGATCCATTCCATCTACAAGCCGATCCCCGGCCGGTTTAAGGATTACATCGCGATGCCGAAGGCTAATATGTATCAGTCGCTGCATACGACGGTGCTCAAGCCCAACGAGAAGCCCTTCGAGATTCAGATCAGAACCTATGAAATGCATAAAACGGCAGAATACGGGATTGCCGCGCACTGGAAATACAAGGAGGGTTCAAGCGGAAAGCAGGTCAAGGACCAGGAGGCGGAAAAACTGTCCTGGCTGCGCCAGATCTTAGAATGGCAGAAGGATATGTCGGATAACCGGGAGTTCTTAAGCACGATCAAGAGCGATATGAACATCTATACCGACAATGTCTACTGCTTTACGCCAAACGGCGATGTGAAGACACTGCCGGCGGGTTCGAATCCCATCGACTTTGCCTACAGTGTTCACAGCGCGGTGGGCAACCATATGATCGGCGCCCGTGTAAACGGGAGGCTTGTTACAAATGATTATGTGATCGCAAACGGTGACCGGGTTGAGATCATCACTTCGCAGAATTCCAAGGGACCGAGCCGTGACTGGCTCAATATTGTCAAGAGCCCCCAGGCCCGGAATAAGATCAATCAATGGTTCCGCAACGAGTTTAAAGAGGAAAATATCACCCGCGGCCGGGAAATGCTCATTGAGTACTGCAAGCAGAAGGGCGTGGATATCGCAAAGATCCAGAAACCCGAATACATTGATGCGATCCTAAAAAAGTACGGCTTTAAGGAATGGGACGCGCTGCGGGCGGCTGTCGGGCACGGCGGGTTAAAAGAAGGCCAGATTATCAATAAGATGCTGGAGTTCTATGAGAAGGACCACCCGACCACGATCACCAATGAGGAAGTCTTAAAGAGCGTTGAGGAGAATAAAAAGCCTGTGACGGGCGGAAGCCGCAGCAGGGCCGGTATTATCGTAAAGGGTCTTGACGACGTGGCGGTCCGTTTCTCGAAATGCTGTTCCCCGATCCCCGGAGATGAGATCGTGGGTTTTATCACCAGAGGACGCGGCGTATCGATCCATCGGACGGACTGCGTCAATATCGTGAATCTACCGGAGGAAGACAGAGTCCGGCTGATCGAGGCGGAATGGCAGACAGATATGGTCGATAAGGGCAAGTACCTGGCGGAGATCAATATCTACTGCGAGAATAAACAGGGGATCCTTTCGGATATCACAAAGGTGCTGTCCGAAAAGAATATCAGCATTCTGAGCCTGAACGCCAGAACCTCGAAGCAGGGGACGGCTACGGTTTCCGTTTCGTTTGAGGTGGCCGGGAAGGAGGAACTGAACCGGCTGATTGACAAACTGGAAACCATTAGCGAGATCATCGATATAGAAAGGGCGGTGGGATAATGGCACTTAAAATAGGAAGAACGGTAGTGGGTTTCGTTTCGACGAACTGCTATTTTGTATACAATGAAGCAAAAAAGGCTGTGGTCTTTGATCCGGGGGATGACGGCGCAAGGCTCTACGACCGGCTGACGGAAAAAGGCTTTCAGGTTGTCGGGATCGTTCTGACCCACGGTCATTTTGACCATATCCTCGGCGTTGACGCACTGAAGGAGAAGGCCGGCTGCAAGGTTTACGCGCCGCAGACGGAAGAAAAACTCTTAGCGGATCCGGCTTTAAACTGCTGCCGGGACGTGGGACTGAGCCGTACGGTAAAGGCGGATATCCTCCTTTCGGATCAGCAGATGGTGGACATCGACGGTATATCCTTCCGGGTGCTTCTGACGCCCGGCCATACTGCCGGCAGTGCCTGTTATTATTTTGCGGAAGATAAGATCCTGATCGCCGGCGATACGCTGTTTGCGGGCTCCGTAGGACGGACCGACCTGCCCACCGGCAATATGGGCGAGCTGATGACGTCGATCAGGCAGAAGCTGATGACGCTGCCGGAGGACGTGATCGTATATCCGGGCCACGGAGATGATACGACGATCGGAGAGGAAAAGCAGTACAATCCGTATTGCTGACAAGGTATGATCCAGGTAGTTACGAACCGGCAGATATTTGAATACGATGTTCACTCGCTGTTTAAGGCTTTTTATCCGGGTGAGGATGTGAGCATTATCTTTCAGGCCTGTGAAGATCCCTCTGATGACGGGATCTTTACAGGTTTCTTTGTTGCTTACCATTATGAAGGCCGTTTGGAAATTACCGTTTCGCATTATGCGGACGGACTTGAGACGGAAAAAAGGGATACCTCCCTAAGCCTGTCTCAGGCAGAGGACCGGGGACTTCTGAAAAATACCGTCAAAAGAACCGTCTACGATCTTCTGCATGAGCTGACAGGGGTACAACTTCCCTGGGGGACCCTCACCGGGATCCGGCCGACGAAGCTTGCCATGATGATGCGCAAAGACGGTCTTTCCGATGAAGTGGTGGCACAAAAGCTCCGGAGTACGTATCTCATGTCCGGTCAGAAGATCGATCTGAGCCTGTCCATTATCGACAGGGAGGAGCAGGTGATAAAGCGCTCTCACGGCGCGCGTGGCTTCAGCCTCTATATCGGGATTCCCTTCTGTCCGACGACCTGCCTGTACTGCTCCTTCACTTCGTATCCGATCGCGGCCTGGCAGAAAAAGCTTCCCGCCTATTTTGACGCGCTGAACAGGGAGCTTGCAGCCGTTTCGGAGCTTTTCCGGGACAGACCCCTTGACTCTCTTTATATCGGTGGCGGAACGCCTACGACGTTAGAGCCGGTACTGTTAAAAAAGCTGATGGGGATGATAAGGGATGCGTTTGATCTTTCTTCTGTACCGGAGTTTACGGTAGAGGCGGGCAGACCCGACAGTATTACGGCGGAGAAGCTTCAGGTCCTTAAGGAGGAGGGGGTCAACCGGATCTCGATCAATCCCCAGACCATGAATGAAGAGACCCTGCGCCTGATCGGCAGACGGCATACCGTGGAGCAGATATATGAAAGCTTCGCGCTGGCCCGCTCCCTGGGTTTTGACAATATCAATACGGATCTGATCCTGGGCTTGCCGGGAGAGGGGCTTTCTGCGGTCAGGCATACCTTCACTGAGATTAAAAAGCTTTCGCCCGATGCGGTCACGGTCCACGCGATGGCGTTAAAACGGGCCGCCGGTATGGCAGAGTATCTGAAAGCCCATGAAGAGATCAAAAGCGAGAATACCGCGGAAATGATGGCGGAAACGGAGACGGCGGCCGAAGCCATGGGATTAAAGCCCTATTATCTCTACCGGCAGAAGAATATCGCGGGCAATTTCGAGAATGTGGGTTATGCCAGGGAGGGGTGCTACGGGATCTATAATATCCTGATGATGGAGGAGGTGCAGGATATCGTGGCACTGGGGCCCGGGACCGTAACAAAACGAGTGTTTTTTAATAAGGAGACAGGAGAGATAACAGGACTTATTAAACGCTGCGATAATGTTAAGGATGTGGCGATGTATATTGACAGGATCGACGAAATGATAGAGAGAAAACGATTGTTATTTAATGAATAGGGAATCTTTTGCACGGATTTCAGGTCAACCCCCGCATTGCGGCGAGAAGAACCTGAACAGTTACGCATTTTCTTTGTTCCAGAGAAAGAATCATGGTATAATAGAAAGCGACAGTGCGGTCCTGCGGAGGACCGGATGAAGAAAGGAGATATGCTATGCGGCAGCTGGAAAAGAAAGACAGTATGAACAAAAGAATAGATGTCGTGCTGCGGAAATTTCATTCCCGGATGATATCCTATCCGCCCGGGATGTGCCCGCTGGTTTTGTATCGTTCTCTGTTCCAGATTTCCATGAATCAGTCCTGCGGAAAATGTGTTCCCTGCCGGGACGGCCTCGTGGAGGTGGACAGAATGTTGCACAGTATTATCGCCGGCATGGCTACGATGGAAACGCTTGAGGAGATGCGCCGCTTATGCCAGATGATTGCCGAAACCTCGGACTGCGCGGTAGGCGTGACGGCAGCCAATCTGATCCTCGACAGCCTGACGGAATTCGGCGACGAGTATGTCAGTCATATCAATCATAAACGCTGCGAGGGCAATGTGACGCAGACGATCCCATGTATTACCATGTGTCCGGCCCATGTTAACGTTCCGGGTTATATTTCCCTGATCGCGGCAGAGGACTACGCGGGCGCCATTAATATCATCCGCGAAAAGAATCCGCTTCCGACGGCCTGCGCGATGGTCTGCGAGCATCCCTGCGAGATCAAATGCAGACGCGGGATGATCGATGACGCGATCAATATCCGGGGCTTAAAGAAATACGCGGTAGATCAGGTTTCGGCGGACAGCGTGGAGACGCCGCCGGCTAACGTGCGCACGGGGAAAAAGATCGCCATTGTGGGCGGCGGCCCTTCGGGTCTTACCGCGGCGTATTTCCTGTCGTTAATGGGACATAAGGCAGTGATCTTTGACGAGCATGAGAAGCTCGGCGGCATGCTCCGCTATGGCATTCCGGAATACAGACTGCCGAAAAAACGGCTGGATGAGGATATACAGGCGATCCTTCAGGCCGGGGATATTGAGGTGCACTGTCAGACCAAGATCGGAAAGGATATTTCCTTTACAAAACTGAAAGAAGAATATGACGCGGTTTATCTCGGACTCGGCGCCCAGATCGGCAACCGTATGCCGATGGAGAACGCGGATGCCGAGGGTGTGATCCCCGCGGCCGATTTTCTTCAGGATGTGGCAAACGGACGTGCCATGGACCTGACCGGGAAGAAGGTAGTGCTGATCGGCGGCGGCAATGTGGCGATGGACGCGGCCCGGACGGCTGTCAGGCTGAACGCGGAGACCGTTCATGTATTTACCAGAAAAAGAGATGATATGACAGCGCTTCCGAGTGAAGTGGAAGGGGCCATGCAGGAGGGGGTCCGCTTCCGCACGCTGTTAAGCTTTTTAAATATCGAAGTGGATAAGGAAACCGGCCGTGTGAGTGCCGTCTGGCTCCAGCCGGAGATCGTCGGTGAATACGATGACCTTGGCTTTGTCAAGACCGAGCATTCGAGTGCCTATCCCTATCGCTTCAAATGCGATGTTCTGATCCTCGGGGTCGGCCAGAGAAGCGATACGGCCGCCTTTGAAAAGGAGGGTGTCCCGGCGGAGCGCTGCCGGATCAAAGCAGATGAAAGCTGCATCGTTGAAGGAATGGAGGGCATCTTCTCCGGTGGCGACTGCGTTACCGGTCCTTCCACGGCGATCAACGCGATCGCGGCCGGCCAGGTAGCGGCTGAAAACATCGATGAATATCTGGGCTTCCACCATAAAATCAAGAGCATAGCAAGTCCGGCGCCGGCCATGCCGAATAACTGCGTTCCTACCGGCCGGGCGGAGATCGAGGAGGTGGATCCCTTCGAGCGGAAGACGAATTTTGACGGTGTTGAATTGCTTATGACCCATGAGGAGGCAATGCGGGAAGCGGGGCGCTGCCTGCGCTGCGATCATTACGGATGCGGAAATATGGTAGGAGGCCGGGGCGAATGAAGAAGGAACAGAATTCTATCAATATCACGATTGACGGGAAAGAGCTTTCTGTTAAGGAAGGCACGACGATTTTGCAGGCAGCAGAGGATAACGGGATCGATATCCCGACGCTGTGTACCTACGCCCATGTGAACGACATTGGCTCGTGCCGGATCTGCATGGTCGAAATAGAAGGCTATGACAATATGTTTGCCTCCTGTAAGGAGATCGCCACGGAAGGCATGGTGATCCATACGGATTCCGAGAGGATCACAGAATACCGCAAGGAAATGCTGCGGCTGATCCTTGCGAACCATAATCTGGACTGCATGAGCTGTCCGGCCAATGGGATCTGCAGCCTGCAGGCTCTTTGTAACCGCTATGAGGTCAAACACAGTACCTATCAGGGACACCGGGCGGAGTTTTCCAAAAAGCGGCCGAAGCTTGATTCTAACCCGTATATCAGCTATGATCCCAGCAAATGTATCCACTGTCAGCGCTGTATCAACGTCTGTCAACGGATTACCTGCAACGGCACCTTAAAGAACAGCCGCTTCGGGACGCTGCATATGGTGGACGCGCCGTTTGGAAAGGACTATAAGAAGACCGGATGCGAATCCTGCGGAACGTGCGCGGCGATCTGTCCGACGGGTGCACTGACCTTAAAACGCAGAGAGCACTTCAGGGAGTGGGAGACGAAACGGGTCTTAACGACTTGTCCGCACTGCGCTACCGGCTGCCAGTTCTATCTGATCGTAAAGAGCAATCAGATCGTAAACGTGGAGCCCGCCGACGGACCTTCGAATCACTGCAGACTCTGCGTAAAGGGACGTTCAGGCAGCTTTGATTTCGTGAACGCGCCCGATCGTCTGCGCAAGCCTCTTATTAAAAACAGGGAGACCGACGAGTTTGAGGAGACCACCTGGGAGGAAGCCATTTCCTATACGGCGAAGCGCTTTATGGAGCTTAAGGAGAAATACGGCGGGGAGGCGCTTGCGGGTTTTGCCTGCTCCCGTTCCGCCAACGAGGATATCTATATGGTCCAGAAGATGGTCAGGACCTGCTTTGGCTCCAATAATGTCGATAACTGCGCAAGAGTCTGCCATTCGGCGACGGTGGCGGGGCTTGCCAAGACCCTCGGTTCCGGAGCCATGACGAATCCGATCTACGATATCACCCATGATGTGGACTGTATTCTATTGATCGGCTCTAACCCGGAGGAGGCGCATCCCGTTGTCGGCATGCAGATCAGGGAGGCTGTGCAGAACGGTACAAGACTGATCGTCGTGGATCCGAGAGATATCACGATCTCGAAAGATGCCGATATCCATCTGAAGCTGAGGCCCGGTACCAATGTGGCCTTTGCAAACGGCATGATGCATGCCATGATCGAAGAGGACCTGATCGATCATGATTATATCAGAGACAATACGGAGGGCTTTGAGGAGTTAAAGGCTCTTGTTGCGGAATATACGCCGGAAAAGACGGCGGAGATCTGCCATATCGATCCGGATAACCTGCGGGAGGCAGCCAGAATGTATGCGACCGCGGAAAAGGCGCCGATCATTTACTGCCTGGGTGTCACGGAGCATTCGACCGGCACCGAGGGCGTCATGAGCATGTCGAATATGGCACTGCTTTGCGGAAAGCTCGGAAAGAGCGGCTGCGGTGTCAATCCGCTGCGCGGACAGAATAACGTGCAGGGTGCCTGCGATATGGGAGCACAGCCTACGGATTATCCGGGCTACCAGAAGGTCGATAACGATCAGGTCAGAGAGAAGTTCGAAAAAGCCTGGGGCGTAAGCCTGAGTCCGAAGCCGGGCTTGAAGGCGACCGAGGTTTTCCCGGCGGCGATAGAGGGGAAGATCAAGGGCCTTTATATCTGCGGCGAGGATCCCATCGTTTCCGATCCTGATACGAACCATATCATCCATGCGTTAAAGAGTCTGGAATTCTTTGTGGTGCAGGATCTGTTCATGACACCGACCGCGGCGTACGCGGACGTGATCCTTCCCGCCATCAGCTATGCGGAAAAGGAGGGTACCTTTACCAATACGGAACGCCGGGTACAGCGGATCCGGAAGGCAGTCACGGTTTCCGGGGATATGCGTCCGGATACGGATATCCTGATCGACCTGATGAACGCCATGGGATATCCGCAGAAATATATGACGCCTGCCGAGATCATGGACGAGATCGCGTCGGTGACCCCGAGCTTCCACGGCATCTCGCATGAACGGCTTGATGCGGGCGAAAGCCTGCAATGGCCCTGCCCCGAAAAGGATCATCCCGGAACGCCCATCATGCACGTCGGGCATCCGACCCGGGGGAAGGCGCTTTTCTATCCCGCGGCCTACAAGCCGTCCTCGGAGCTGCCGGATGAGGAATATCCGCTGATGCTGACAACGGGCCGGATCCTCTATCAGTATAACGCTACCGCGATGACCTCCCGCTCGGAGGGACTGTGGGATATCGCGGGAGAAGGCTTTATTGAGGTGAACTATCGCGATGCGAACCGCCTGTTTATCGGCGACGGCGAAAGGATCATCGTCAGGAGCCGCAGAGGCGCGATCACCGCTACCGCCAGAGTCGGGAAAAAGGTATCGGAGGGAGAGACCTGGATGCCGTTCCATTTCCCGGATTCGCCGGTTAACCGCCTCACGAACGCCGCCCTCGACGAATTTGCCCGTATCCCGGAATACAAGGTCTGCGCCGTGAAGCTGGAAAAGGTCGGCGACTGGCAGGAAAAGGTGCTGTGAGGGATGATGACGGCAGAGAAAACAGCGTCACAGTTTTCTCACATTTTAATCACAATCTAATCACCGTTTTCACAATTTTTGGTCAAAAAGTCGCGTTATGATACTGACCATAAGGACGGGAACAGAAGAAGGCAAACCCGTTAGATGAGTAACCAGTCCGGTCAGGATGATAACAATAGAAAGAGAGGTATATACGATGGCTGATTTTTATGATTATGATTTTCACGATGACAAAAATGAAGAAACGGTAGGCGATCATAACGAAACGATCTCTGAGACACAGGAAACCCATGCATCCGTAGAAAAGGAACCGGAGCCTGTCTACCGCAGGGAAGAGCCCTGGGCCGCTACGGGAACGGAGAGAGCGCAGAGCCACAGAGAAGCCGCTTACGAGAAAAAGACCGCAAAGGAAATAAAGAAGGCGGAGAAGAAACAAAAAAGCGGAAAGGGCTTTGGCAAGAAATTTGCCGCATGCGTCGCACTCGGCCTGGTATTTGGCCTGACGGCATCCTTAGGCTTCCAGGCGGTAAATATTGTCGGAGGCTCCCTGCAGAGCAAATTCCTTCCCCAGAGCAGCCAGGCGGCACCGGCGACGATCCTGTCAAACGCTTCGGAAGGGACAGGAGAGGTAAGCAGGGTCAATGAGGGCTTCATACGGACCGCAAAGGAATATAACGGGGAACCGGTCACGGTGATCTACGACGTGGCTGAGGTAGCCGAAAACGTCATGCCGTCGATTGTCTCCATCACCAATAAGGGCGTGCAGGAAGTACGGTCCATGTTCTACGGAAGAATGGAGGTTCCCAGTGAGAGCGCGGGATCTGGCATTATCCTCGGGGAGAACGATACCGAGCTTCTGATCATGACGAACAATCACGTCGTGGAGGGTTCCAAAGAGCTTTCGGTAGGCTTTATCGATAACGAGATCTATGAGGCAACGATCAAGGGAACCGATGCCGCGGATGATCTGGCCGTGATCGCGGTCCTGAAGGAGGATCTTAAAAAGGATACGCTGGATCAGATCGCCATTGCAGACATCGGAGATTCCACGACGTTAAAGATCGGGCAGCCGGTGGTAGCCATCGGAAACGCGTTAGGCTACGGGCAGTCTGTGACCGCGGGAATTGTTTCCGCCTTAAACAGAGAAACGAAGATCGATAATATTTCAAACAACCTGATCCAGACGGATGCGGCGATCAACCCGGGTAACAGCGGCGGCGCTCTGTTAAATCTGCAGGGGCAGGTCGTCGGCATCAATTCGGCGAAGTTCGCTTCCGCCGAAGTGGAAGGTATGGGATATGCGATCCCGATCTCCGAAGCCATGCCGATCCTGGAGGAATTGATGAATCGGGTTTCACGGGATGTGATCGATGAGAAGGAAAGAGGATATCTCGGCATTGCCAATAATATCGATCTGCCGCAGGATTACGCGGATGCGCTGGGAATTCCCAAGGGTGTTTACATTACCGAGGTCATCAAGGATTCTCCTGCCGAGAAGGCCGGCCTGATCAAGGGCGATGTGCTGAAAAAGTTTGACGGGATCACTGTAACGGATATGGGGAATCTGAAGGAACAGATGCAGTATTATAAGGCCGGCGAGACGGTAGAGGTCGTAATCCTCAGATCGGATTCCGGTGAATATAAAGAGAAAACAGTAAAGATCACGTTAGGAACGAAGGATGTTCTCGGAGATGACGCCACCGAGGAAGAGGAAGAAAATGAGGATAACAGGCGTCCGGATCAGAAGGAGATCGAGGAGTATGAAAAAGGCTCCGGAGATGCTGACGGGGATGAGCAAAATGGACAATTC
>JAILQQ010000181.1 GCA_024698885.1 Lachnospiraceae bacterium | reverse complement strand
TGCCAGCCCTTTCCGTCTCCGGCGGGAACGATCCCTTTGGCCCGCAGAATGATGCCGTATTCTCTGCTGTCCTCATCCGCAAGAAGCTTCAGGATCCCGTCAAGGGTATCCCTGTCAAATTTCTTCGGCGTTTCCACACCCCAGCTCTGGAACACATCATCCGCGTCATGGTGATGATGCTCATGGTCATGGTCATGATGGTGATGGTGGTGTTCATGCTCGTCCTCGTGATCATGATGGTGCTCATGCTCGTCCTCATGGTCATGGTGATGTTCGTGCTCATGCTCGTCCTCGTCCTCGTGATCATGGTGGTGTTCATGCTCGTCCTCATGGTCATGATGGTGTTCATGCTCATGGTGGTGCTCATGCTCCTCTTCATGGTCATGATGGTGATGCTCATGGTGGTGCTCGTGCTCCTCTTCCTCCGGAAGCTGCCGCATCTCCTCAAGCAGAGAATCCACTAACGTATGTCCCTTTTCCATGGCGGCTAAGATCTGCTCACCCTTCAGGTCATCCCACGGCGTCGTGATAATGACGGCCTCGGGATTATGCTCCCGCAAAAGGGCCACTAAGGCATTCAGCTTTTCCTCGTTCATGGTCTGCGTCCGGCTGATCACGATCGTACCGGCGCTCTCCACCTGATTATTGAAGAATTCACCGAAATTCTTCATATACATCTTTGCCTTGTTCCCGTCGACCACTGTCACCAGGGAATTGATCGTCACGGATTCCTCTTTTTCATTCACCCGTTCCACAGCCTTGGCCACATCCGAAAGCTTTCCGACACCGGAGGGCTCTATGATGATGCGTTCCGGCGCGTACTCTTCTATGACCTTTGTCAGAGCCTCCTTGAAGTCCCCGACCAGGGAACAGCAGATGCAGCCCGAATTCATCTCCGTGATATTGATCCCGGCTTCCCTGAGGAAACCGCCGTCAATCCCGATCTCGCCGAATTCATTCTCGATCAGCACTACCTTATGACCGGCAAAGGATTCCGCGATCAGTTTCTTGATCAGTGTTGTTTTTCCGGCTCCGAGAAAGCCGGAGATAATATCTGTTTTTGTCATTTTTCATTCCCTCCGTTATACACAAGGAAAGGCGACCCGGAACGAACGGAAATCCATCATTCCAAAGTCACCTTACCATCTGGCAGATCATCTATCCTGACCGGTGCCGGTCTGCTCAGCCGACCGCACGCCCGGATATCGTTAATACTCTGCTATGCTTACATGCCTATCTTGAAGAATGCGCAGGCATCGTTCATGCCCTCGGCCAGTCCCTTTAAGCTTCTTGCGGATTCCGCGAGCAGTGCGATCGTCGCGTTCAGCTCCTGCATCGAAGCAGTCGTCTGCTGGGTAGAAGCCGCGTTCTCCTCGGAAATAGCGGACAGATTCGATATGATATCCACCACGCCGTTTCTCGAGCGGTCGCAATCCTGTGCCTCGTCGTTGATATTCGCGGCGCCCTCTCTCGAGGTCTCGATCCCGCCGGTCACGTTGGCAAACATCGCCTTCGTCTGGTCTAACTTCTCGGACTGCTCGGAAAGACGTCTCTTCACCTCGTCCATCATGCTCATGGAAGCCTTGGAATCATCCGACAGGCCCTTAACGATCTCAGAGATCCGCTGGGCGGAGGAATTGGATTCCTCGGAAAGCGTCTGGATCTCGGAAGCAACGACCGCAAAGCCTCTGCCGGCTTCTCCGGCTCTTGCCGCCTCGATGGAAGCGTTCAGCGAAAGCAGGTTTGTCTGGCTCGCCACATTGGAGATCAGCTGTACCGCATCCTGGATCTTCTGCACCGATTCATCGGTAGCTTCCACGTTCTTCGCAACACCCATGACCGCCTCAACGGTCTTGTCATTGGATTCCGAAAGCTCCTGCATGATCGCCGCCGCCTGGCTGCCGGCACTCTGCATATCCGCGCTGGTGCCGTTTAAGGATTCGATATTTTCCACGATGGTTTCGATGATCGTTCCCATCTCATTGACCCGCATCGTCGCGCTCTCAATATCTTCCGCCTGCGAAACGGCACCCTTGGAAACATCGTCCACCGCATGCGCGATATCATCTGCCGTCTGGCTGCTCTGGGAAGCCATGGTCTCGAGCTCATCGCCGGAATTTAAAACGTTGACCGCGGATTCCTGGATCTTACCGACGATACCCCGCAGGTTGTCGATAAAGGCTTCCGTTCCCCGGGCCATATCCCCGATCTCATCCTGCCTCCTTAAGATCGCCTCATCTACCTCGATCGTCAGATCACCCCCGCCAAGCGTCGTGATCGTATCCTTTAAGGAATTCGTGGCCTTCGCGATCTTTAAGGCGGTAAAGATACCGTAGATCACGCAGAGGACTACCGCAAGCGCCACCACGACAAGGGAGATGATCAGCGTCTGCCTGTTTTCATTCCGCATGGTCTTGTCGATATAGGTGGCATATTCAGCCATGTTATCCTCGAGCATGTTCAGATGCTCCCTGGCTTCGTCGAAAAGAACCTCCGCTTCCTCGATACTGCCTTCGCCTGTCTGCAGGTTATAGGCATGCTTCCATTCTTCCAGATGCTTAAGCATCTCCGCAAGAATGTCGGCGTTCGACATTGTCTGTCCGTCAATGCGGAACTCATTAAACAGGTGCGAGTCATGAGCATATTCATCTTTTAATTTGTTGGCGCCGTCTAACACCTGCTGATAATTCTCATCAAAGGAAGCGATCCTCTCGTCAAGCATATCCTCGGGTTCGATCCCCGCGTGAACATCATTGGCACCCATCATCGCGACTAACGCCTGATATCCGTCTCTGTCGATCGTCAGCTGCGTATTCTCCATCGTGCTGATAAAATCGTAGTAGATCTCCTTCGAATGCGTCAGTGTATTGTTATTTTCTATTCCGAGATAGATCGTAGCCGCGATCAGTACGACCACAAGCGGCAGAAGCATCAGCATCAGCTGAGCGATAATACTTTTCTTCATCCTTTCATCCCTTTCTTTGTATGATTTTATACCTTAATCGGTTCGATTTTATCACAAAAATCATCGGAAAACAATAAAAAACCAGACGAATCAAACAAATACGTGCATGACAGCAGAAGAAATCCTACTTCTGCGACAGCATCTGTCCGATGCCGCCCGCGATAAAATCGGTCATGGCCGAAAGCGCGGTTTCCCGCGTCATGGTTTCATCATGCCGCATCCAGTATACAAAGCACTCCACAAAAGCGCCGGCAGCGCTCTCAAACAGCATCGCCGTCTTATGCTCGCCGATCTTTCCCACCAGCATATCCTTCACCTCGGTGCGGATGATGGCGTCGACCAGGATCTGCTTCATCTTGTGGATCACCTTGTCATTGTTTTCGAGTATAACCAGCTTTTTAAAGTCATCCTTATACTCGTAAAACATATTGAAGATATCCTCAAGCTGGGTTCTGGTGCTTCTTCGGATATCCACCGGGAAGCTGACGACACAGGCTTCCCTTAAGCTCCGGATCACCCGCTCCTCCACTTTTTCCTCCAGATCCGGGATATCACGGTAATGCGCGTAAAAAGTTCCCCGGCTGACTCCGGCCAGTTCAATGACCTCATTGACGGTTACCCGCTTATAGCCGTTTCGGATCAACAGCTCGATGTAGGCCCGCTCAATCGCATTTTTGGTTCTGGTAACATCACGACGTTCCTTCACGATCCTCTTTCTCTCCTTGTTTTTTATCGGATGAAGCATATCTGAACGATATGTTCAAAGTTATATTATGATAACTCACTTTATGGAAAAAAAAAAGAGAATCGGGCCCCAAAAAATATTAAATTTTTATAAAACGTTTTACTTCTTGAATTTTCAGCATGTTCGGGGATATAGTATAGGAAAATGGGCAGCAGATCCTGCCCGGCGAAGAAAGGAGACAATGATCATCATGCAGAATGTAAGAAAGCTCGGAGAGGATACCTGGTATATCGGCGCAAACGACCGGAAGATCTCTCTTTTTGAAGGCGTCTATCCGCTGGAAAACGGTATCTCCTATAATTCCTATGTGATCCTTGATGAAAAGACCGTCCTGATGGACACGGCGGATGAAGCCGTTTCGCGGATCTTTATGGAAAACCTGGCGGGTGTCCTGAACGGCAGGGCGTTAGATATCATTGTTATTAATCATATGGAGCCGGATCACTGTGCGGCACTCGGCCTTGTGCTGCAGAAATATCCTGAGGCGAAGCTTTTCGGAACGATGCAGGTGAAAAATCTGATCGCACAGTTCCACGGAACAGATGTGACGGATCGTTTTACCGCTGTCAAGGAGAACGACACGCTGAGCACAGGCCGGCATCAGCTTCGCTTTTTCACGGCACCGATGGTCCACTGGCCCGAGGTCATGGTGACCTATGATGAAACGGACCATGTGCTGTACTCCGCGGACGCGTTCGGACTGTTCGGCGCGCTCTCCGGAAATCTCTATGCCGATACGTGCAGTCTCTGGACGGAGGGTCTTTCCGAAGCGAGAAGGTATTACACGAATATCGTCGGCCGCTACGGCATGCAGGTACAGGCGCTTTTAAAGAAGGCCTCCGCGCTTGACATCTCGATGATCTGTCCGCTGCACGGTCCGGTCATCCGCAGGGATTTCGGCTATTATATCGACCTCTACGACAAATGGAGCCGGTATGCTTATGAGGACAATGCTGTCGCCATTTTCTACGGCTCGATCTACGGCGGGACCGAAAATGCCTGCGAGATCCTCGCGGCGCATCTGGCGGAAAAAGGGATCCGGGATATCAGACTTTATGATGTGGCGAGAACGCATTTCTCCTATCTGGTAGCGGAAGCCTTCCGCTGTCAGGCCCTTGTTTTCGCGGCACCGACCAAGGACGCTGCGCTGTTCCCGCCGATGGAGCTTTTGCTCACCGAGATAAAGCATAAGGGACTTGCCGGCAGAACGGTCGGTCTGATCGAAAACGGTTCCTGGGGACCGATGGCCGGAAAGCTCATGGGGGCGTATTTTGAAAACCTGAAGGATATCGATATGCTTTCAAAGACCGTGACGATCCGATCCGCCATGAATGAAGCGGGACGGGAAGAGCTGGCCGCCATGGCGGAAGAGATCGCGGGGAAATTATTACCGTAAAAGAATAAAATGATGTCGGGGTCAAAAGTCACATGGCACAAAGTGCCATGGTGAATTTGCACAACAAACCGCTCTCGCAAGCCAGCTTGCAGAGACGGTTTATTTTGCAAATTGCACACATGGCACAAAGTGCCATGGTGAATTTGCACAACAAACCACTCTCGCAAGCCAGCTTGCAGAGACGGTTCATTGTGCAAATTGCACATGTGGCTTCGCCACATGGCACTTTTGACCCCAACATCATCATAAAACAAATTAAAAAGAAAAAGCTTCGGTCAGAAGATCTGGCCGAAGCGGCATGAACAATTTTATCGATATAGTCCTACATGACCGGCTGGGGTTCCGTTACAGGCGCCCCTTCCGGCTGGGATTCCGCTGCCGGAGCCCCTTCCGCCTGCTGCGGCGTCAGGCCGAGCAGCCAGGGGTTCAGCGGATTAACATCCGTCGGATCCCACCCGCGGCAGGGAGACGTCGGATCGATCGTGATCGGCATGGGCTTACTCAGCTCGCCCGGCGACGTAAAGTCATCATATACGATAACCCGGGTTCCCTTCTTGCAGTTGTCATAGATCCACTTGGCATCCGCTACCGCAAGTCTCACGCACCCTAAGGATGCCTTCTGCCCTAACAGATTATACTGGTCATATTCAAGATTTCCCTCGTTTCTTGAAAAATACGGGACGGAATGGAACATGATGCCGCGGTTGAAGCGGACGGCGTAGCGTCCGTAGGTACCGTCGACCATCAGCCGCCAGTCATAATAATCCGAGGTTTTGAAAACCCCGAGCGGCGTCACGTGGCCCGCCCGGCCCGTCGAACAGACCATGGATTTCACAGGCGTTTCCGTTCCGTCCGGATTGACAAGCTTTACCGTCACGCAATCCAATGCCCTGTTGACATATAGCGAAAAATCCGGTCTTAAGTCCGCCGCAAAGATCGGGGTGTTCATGCTGATCAGCATCACAAAACTCATCATCAGACCGGTTACTGTTCTTATTATTCTTTTCATATCCCTGTTCTCTCTGTATTTTTCGTCGACTGAATTGTTACCGGAAAACTATAGCACACTGTTTTCGGTTTGTCTATGAAAATACGCTGTGATCTGTTTATGTCAGTTTATACCTGTTATTTTTCTGGCTTCGGAAAGGCTTATCCCTTCGCGTACGGCTATCTGCGCCAGATCGTCAAACGCAGGCTTTCTTCTCGTCACCCCGTACCCGACGGATTCCTTAACGCGCACCGGTCCGTAAGCGGACTGCGCCGTTTTTTCTTCCCGCTTCAGGACATGGCGCGCATACACTGTTTCCCGGATCCCAATGGTCGTTGTATGCTTAAAGATCGCGCAGATCACCTTCTCCCGGTCTTCAGGGCGACAGAGCACCTCGATCAGCTGCCCCGGCCGGTTCTTTTTCATCATCACGGGGACGGTATAAACCTCCAGCGCACCGGCTTCAAAAAGCCTGTCATAGGCAAAGCCCGCTTCCTCTCCCGTCATATCGTCCACATTGCAGGAAAGGCCGATCACCGTATCCCCGGATCCCTCACCGCTTTCTCCGAGCATAGCCCGCAGACAGTTTGCCGCCTCAAAATCTTTTTTCCCCATGCCGTACCCGATGCGCTTCGTCCGCATGACCGGCATCTCTCCGAAAGAATCCGCGAAATATTTTACAAGAGCCGCCCCCGTAGGCGTGCAGAGCTCTCCCCGGACCGACCCGCCGTAGATCGGAACGTCCTTCAGGATATACGCAGTCGCCGGTGCCGGCACCGGCATGATCCCGTGGGCGCAGCGCACCTGGCCGCTCCCGACATGGATCTTCGAGGCAAGCACCTTCTCCGGCTTCAGCTTCTCCATCGCCAGGCAGACCGCGGTAATATCCGCCACCGCGTCCATCATCCCGACCTCATGGAAATGGATCATGGAAACCTCCGTGCCGTGCGCGCTACTTTCTGCCTCCGCGATCATCCGGTAAACGTTCAGGACATTTTCACGGACCGTTTCCGGCAGCTTAAGGCTTCCGACGAGCTCCTCTATATCCTGCATCGAAGCATGGTGGTGGCCGTCATGATCGTGGTGGTGATCTTCATGGTCATGGTGAGCGTGATCATGGTCTTCATGATCGTGGTCGTGATGGCCGTGGTCATGGTCGTCATCGCTCGGGCCGTGATGATGTCCTTCATGGCAGTGGTCATGGTCGTCATCCCCGTGGTCATGATGACCGTGGTCATGGTCTTCATGGTCGTGGTCATGATGATCATGATCATGGCCTTCTTCCCCGTGATCGTGATGATGGGAGGCCTCCGCCCCCTCCTCTATTCCGTCCACGAAGACCTTGAAATGCGTCCCCTTTATGCCGCATTTTTTTGCCGCTTCTGCTGCCACCGTAACGCCGGGGATCCCCGCGCGACCGATCTCCGCCAGAAAACCTGCCTTTTCCTCATCCGGCAGCAGCTCGTACAGGGCAGCGGAAAGCATATCCCCTGCCGCACCCATGGACAGGTCCAGATATATCGTTCTCATCCATTCTCCTCTCCGTCAGAAGCGGTCTTCCTTCTGACATGATTGATCAGACTGGCCTGATAAGCCGCGCCGAAGCCGTTATCGATATTCACCACGGAAATGCCGTTGGCGCAGGAATTGATCATCGCAAGCAGGGCGGATAAACCGTTCAGGGAAGCGCCATAGCCCACGCTGGAAGGCACCGCGATCACCGGGCAGTCCACAAGGCCGCCGATCACAGACGCAAGCGCCCCCTCCATGCCCGCGATGGCGATGATCACCGTCGCCGACATCAGTACATCGATCTTTGCAAGCAGCCGGTGCAGGCCCGCTACCCCCACATCATAAACGGTAACCACCTCATTGCCGAGGAAACGGGCTGTCTGATATGCCTCCTCCGCCACCGGGATATCGCTGGTCCCGGCCGTTACGATGACGATCCGTCCGATCCCGTCCGGTTCCCGGACAGGGCCTACGACCGCCACCTTCGAAACGGCGTCATACTGCATGGAAAAGCGGGTCGAAAGCACAGCAGCCTTTTCTTCCGAAAGCTTTGTGATCAGGATGCTTTCCTGCCCCTCCTCCTGCATCGCCGTAAGGATCCCGTCGATCATCCCGGCGCTCTTTCCCGCGCCGTATATGATCTCCGGCACGCCCGTGCGGATCTCCCGCTGTGTATCGATATTGGCAAAGCCAAGCTCCACAAAGGGCTTCTTTCTGAGCAAAAGCTCCGCCTCCTCCGGGGAGACACTGCCCTCCTTCACCCTTTGCAGCAATTCTCTGACATCGTTCATGCTCCGTCATTACCTCGTCTGCGCTTACCTCTTTTCACTCCGTCTGCGGATCGTATAGACACGCACCATTTCATCATCCGCCTTCTTTTTGGCGGTCTGGCTGTCCTCTGCCTCATGATAGGTCGGAACCACGCGCCGGATGCATTCTCTGATCTTTTCGTCCTCGTTGCTATAGCAGATATCCATCAGCTCCCGCATATCGCAAAGGAACTGATCATGGTCGAAATCAATGGGTTTTCCGATATAGATCAGGCGGTTCGGGGTCGTTTTCATCCCCTCCTCATCCATCAGTTTTTCCTCATAAAGCTTCTCACCGGGGCGGAGTCCCGTATATTCGATCCGGATATCCACGTCCGGCCGGTAGCCGGAAAGCTTGATCAGATTTCTGGCCAGTGTATCGATCTTTACCGGCGTTCCCATTTCCAGCACAAAGATCTCGCCGCCCCTGGCGTAAACCCCGGCCTGGAGCACAAGGCTCACCGCCTCCGGGATCGTCATGAAATACCGGATGATATCGGGATGGGTCACCGTCACCGGGCCGCCGGCAGCAATCTGCTTTTTAAATTTCGGCACAACGGAACCGTTGGAGCCGAGGACATTGCCGAAGCGCACCGCCACAAATTCCGTTTTCACATGATCCGGTATCCGTAAGCCCTCCGGTCCCGATCCCTCCATATTATGCTCAAATAACGGCGGGATCTCGGAAGCCTTCCCCTCCTTGATCTTCTGGTCAAAGGACTGCAGCACCATCTCGCAGAGCCGTTTGCTGGCCCCCATGACATTGGTGGGGTTGACCGCCTTATCCGTACTGATCAGGACAAAGCGCCGGCAGCCGTAGAGCATGGCCGCATAAGCCGTTTTGTAGGTGCCTACCGCATTGTTTTTCACGGCTTCGCAGGGACTGTCCTCCATCAGGGGGACATGCTTATGCGCTGCCGCGTGGAACACGATCTCGGGACGGTATTTCTCAAAGACCTGGTCGACCCGTCTGCTGTCCCGCACCGAACCGATGATCACCTCAAGATCTAATCCCGGATAATCCGTCCGAAGCTCCTGCTCAATATCATAGGCATTATTTTCGTATACATCAAAAACGATCAGCTTTTTCGGCCCGCGTCCGGCGATCTGCCGGCAGAGTTCGCTGCCGATGGAGCCGCCGCCCCCTGTTACTAAGATCGTCTTTCCCTGCAGATAGGTAAAGATCTCATCCATATTGACCCTGATCGGCTCCCGCCCCAAAAGATCCTCTATGGCTACCTGGCGCATGCTGCTGACCGTGACATCCCCGTTTACCAGCTGATACATGCCCGGCAGGTTCTTCAGCTCGCAGCCCGTTTCCTTGCAGATGTTTAATATGTCCCGTTTTTCGGACACAGTCGAATTCGGAAGCGCGACATAAATCTTGTTTATACTGTATTTCTGCACATTGGCGAATATATCATCCCGACCGCCCACCACGGGGACATCGTCGATATAGCGGTGCCATTTGTTCGGATCGTCGTCAATGATACAATAAACACGGTCAATGGTCTCCCGGCCGTTATTCACATCCCGCAAAAGCATCTGTCCCGCGGAGCCCGCTCCGATCAGCATCACGCGTCCGGTCTTTTCCACCCGGTCATTCCCAAGAAGCCTTTCCATCACACCCTGCTGCAGCAGGATAAAGCGGTAGGAAAAGCGGATCCCGACCACTAACACAAACTGCACCACCATCCCAAAGGTATAGTAGGAGATCGGCATGCGCATATATAAGAGCGTTATCGCACAGGTATGAAAAAAGGAAGTGGCCACGGAGGCCACGGTAGCCCGGGACAGCTCACGGTAGCTCGCATAGCGCCAGATGCTCCGGTAAAGCTTTAACACCGCAAAGACCAGAAGGCAAAAGACCGTATAGATCGGGATAAAGTGAAGATACGGCGTCAGATACCGGGAGGGGATCGCGCTGAGCTTTGCGTCAAACCGGACCCAGAGCGCGATAAAATAAGAGAGGTTCACTGCCACCGCGTCATAGGCAATGAGAAAGAACATCACATACTGCCAATGCTCAAACCGACGGGGCTTATTCTGTTTTTCAGGCTTTTTGTTTCCGTCCATACCGCTATATATTGTATCAGAATGCCCCTGTGAATACAACCGGGTTTTCGTTTCCGGTCAGTGCGCCGACCGGATCAAAGAGCATCCAAAAGCGCAAGCGCCGCCGCGGCTTCGACGCAGGGCACGGCGCGCAGGACGATACAGGGATCGTGGCGGCCTTTGATCGTCAGGGTCCCTTCTTCCCGTTTTGACAGGGAAACACTCTGCTGGGGTTTGGCGATGGAAGGCGTCGGCTTGAAGGCCGTCCGGAAAACAATGGGCATGCCCGAGCTGATGCCGCCTAAAATACCGCCGTGATGATTGGTCTTCGTCCGGATCTCCCCTTCCGCAAGGCAGAAGGGATCATTGTTTTCACTGCCCCTAAGGCCTGCCGCCCCGAAGCCTTCGCCGAATTCGATCCCCTTTACCGCGGGGATCCCGAAAACGATCCGGGCGATCTTATTCTCGAGTCCGTCAAACATCGGCTCGCCGATCCCGGCCGGCACCCCCTCTACAGCGCATTCCACGATGCCGCCCACGGAATCAAGCTCCGCCTTTGCGGCCGCCACCGCCGCGCGCATCGGTTCGATAACGTCGTTATTTATTACCGGCAGTTCCTTTCCGCTGACGTCCGGGAAAGGACCTGTCAGGGCATAGGGCGTATCGGAAATACCCGCCAGAGCATAGATATGGGAACAGACGCGGATCCCCTTTTCCGAAAGCAGCTGCAGGGCAATCCCGCCCGCGATGCACAGGGGCGCGGTGAGCCGGCCGGAGAACTGACCGCCGCCCGCGATATCATTAAAGCCCTGATACTTTACGTATGCCGTATAATCCGCATGGCCGGGTCTTGGCATATCCCGGATATCCGAATAGTCCTTCGAGTGCGCATCCCGGTTCCAGATCACCGCTGTCAGGGGTGCTCCGCAGGTTCTTCCATCGGAAAGCCCGGAAATGAACTCCGGTGTATCCGTCTCCTGCCTGGCCGTCGCCAGAGGGCTCCCTCCCGGCGCCCGTCGCCTCAAAAAAGCATGGAGTTTTTCCTCATCGATCAAAAGTCCCGCCGGCAGCCCCTCGATGGTCACCCCGATGGCCTTCGCGTGTGACTGGCCGAAAATATGGATCTGAATCTGCTCTCCAAAAGAATTGCCCATGTAGTCCCTCTCATTGTATGCTGCCAAAGTTTCCGCAGATGACAGAACGCTGCGGTTCTGATGCTTTTTCCCTCATTTTTTAGAGTAACATGAAATATCGACTTTTACAATCGGTTTTATGGAAAAAATGTCAGGACGAGAGTAAATTTCATGGAAAAAGTGTCGTCATGGCATCTGAAAACTATGGAAAAAATGTCAGATCTGTGATATCATCCTCATAAGAGCTTTGATTTTCTTTGCTTTTTTACTCGACAACGCAAATTATTGCCAGTACATTAAACGTATGACACGTGGACGCAGTCATTCTTCAATCCGGAACGGCGATCAATTGCATTCACGAGTATGAATGAAAGTGTACGCTTACTTCGTTTCCTATAGGTTCCGTATCCGGGAGAAATCTCTTCATGCTGAAAAGAAAGGTTGAAACAGAAATACAAAAATGGCTGGCTTACGACAGGCGTGCCTTGCTGATCGACGGAGCCAGGCAGGTAGGAAAGACCTATTCCGTCAGACATTGCATGGCGCTTTCCGGTGTCGATCTTCTGGAAATCAATCTTCTGGAAAGCCCGGAAAGTTTAAGGGCGCTGAAAAACGCGAGATCCATACAGGATCTCACCGTCAATCTGTCCGCTGCAACGGGCCGCGAGCTCATACCGGGCCGGACTGTGATCTTCATCGATGAAGTACAGGAATATGTCGAGATCGTTACCATGATCAAGTTCTGGGTGGATGACGGAAGCTACCGGTTCATTCTGAGCGGCTCCCTGCTGGGCGTTGAACTGAAGAATCTGCGTTCGGCTCCTGTCGGATATGTCCACGAGATCAAAATGTATCCGCTGGACTTTGAGGAATTCCTGACGGCCTCCGGTATTACAGAGACAGTACTTGACCATCTCAGGCATTCTTTTGAGGGAAAAAAGCCAGTCGGACCCACGGTGCATGAGAAGATGATGCAGCATTTCCACCGGTATCTTGTAGTCGGGGGGATGCCCCAGGCAGTTCAGGAATACATAGATACCGGAAATATCAATAAAGTCAATGAGATCCAGAGGGATATCCTCAGCTTCTATAAAAGAGATTTCACCAGATATGAGGCTGACGGCAAAAGCCTGATGCTGACGGCGATCTTTGATCAGATCCCATCACAGCTCCTGAAGCAGAACCGAAGATTCAATTATGCTGATATCAAACATGGGCTGCGTTTTGAACGGCTGGAAAACTCCTTTCTCTGGCTATACAAAGCAGGCGTCGTGCTGCCGGCTTTTAATTGTACGGAGCCAAAACTGGCCCTTAAGCTCAACGAAAAAAGCAGTCTGGTAAAGCTGTATTATTCCGACGTAGGCCTTCTGACATATTCCTGCGGAGCCTCCATGAGAAAAGACATCCTGTTTGGCGGTTTGGAAACCAATCTGGGCGGGGTGATGGAAAACGCGGTCATTCAGGAACTTTGTGCCCATGATACGAGCGTCTACTACTATAACAGCAAAAAGCAGGGCGAACTGGATTTTGTCATAGAGTTAAACGGCTCCGTCCTTCCCATCGAAGTAAAAAGCGGAAAGGACTATTACGTCCATTCCGCTATCCAAAATGTCCTGAACAATCCCGGTCTCGGGATTAAGGAGGCCGTCGTTTTTACCGGTTACGACGTATCCGTTTCTGACCGGATCACCTACTACCCGGTCTATATGTGCACCTTCTTGAAGGAAAACCGGGATATGCCCGTACTCGCGCCGGTTGAGTGACAACTATTATTGTCAAGCCATCTGGAATTTGTTATGCTGCTGAAGGCTCTATAGCGATAAATGGCATATTTATGGACAATCCTACGTGCTATAAAAAAATACGACCGAAGCATAATCCATCACGATAGCTGTGTAATAAGAATCATGATATCACTAATTGTCTTCAGATCCTTAATATTTCTATCTTTTATTTCTATATTCCATTCGTCCTCTATGATATTAGCGAGATTGACAAGATCCAAAGAATCCAGACCAAGGTCTCCAATCAGAGAAGTTTCTTTGTTCAGTACAATCGTAGAATCTCCGGTATAATTGCATATAATACTTTTAAGCTTTTCTATCATTTCAGTCCTCTCTTCTGTTGCGAATTATTTTTTTAGTTGTTGTTTTGGGGAACGGCTCACTCCTTATTATTACCTCGCCAATGTTCTGAACCAACGGTAGTCGCGAATTTATCTTCTGAATGTCAGAGTGAATGCTTTGTTTGAATGCCGCTTCTTCCTCGTCCAGGAATACTTCGGCCGCAATGTGCTTATTTTTCTCATAAACCACGGTCTCTCTGACATAAGGAATTGTATAGATTTCCTTCTCAATAGCTTCTGCCGAAACATTTTCCCCATTGCTCAATATGATCAGATTTTTGATTCGACCTGTAATATGCAGTGCCCCATATTCGTCAAGAAAACCAATATCTCCCGTCCGAAACCATCCATCAGAAAATGCTTTTC
>JAILQQ010000145.1 GCA_024698885.1 Lachnospiraceae bacterium | reverse complement strand
TGATCGAGCATAATCTGGACGTGATCAAAACCGCGGATTACATTATCGATCTGGGACCGGAGGGCGGAGACGGCGGCGGGCAGCTGATCGCCAAAGGAACGCCGGAGGAGGTCGCAAAGGAAGAGAAATCCTATACGGGATTTTACATTAGTAAAATGCTTTGACTTTACTAAGGAACTGTCAAAAAATAACTTGTGCACCTTTGCTTGTCTGCTTCTTCGATAACCGCGTCAGAAAGCCTCGTCGATGCTCGCATCGACTACGTTTTCTTCCTTGTTCTCGAAAGAAGCATCCTGCGCAAATGTTCACGTTATTTTGTGACAGTTCCTAAAGTTTTCATATGTCCTGCCGATATAGTAATTAAATAGGATGACTATAAGGGCAGGGAAGCACATGGATAGACAACGCGGAAGGAACCGGTTCGGTCTGTGTGCTTTTTTTATAAAAATTTTTCAATCTCCCCCTTTGCATCGTCAGACGGTTGCGTTATAATTAGGCTTGGCATGTTATGTAAATCACTGATCCATGCCCGGCCAAAGAGCCGCAAAACCTGACAAGAGCAAAACGCGGATCCCGGCATTTATGAAGCGCAGATACGTAGAAACGCAAATGCCGCCGCAGTAAATAGAGGGTCTAAGCGTACGATTTGCCGCGCAAATCGGCGCAGACGATGATAAGCAAGGGGGAAGTAAGATGCTTTATACAGATATCGGAATTGATCTGGGAACAGCGAGTATTCTGGTTTATATCCGCGGCAAGGGCGTTGTTTTAAAGGAGCCCAGTGTTGTCGCATTTGACCGGGATACGAATAAGATAAAGGCCATCGGAGAGGAAGCAAGGCTGATGCTTGGCCGGACGCCCGGTAATATCGTGGCGGTGCGTCCCTTAAGACAGGGCGTTATCTCTGATTACACGGTAACGGAAAAGATGCTGAAATATTTCATGCAGAAGGCTATGGGAAAGAAAACCTTCCGCAAGCCCCGCATCAGCGTCTGCGTTCCCAGCGGCGTGACAGAGGTGGAAAAGAAAGCCGTGGAGGACGCTACCTATCAGGCCGGTGCCAGAGAGGTGGCCATCATTGAGGAGCCCATTGCGGCGGCGATCGGAGCCGGCATCGACATCGGCAAGCCCTGCGGCAATATGATCGTGGATATCGGCGGCGGTACGTCGGATATCGCGGTGATCTCCTTAGGCGGTACGGTCGTCAGTACCTCCATCAAGGTGGCGGGAGATGACTTTGACGAGGCGATTGTCCGCTACATGCGGAAAAAACATAATCTGCTGATCGGCGAACGGACAGCGGAGGAGATCAAGATCAAGATCGGAACAGCTTATAAGCTGCCCGAGGTGGACTATCTGGAGGTCAAGGGAAGAAATCTGGTGACGGGACTGCCCCGTACCGTAAAGGTTTCCTCGGAGGATACCGAGGAGGCCCTGCGGGAGACGGCTTCCCAGATCGTCGAGGCGATCCACGGCGTACTGGAACGGACGCCGCCGGAGCTTGCGGCGGATATCGCGGACCGGGGGATCGTTCTGACCGGGGGCGGCAGCCTGCTTCGGGGACTCGAGGATCTGATCGCCTATAAAACAGGTATCAATACGGTGACCGCGGAGGATCCGATGACGGCCGTAGCGATCGGCACCGGAAAATTCGTGGAATTCCTCGCAGAATATAACGGGGATGTAGAATAAGGAGATCATTATGCTGAAGGGCCTTTACATTGCGTCAACAGGTATGACGAACGAGCAGAGACGTGTCGATACGATGGCGAATAACCTGGCGAACTCGTCGACTACCGGCTTTAAAAAGGAAGGAACGACGGCGGAGGCCTTTCGCGATGTGCTGGCACTGAAGATCAAGGATACCTCGGAGCCCGGATTTGCGAGACGTCTCGGCACCATGAACATGGGCGTGAAGATCGGCGAAAACTATACGGATTACAGCCAGGGCCCTTTCCATGAGACGGGAAATACCTTTGATCTTGCCATATCGGGCAAAGGGTTCTTTACGGTCGGCTTTACCAATAAGGCGGGAGAAACCTCGATCAAATATACGAGGGATGGCTGCTTTACCCTGAACCAGAAGGGTGAGCTTGTGAATAAGAACGGAGATTATCTGCTTGATGTCAACGGCAATCATATTGTGGTGGATCCGACCCAGAACTATGAGATCGACCGTCTGGGTGTGATACGGCAGGCCGGCGGCGCGGCGAACCTCGCGCAGGTCAACATCGTGGATTTCGTGGATTATGATTATCTCGAAAAATACGGAGAGACCTATTTCCAGCCGGTAGACGGGGCGACCTTCCAGGCGGCGGACGCGCAGATCTATTCGGGATATCAGGAAACCTCCAATGTGCAGACGGTGCATGAAATGGTGGATATGATCGCCTATACAAGGGCATATGAATCCAACCAGAAGATCATTCAGGCCTATGACGAAAGTCTCGGCATTGCCGTAGAGCAGTTAGGAAGATTGTCATAAAGGATTAAAGATCTTTTTCGGATAACGGAAAGGAGACCAGCATGGTAAGAACATTATGGACGGCAGCCTCCGGTATGATCGGTCAGCAGACAAATGTGGATACGATCGCGAATAACCTGGCCAATGTCAATACGGTGGGTTATAAGACGGAAACAAATGAGTTTAAATCTCTGCTGTATCAGACGATACAGACACGGACGACCTCCGCAAACGGCGATCAGAAGCCGGTTGGCGCTCAGGTGGGTCTGGGCGTGCGCAACTCGGCGATCGTTTCGCAGTTTAAGCAGGGGCCGTTACTGGAATCGGAAAGCGATACGGCGCTTGCGATCAGCGGCAAGGGACTGTTCGCGGTCCGCGGCAATGACGGAAAGATCATGTATACACGAAACGGTGATTTCCGCTTTGCTGTCGGCAGCAATAATACGATGGTGCTAACGACCTCGGATGGTCTTCCGGTATTAAATACGGCCGGACAGGATATCAGGATCCCGAATACCTATATGGTCAACCGGATCGAGATCGATGTGGACGGCTATCTGATGTATCCCGACGCGAAAAATAACATGCAGCGGATCGCCAATACGCGCATCGGCCTCTATCAGTTCCAGAATGCTTCCGGTATGGATAAGATGGGAGATTCCCTGTATATGCCGACGGCGGCTTCGGGACCGGCTCTCAATGAGGCGACGAACAATAATCTGGAAAAAAGCGTCATTAGACAGGGCTATCTGGAAGGCTCGAATGTGCAGGTAGCGGATGAAATGGTGAACCTCATCGTGGCGCAGCGGGCGTATGAGCTGAACTCCAAGGCGATCCAGACAGCCGATACCATGATGCAGGAAGCAAATGAGCTTCGTAGATAACCATAGGAGATAAGCATGGAAATTAGCGGAATCAACAGTGAATACCTGCAGAACGCGGCAAGCAATGCCTCTGCCGCGGGCGTCGAGAATACGCTGAAGAACTTTCAGGAGATCCTGAACAGGAAAACAAATGAGGCCCGGACGGAGTCTGCTTCCGGGGAGGAAGCCTCGCAGAACGCGTCAAGCTCCGTGAAGGATGAAGAGCTGATGGGAGCCTGCAAAGAGTTTGAGGCTTATTTCATCGAGCAGGTCTTTAAAGAGATGCAGAAATCCGTTAATCTGACACAGTCAGAGGATCCCGCGACGAAGCAGATGATGGAATACTATCAGGATAATCTGACCGGAGAATACGCGAAAATGGCGGCAGATCAGCAGGAGAACGGTCTTGCGCAGATGCTTTACGAGCAGATGAAGCGGAATCTGTCCGGCTGAGACAGGACATATAATGAATTAAGAGGTACAGTTCTGTAAGATCATATTTATGAAAACCTTATCCGGTTATATCGACCACATTATTTTCAGAAACGAAGACAATGGATATACGGTATTTGAACTGGCCGGTTTCACCGACTCCTTCGAAGAAGGAAACGGGGAACCGGTGGTTTGCTATGGGAATCTTCAGCCGGTAGACGAAGGAGAGCTGATCGAGCTGTCCGGCGAATTTACGGAGCATGCCTTATACGGCGAGCAGTTTCATATCATCCGCTATGAGATGAAGCTGCCGCAGGACGAGACCGCGGTGATACGCTATCTGGGCTCCGGCGCGGTGAAGGGCGTGGGACAGGCGCTTGCAGAGCGGATCGTCCGCCGTTTTAAGGAGGATACCTTCCGCGTGATCGAGGAGGAGCCGGAAAGGCTTGCGGAGATCAAGGGCATCAGTGAGAAGAAAGCCCGGGCGATCGCCGTTTTGCTTGCGGAAAAGAAGGAGCTCAGACAGGCACTTATTTTTCTGCAGCATTACGGGATCGGCGGGACGTTAGCGGAAAAGGTATACAAAAAATACGTAGAGGGGATCTACCGCATATTAAAGGAAAATCCGTATCGTCTGGCCGAGGACATTGAGGGGATCGGGTTCAGGACCGCGGATGAGATCGCGTCAAAAGCCGGGATCCGGCCGGATTCGGATTACCGGGTACGGTGCGGGGTCCTGTTTGCATTGCAGGAGGCCTTATCCGACGGCCACTGCTACCTGCCGCGGGACGTTCTGCTGAAAAACTGTGAGAGCCTGCTTCGGGTGGATAGAGAGGTGATCTGGATCCAGACGCAGAATCTGGCCATGGATAAAAAGCTTGTGATCCGGGAGCAGGATGCAGAGATCTGTGTTTATGAAAGCAGCTTTTATTATCTGGAGCTTCTGTGCGCGAGAAAGCTTAAGGATCTGGACCTGTTATGCGAAGACAACCCGGAGGCCGTAGAGAAACGGCTCCGAAGGATAGAAGAGCAGCAGGCGGTCGAGCTCGATCCGATACAGCGTGTGGCGGTACAGAAGGCTGTGATGAACGGCGTCACGGTGATCACGGGAGGCCCCGGTACCGGCAAGACAACGATCATCAATATGATCTTAAAATACTTTGAGGGTGAGGAAGCCGATATCATTCTCTGCGCGCCTACCGGGCGGGCCGCCAAGCGGATGAGCGAGGCAACGGGCTATGAAGCCGCAACCATACAGAGGATACTGCACCTGACCCCCAGAGGAGACGGGGACATTTCCGGGCATGCAGGCTACTACTACGGGAAAAACGAGGAAGAGCCGTTAGAGGCGGATGTGGTCATCGTGGACGAGATGTCGATGGTGGACATATCCCTGTTCGCCTCGCTCTTAAAGGCGGTTCTGCCGGGAACCCGGCTGATCCTTGTGGGAGATACCGATCAGCTTCCCAGCGTCGGTCCGGGCGCGGTATTAAAGGATATCATCCGCTCGGGACAGTTTGCCGATACCACGGTGATCCTGAAAAAGATCTTCCGGCAGGCCGGTGAGAGCGATATTATCGTGAATGCCCATAAGATCAACCGCGGAGAACAGATCAGCCTGGATAACCGGAGCCGGGACTTTTTCTTTATCGAGCGCAACAATGTGAACCAGATCTTAAAGAACATCGTGATTTTGGCCAGAGACAAGCTTCCCGGGTTTGTGAATGCCTCCCCCTTCGATATCCAGGTACTGACGCCGATGAAGAAAGGTACTCTCGGTGTGGAATCCTTAAACCCGATCCTGCAGAAATATCTGAATCCGCCGTCGGCCCGGAAAAGGGAAAAAGAGATATCGGGCGTTATTTATCGGGAAGGCGATAAAGTCATGCAGATGAAGAACAATTATCAGCTGACCTGGCAGATCAAGAGCCGCCACGGCATCGTCGTCGACCAGGGAGAGGGGGTCTTTAACGGCGATACGGGCGTGATCCGGGAGATCGATGATTTTGCGGAGACCATGACGGTGGAATATGACGGCGCGAGAAGGGTCGTATATCCCTATGAGGAGCTTTCGGAACTTTCCCTTTCGTATGCGGTTACAATCCATAAGTCCCAGGGCAGTGAATACCCGGCGGTTATCCTGCCGATATTCAACGGCCCGAACCAGCTGTTTTACAGAAACCTGCTGTATACCGGCGTGACAAGGGCGGTCAGGTGCGTCGTGCTGATCGGAAGCCGTGAGCGCATCAGTTATATGATCAATAATGCCGATGAGCATAAGCGGTATACGGGTTTTGCGGGGCGTTTAAAGGAATTATGAGGAATACCGGAAAAAACAGGGATAGCTTCGGATTAAAAAGGCTTGGTAACGCTGTTTTGGATCTGCTGTATCCGAGACGCTGCCCGGTCTGCGGCGATATCATCATGCCAAAGGGCGGGGAGTGCTGCGACCGCTGCCGGGGGGCTTTTGCCTATGTTACGGAGCCCTATTGCCTGAAATGCGGAAAACCCTTGCGGGAGGAGACGGAAGCCCTCTGCCCCGATTGTCTCAGAAAAGAACGGTTCTTTGATTTCGGCAGGGCGGTCTACCGCTATGACGACCGTATCGGCCGCAGCATCTACGGCTTCAAATACAATGGAAGACAGGAATACGCGCGCTTCTACGCGCAGGAGATCGTCAGACGTTATGGCCGGATGCTGTCGGAGCTTAAGCCTGACGCGCTGGTACCGATCCCTCTTCATAAAAAACGGCTGCGAAAAAGAGGCTATAACCAGGCGGCGCTCATTGCGCAGGAGGTATCGCGCCTGACCGGGATACCCGCGGAGCCTTCGCTCTTACAAAGAGTCAGAAATACGAGGCCGCAGAAGAGCCTGAATGAGAGGGAGCGTGAAAATAATCTGAAAAAGGCTTTCAAAATACGGCAAAATGATGTATCATTAGAAACGGTCATATTGATCGACGATATTTTTACCACCGGCAGCACGATGGATTCGGCGGCCGGATGTTTGCGTGACCAGGGAGTAAAAGGGGTCTACTTTATTGTTTTAAGTATAACAAGCGTGTGAGTAGACAGGAGGAAATTCAATGAACGTAAGAAATTGCAGAAAATGCGGTAATCTCTTCAACTATGTGACAGGTCAGCCGATCTGCCCGAACTGCAAGGCGAAACTGGAAGAAACCTTCCAGCAGGTGAAGGACTATATCAACGCTAACGGCAGTGCTTCGGTCCGCGATGTGGCAAGGGAATGCGAAGTGGATGAGGGACAGATCAGACAGTGGGTCAGAGAAGAGAGACTGGTCTTTGCAGAGCCTACGGCAGCAGGTATCGTCTGCGAATCCTGCGGAACGCCTATCTCGACAGGACGCTTCTGCGAAAAATGCAAGGCAAATACGATCAACTCCCTGAACGGGCTGATGCCGAAGAAGGAGGCACCTCAGCCGATGAAGAAGGAAAAAGAAAGCCCGAGAATGAGGTTCCTGGATAAGTAGGTCTTATGTTAAATCATGAAAGGATCCGGCTGATGACGCATATGGCCGCTTATGAGGCCGGCGTCGGAAAGAAGGATATTTCCATCAGTGAGTATTTCCGGGGGGACTATTTAAGCTTTCAGGTCTGGAAGTCGGCCATCTATGGGATTCTGGGCTTCGCGATCATTGTAGCCTTAAATGTCCTCTATGATTTTAATACCTTTCTGACGGATTTCTATAAAATGGATATCCTGGAGTACTTTAAGGATATGGCGGTTAAATTCGGGGTATTTATCGCGATTTATGTTGTTGTGTCCTATTTTATCTATGCCTATCGGTATTACCGCGTCAGAAAACAGTTAGATACCTATCTGCGTCTTCTGAACGAACTATACGGCATGTACGCCAACGAAAAATGACGGGGAGATAACAAATGGAAACCTTATTGATGGTGAAAAACCATATAATAAGAATTTATGCCCGCTATGAGAGCTATATTCTTTCGGTATGCAAGTTTATCCTTGTTCTGATCGCGATGCTCATGATCAACGATAAGCTTGGTTATATGTCGCGGTTAAAGAACCCGGCGATCACGCTGATCGTAGCGCTGCTTGGTTCTTTCCTGCCCCTGAACGCGACGATCCTGCTCATGGGCGTGATCATTGTCGCGCATATTTACGAGCTGTCTTTAGAGTGCGCCGTAGTGGTGCTCTGTATTCTGGTTTTGATGTTCATCGTGTATTTTCGTTTTGCACCGTCGGACAGTGCGGCTGTTTTGCTGACGCCGATCTTTTTTGTACTGAAGCTGCCTTATCTGATCCCGGTATTTTTAGGGCTCCTCGGTTCACCGCTTTCCTGTGTATCGGCGGCCTGCGGGGCTGTGGCTTATTATGTGCTGGAATATATCAAAAAGAACGCGGAGCAGTTAGCCGCAACGTCTGCGGATGCGGAAAGCGCGCTGAGCAGCCTGAGCGGGTTTAAGTATGTCATTGACGGCATGATCAAAAATGATACGATGTTTTTAATGGTCATTGTACTGGCGGTGACGACGATCTTAATGTATATCATCAGCAGACTGCCGATCGCGCATTGCTGGAAGATCGCTATCGGGGCCGGTTCTCTTATTGAGCTGATCCTGCTGCTTGTGGGAAATGTTTCCTTTGACGCGAATATTTCCGTAGGCATGGCGATCTTCGGGATCCTGTTAGGCGTTCTGGTGGGTATCGTGGTCGAGTTCTTCGCGTTTAATGTGGACTTCGGGCGGACGGAGCATGTGCAGTTTCAGGATGATGAATATTATTATTATGTCAAGGCGATCCCGAAGATCACGCTGGAGGCCCCGCAGCATAAGGTTAAGAGAATAAACAGAGAGTGAAATAAATGAATGGCTCAGATCTTTGATGGTATTTCTTCATATCTGGGAAGGTATTTTTCGTGGATATCCCTTCCCACAATCATGTGGACAGATATAGTAGAGATTATTGTCATCGCCTTTCTTCTCTATCATGTTCTGGTCTGGATCCGGAATACCAGGGCCTGGTCTTTAATGAGAGGATTGGTGATAATCCTCTTATTTGTTTTTATTGCGGCACTTCTGAATATGTCGACGATCCTCTGGATCGCCCGGAACATTCTTTCCGTTGCGTTAGTCGCGGTAGTCGTGGTATTTCAGCCGGAGCTTCGAAAGGCGCTTGAGCAGATCGGGCGCTCGAATATCCTGCCGTCTATTTTTTCCGTTGATCTGAACCGGGTGACCGGGGAGCTTTTCAGTGACAAAACCATTGCCGAGATCGTAAGAGCCAGCTTTTTAATGGGCCGGGCGCGTACCGGCGCTCTGATCGTGATCGAAAACAACGACACACTGGCAGACTATGAGCGTACCGGCATTGAGATCGACGCCATGATCTCAAGCCAGCTGCTGATCAATATATTCGAGCACAATACGCCGTTACATGACGGCGCGGTGATCGTGCGCGGCAACCGCCTGACTTCCGCCACCTGTTACCTGCCGCTGTCTGACAACATGGAGCTGAGCAAGGAGTTAGGGACAAGGCACCGTGCGGGTGTCGGTATATCCGAGGCGACCGATTCCTTTACGATCATTGTCTCGGAGGAAACCGGCCGGGTCTCGGTGGCCCAGGGCGGAGAGCTGACCAGAAATATCAGCTCCGATGAACTGACAAAGCGACTGGAGCTTCTGCAGAATAAGGTGGTGGAAGAGAAGAAGTTCATGCGCTGGAAAGGCAGGTCGAAGAATGAAGAAAACCCTGACAAGTAATATCGGCCTGAAGATCATTTCGTTTTTTGCAGCCTGCCTTCTCTGGATCCTCGTCGTCAATACGGATGATCCGATGATCAACCGCACCTATTCCGGCATTCCGGTTGAGATCATTAATACCGAGGAGATCACGAGCGAAGGAAAAACCTTCGAGGTTCTGGATAACAGCGATACGATCTCGGTGATCGTGCATGCCAAGCGCTCGATCATTGAGGACATGAGCAGGGATTACCTCAGGACAACCGCGGATATGAAGGAAATGACCGCGACGAACAATATCCCGATCGAGGTACGCTCTTCCCGTTTTTCCGACCGGATCGACACCCTGACGCCGGTGACCAGGAGCGTAAAGGTACAGATTGAGGAGCTTGGCGAAAAGCGTATCCGTATTTCGGCTGAAGCAACGGGCGTTCCGGCTGAGGGCTATGTGGCCGGACCCGCAACGCCCTCCGTGAATATCCTTACCGTATCCGGACCGGCATCCATTGTGGAGCAGATCGCTTCGGCGAAGGCCATGGTGGATGTTACCGGATTAAAGGCGGATATATCCACGACCGCTGCCGTGAACCTGTATGACGAGAACGGGGAGATCGTGAACGGAAGCATGCTGAAGGTAGATGTGACAGAGGTGCATGTGGACGCGAAGATATATGAGACCAAGGTTGTTCCGGTCAGCTACGGGCATATCGCGGGCGCCCCTTCCGACGGCTATCAGATCACCGGCGCGGTGACCTTAAGCCCGGATTCGGTACGGGTCGCGGGCGCAGGAGAAGCCTTCCGCGCGATGGAGACCTTAGAGATACCGGCGGATGTGCTTTCGGTTAACGGCGCAGCGGGAAATGTCGTGGAAGAGGTGAATGTTTCGGGATATCTGCCTTCCGGTGTGAGCTTTGCGGACGAGAGCTTTGACGGGGTCGTTGCGGTGACGATCTACGTAGGAAACGTTACGACGAAGGAGTTAAGTATTCCTACGGTGAATATCAGCATTACCAATGTGCCGGAGGGATATACCGCGGTTCTCGTGGATATTGGCGGCTATAAAAATGTGACGGTATCCGGTCTTGCGGATACGGTGAAGAACCTGGACGCGGGAACGGTGACCGGTGTCATTAACGCTTCCGCGATGGTGACGGATCCGGCGGCTGTACTGCAGGGCTCCTATAACGGAGAGGTTTCGCTGAACCTGCCAAGCGGTGTTTCCGTGACCGAGCCGGTTACCATGGAGGTGCTGCTGACGCCGATCTCGATCAATGCCCTGCCCGGAATGGAAGCGCCGTCCATTGAGGCGCTGCCGGAAGGAGCGGCCGTTGAGGGCGCGGATCTGCTGCCGCCGATCAATAATCAGATCGATGATCCGCTTGTTAACGGAGAGACGCAGACACAGCCTGAGACCTAGTAAAGAAGATGATCTGGCCTGAAAAGCGGACCGGACCGGCATGAACAGATCCCTGGCAGAGACAGGGCATACAGCGAGATGTCTGTTCATAATTCATAAAAAGAATATATGCAACAACAGAATTACTTGTGAATCTGCCCAAAAAATGATATACTGACTGAGATTCCAATTAGTAGAGGAATTGATCCGGTCTGCACACAGACCGGATCGGCATGAACCAAGGTTCATGCCTAAGCGCACGATCTGCAGAGCAGATCGGCGCAGATAAGGAATTGATCCGGTCTGCAGAGCAGATCGGTGCAACATGAAATGGAGGTGTGATTTGGAAAATGGTTAGTCAGAAGATCGTCATAAAGAACCCTACGGGTCTGCATTTAAGGCCGGCGGGGATTCTTTGCAAAAAGGCGATGCAGTTCAAATCACTTATCACATTTAATTATAATGACGGAACAGCCAATGCAAAAAGCGTGCTGAGCGTATTGGGGGCATGCATCAAATGCGGCGATGAAGTCGAATTTATATGTGAAGGAGAAGATGAGGAAGAAGCACTAGAAGGCGTGATCGAGGCTGTGGAAAGCGGTCTGGGAGAATAGGGAGGCTTGGCGATATGCTGAATTACAAGAGGTATCAGAAAAATCCGGTGCTGTCCTATCCCGAGCGCGAGTGGCCGAATAAGGAGATAGAGAAAGCGCCGATATGGTGCAGCGTTGATCTGCGGGACGGAAACCAAGCACTGATCGATCCGATGATCGTCGAGGAGAAGATCGAGTTTTTCGAACTGTTGGTCAAGCTGGGCTTTAAAGAGATCGAGATCGGCTTTCCGGCCGCATCCCAGATCGAGTATGATTTTCTCAGACAGTTAGTGGACCGGAAGCTGATCCCGGACGATGTCTTTGTTCAGGTGCTGACGCAGTGCAGGGAAGAGCAGATCGAGAGGACGTTTGAATCGATCGAGGGAATTAAGAATGTGATCATGCATATCTATAATTCCACGTCGGTGCTGCAGCGGGATGTTGTGTTCCGGATGGACAAGCCCGGTATCATCGGGATCGCCGAAAAAGGCACCCGTTTGGTCAGAGAGCGGGAAAAGCATTTTCCGGGCAAAATGATCCTTGAATATTCCCCGGAAAGCTTCACGGGAACGGAGGTGGAGTTCGCGCTGGAGATCTGTACCGCCGTACAGCGGGAATGGGGCGCGACCAAGGACCGTCCGGTCATCATGAACCTGCCGGCGACCGTGGAGATGAATACGCCGAATGTCTATGCGGATCAGATCGAATGGATGAACCGGCATTTTGAAAACCGGGAAAGCATTATCTTAAGCGTCCACCCTCATAATGACCGGGGAACGGGTATCGCGGCTACGGAGCTTGCGCTCCTTGCCGGGGCCGAACGGGTTGAGGGAACTCTCCTTGGCAACGGAGAGAGGACCGGTAATATCGATATTCTGAATGTCGCCTATAATATGTTTTCCCAGGGGATCGATCCGGGGCTTGCTATTGATGATGTCAATGAGATCACGGAAGCCTATGAGCGGCTGATCAAAATGCCGATCGATGACCGGCACCCCTATGCCGGAAAGCTTGTATTTACCGCTTTTTCCGGCTCGCATCAGGACGCGATCAATAAGGGCGTCAAGGCGATGAAGGAAAGACATTCCACGATCTGGCAGGTACCCTATCTGCCCATCGATCCTTCGGATATCGGCAGGCGCTATGAGCCGATCGTCCGGATCAATTCGCAGTCCGGCAAGGGCGGCGTTGCCTTTATCATGGATACGTATTTCGGCTTTAAGCTGCCTAAGGGTATGCATAAGGAATTTGCCCGCGTGATCCAGGATATTTCGGAAAAGCAGGGCGAGGTTTCGCCGGATCAGATCATGGCGGCGTTTAAGGAAAGCTATATTGACAAAAAAGAGCCGCTGCATTTCAGAAAACTCAGGGTGGATGACCGCTCCGACAATGATGATACGGAATTCGATACCCATGTGGAGCTGACCTATACGTTAAACGGGAAGTACGGCAGCTTTGAGGCCGTGGGTAACGGCCCGATCGATGCGGTGATCCGCGGACTGCGGGAGACCTTTGATATTCATGTGAAGGTTCTGGATTACGAAGAGCATGCGCTGCAGGGAGGCGCCAATGCGCAGGCGGCGGCTTATATCCATCTCCTTTTCGCCGATGACGGACGCGTGACCTACGGCGTCGGCGTCAGCTCGAATATTACGAGAGCCTCCGTCAGGGCCATGTTCTCCGCGATCAACCGGCTGGAGCTTTTGTAAAGGGCCGGGGAATCATCGCATGATAACGAACGGAAAGAAACCATATATACTTGTCGCGATAATCGCGTTATTACACCTGCTGATCACGTTTTTTACGGATCAGCGGGTTTTTTTGGTACCGGTAACGGATAACCTGCCGGATTATATCCTCTGCAAGGTTCTGGCCTATGCGGTGCTCTATGCGTTTTACTACGGACTTTTTCTGCTTTTCTTTGACAAGACGGCGAAGGGAGAAGCCTTCCGGGAGCTTCTTAAATGCGCAATGCCCTATCTTGTCGTGATCATCGTGATAGCGGCCTTTAAGCTTCGCGACGGTTACATCAGCAATGACGAAACGCTGATCTATCAGAATGCGGTAACGCTTGAGCATTATATCTGGTTTACCTATCTGACGACCTATTTCTACATTGTGGCCCTGATGCTGATCCCACACGTTTACGGCCCGATCTTTTTAAAGCTGATCCTTGAATTTCTCGTGGTGGGTTATGTGGTTTACCGGGTCAGAGGGTATCTTGGCCGGTATTACGGCTGCGCGACCTACCTGCTTTTCCTGCTCTATCCGGTTTTAGCCTATACTACGAGTGCCCACCGCCTGCCGATCTACTTCTTTGTTTATCTGTATCTGATGACTGTGCTCTTATTTGACCAGCTCGAAAAAAAGACGGCGGGGCCCGGAAAGATCGTTTTTTTGGTCTTTTTAGCCGCAGTCCTGACCCAGTGGCGTACAGAAGGGATCTATTTAGCCGTGCTGTCCGTGATCCTGCTGCTTTTTGCCTATCCGTCGCTCAGACAGACGAAGAATCTGATCCTTCTGATCATAGGATCGCTCCTTTGCCAGTATCTGATCTCCGTCCCGCAGAACGGGTTTACGGCTTCGGAGCTTTCGGCAAAGGCCGATGACCGCATGAAGCCCTTTTACGCGTATACGGTGACAAATATGTTCCGAAACGGTCTTGACCGGGAGAAAAACAGGGAAGACCTTGAGGTGATCGACCGCTATCTTTCCCTGGACGTGATCGATGCGATCAATGATTATTACGGCGATATCAATTATGAGGATTCGCTGATCCTTTACGCGGACGGGTTCGTCGGCGTCAGGGAGGAAGCTTCTGTGGCAGATTTCTTTGATTACGCGGATGCCTGCAAACGCCTGTTTAAAAACAATCCCCAGGTGCTCTTAAAGACCCGCTTCGGTGCCTTCTGCTATGCCGCGCTGCCCTACCATATAAGCTTTACGGGCAGTAGTCCCGGAGAGCTTGCTTCCTTCGGCGTCAGCGTCGTCAAGACGGTATCCTATAACCTGTTTATTCCGGTATGCTTTATCCTGCTTCTGTGTATTTACGCGCTGATCAGACGGCGCTTCTATACCTTCTTCCTGACGGGAGGACTGCTGTGCCATTTCCTAATTGTCTTCGTGCTGGCACCGGCCTCCTATTTCAAGTACTATTATCCGGTCTATATCATGGCCTATTTTTACATGCTGTTAATCATTCTGCAGCTTGTATACAATAAAAAGTATGCCGAAAAGATTTCCTTTATCATTTGAAGTATAGCAAACAAAATTGTTCAGGACAGCCCGCGTATCTGTTCAGAAGCCAGTGGGTTCGGAACAGATAAATTGGCGGCAGGGCAAGGGAGTGAGATATTTTGAAAAAGTGGGAGATAAGGACCGCGTTTGCCTGTATTCTGACAGGGTCTCTTTTGGCAATTCATCTGATCGGATGTACCGGTTACTATGATCCGGCAGGAAAACCGGCGGAAGAAGCGGCTTCGGACCAATCCGAAACAAGCGTGAACGAAACAGAAGAGGATGGATCCGAAACAAGCGCGAATGAAACAGACGAGGATGAATGGCTGCAGATGGCTGAAAGTGCACGCATTGCCAATCCCTGGGGCGAGACACAGAGCCTGTCCGTCGCAGAGGAGTGGGCGGAGCTTACGTTTACCCCGCCGGCTGAGGAGATCACCTTGCAGAACGGAAAGGAATTAAAGCTGACTACCTACCGCTATATAGAGGGGACGATCGAGGCGCTGTATCAGGCAGAGGATTATGAGCTGACCGTCAGGAAGTCCGCTGATATGGAGGGGACGGCCCTTGCGGGGGATGACACCCCGTACCCCTCGGAACGGGAAGAAAGCGTGGAAGGGCTGACCGTTCACTGTCTGGGAGACGGCGAGAGCATCCGGTTAGCATATTATGATGCCGGCGACTGCCACTTTTCCATCGCTTTCCGCAGTGGCGAAGAAGGCCTGTGTGAGGCTGATCTTTGTGAGCTGATCAAAAGTATACGATAGCAGGCCTTAATAGAAGAGGGGGTACACGGCTAAGCCGATCACGATGCCGAGTATCGCGCCGATCAGGACCTGTAACGGCGTATGGCCGATAAGCTCCTTCAGCTTCTCCTCGTCGAAGGAGATCTTTTCCGGGTGCTCGTTTGAGAAATAATCCATGATCTGGTTCAACACGACGGCCTGATTTCCGGTTTCCCGTCTCACGCCTCTTGCGTCGTACATGACGATGATCGCGAAGAAAGCACAGATCGCAAACTCATGAGAGGCCGGACCGCACTCGAGGGCCGCGGCAGTCATAAGAGCACAGACCGTAGAGGAATGAGAGCTTGGCATGCCGCCGGAGCCTACCATTCTTTCCCAATTCCATTCCTTATTGAACCGAAGATCGATCAGTGTTTTAATGAGCTGAGCGGTAAACCAGCCTATGGCAGCAGCCATAAACATATAATTCTGAAGCAGTTCCCTGAAGAAGGACATCCTACTCTCCCCCCGTAAATATTGAATTCGCTCAAGCGTTATGTTAAACTATAATGAGCATTACTAATTTTATAGCAAACGACAAAACTCTTTTCGTTTTGTCGTTTGCTGCGCCGGATTTTGGCCGCTTCCTGCGGCATATTTCCTTCAAAATCCGTGCGCATCCTCGCGGAGCGTTATAGTAAACGCAATTACTTGTTGCGTTTACTATATCATAAAAATAAGCTTGTGGGAGAAAATATATGAGAAATGTTGCTTTGATCACGGGAATCACAGGCCAGGACGGATCATATCTGGCAGAATTGTTACTGGAAAAGGGTTATGAGGTGCACGGCATCATCAGACGGCACAGCACGATCAGCACGGACCGGATCGATCATCTTTATTATGACCGGGAGATCCGGGACAAGACCATGTTCCTGCACCATGGCGATCTGACCGACTCCAGCAATCTGAACCGTCTGATCGAACAGGTACAGCCGACGGAGATCTATAACCTGGCGGCCCAGTCCCATGTGGCGGTTTCCTTCGAGGTGCCGGAATATACGGCGGAAACCACAGGGATCGGAACGCTCAGGCTTCTTGACGCGATCAAGAAGACCGGCGTGAAATGCCGGTTCTACCAGGCGTCTACCTCGGAGCTTTTCGGCGGATTGCCGGAAACGGCTCCGCAGAGCGAAAAAACGCCGTTCTATCCGAAGAGCCCTTACGGAGCGGCCAAGCTTTACGCGTACTGGATCACGGTAAATTACAGGGAAGCGTATAATCTCTTTGCCTGCAACGGGATCCTGTTCAATCATGAGTCGCCCAGAAGAGGCGAAACCTTTGTTACCCGCAAGATCACGCGGGCCGTGGCGGCGATCATGGCTGATGAAAGAGAAAAGCTTTCCCTGGGAAATCTGGACGCCAAAAGAGACTGGGGCTTTGCCGGCGACTATGTAGAGGGAATGTGGCGGATATTACAGCACGACAAGCCGGATGATTTCGTACTGGCTACGAACGAGACCCATACGGTCAGGGAATTTGTAGAGTTGGCTTTTCGTGAGGTAGGGATCGAGATCGGCTGGAAGGGTGCCGGCGTCAGCGAAAAGGGCGTGGACCGGGCGACCGGGCGGATCCTTGTCGATGTCAATCCCCGGTATTTCCGGCCGGCGGAGGTGGAATTCCTCTGGGGTGATTCCTCCAAGGCAGAGAAGGTTCTGGGCTGGAAGAGAAAGGTGGACTTTAAGAATCTGGTGGCAATGATGGTGGATGCCGATATGAAGAGCATCGCCGGTATGAGCGCGGAGGAGTGCAGGGAAAAACATGGACATTAACGG
>JAILQQ010000115.1 GCA_024698885.1 Lachnospiraceae bacterium | reverse complement strand
GATAAAGGTGATGATCCCGATGATCAGGGAATCGAACAGCTTGCCGGTAATAAAACCGCCGAAGGTCCTGTTTGTGAAACGGGCGTTATTTATTAATTGATTGGCTCTTTCCGGCGAACTCATAAAAGCATAGACGACTTTTTTGCACTGCGCCAGATAGGCTTCCTTGCGGAACAGCAGATAAACGCAGAGGATAATGCCGACGATGAACTTGATGATGCTCTGGACAAAGCCGTATACATACGACAATAAAGTGCTTGAAACCGTTGAGATCAGAGACTGCAGCGCCGGAAGCACTTCATTATTGATCAGTGTTTCCAGCCGTCCGGAATAGGTATTGAACAGCTCTTCAAAATCCGGGTTGTTCTTCAGCATATCCGAGACGAGCCTGTTCAGGGAAGCCAGATAAGAAGGCGTCCGCAAAATGATGCTCTGAATGCTCGAAAAAAGCTGAGGAACGATCATGACGATCAGGCCGGTCAGGATCAGAGCGAAAATAATGATCGTCAACAGCAGGGAAAGCCCTCTGGCCAGCGTTTTTTTGTTCTTAAGCTTCTCATTCTTCTCAAACAAAGGAAGCATAAGCCGCTCTTCTATTGCTTTCATGATAGGATTCAGGAGATATGCCAGTACCAGACCGTTGATAAACGGCAGCATCGTATTAACTGCATGATCCTTAACGGCAATCAAAGACTCCGCACCGTTCTTCATCAGGAAATAGAAGCTGATGCAGAGACAGGCGCAGATTACGAGCAAAAGACCGATACGAATGTATTTTTTATCAAATCCTTTCATAGATCATCAGCAGCGCAGTAAAAAAGCAGGTTCAATTTTTTTATTTTACGTCGGTTCCGTGTATAAGGAAACTGGTTTTCCGGCTTCCACTCTTCGGACATATTCCTCCAGGAAGGATACCGTGCCCTCAATGCCCAGGATATGGCTGTCAATACACAGATCATAGGTATCCGCCTTCCCCCATTTGAAGGAAGAATAGAAATTATGGTAATTGGCCCGCTGCTTATCCTTTTTCTGTATCATCTCACGGGCCTTTTCCGACGTCATATTATACTTTTTGGAAATCCGCTCGACTCTGGCATCCAGATCCGCGTAAATAAAGAGATTGATCACATTATCCATTTCCGCAAGCGCGTAATCCGCGCAGCGGCCTACGATAATGCACGGCCCTTCTTTCGCTATATTCTTGATCGTTTCGAACTGCGCAAGGAAAACCTTATGGCTGATCGGCATCTCCACATAAGGGGAGGACCCATAGCTGAAAGAATAGGTATCCATGACCAGATTGTACAGGAAACTGCTGGTCGGCTTCTCGTCATGGTTCTCAAAGATCTCGTGGGCCATGCCGGACTCTTCCGCCGCCCGTTTCAACAGATCCTTATCATAATATTTGATATTCAGGCGTTTTGCCAGCTTTCCGGCTATTTCCGAACCACCGGACCCGAAGGCCCGGCTGATTGTTATAATATGGTTCATTTTTTAATCTCCGTCTTCCAGCATAGATTGATAAATATCCAGGAGTTCTTTCAATTCCTGATTGTCAGGTGATTCCTTCAGGGCTCTTTTGATCTTATCAATACTCAGTCTGATAAACCCTTGGAACTGCTTAGGAGTCATTCCCATATCGAAGTCCTCCTTTCATCTGCCTTTCGGGAAAATCATTTCCTTATACCATCATATTTTTGTTCGTTAGTTATTAATCAGTTTGTCGTCTTCGTTGTTCCAGCTGTAAAGCTTGCGGATCTCCTCTCCTACCTTCTCGGCGGGATGCTCGGCAGCCTTGTTCCGCATGGCTCTGAAGTGCACCTGACGGCCTGCCGGAGACATATCAAGCAGGAATTCCTTCGCGAAGGACCCGTCCTGAATATCGGAAAGGATCTTCTTCATGGCCTTCTTCGTATCCTCTGTGATAATCTTCGGGCCGGTCACGTAATCGCCGTATTCCGCCGTGTTGGAGATCGAGTACCGCATCCCCGCAAATCCGGACTGATAGATCAGATCCACGATCAGCTTCATCTCGTGTATACATTCAAAGTAAGCATTTCTCTCATCATAACCGGCTTCCACCAACGTCTCAAAGCCAGCCTGCATCAAAGCGCAGACACCACCGCAGAGAACAGCCTGCTCACCAAACAGATCGGTTTCCGTCTCTGTACGGAAGGTCGTCTCTAAAACACCCGCTCTCGCGCCGCCGATAGCCAGCGCATAGGCCAGTGCGATATCCAGAGCCTTTCCGGTAGCGTCCTGCTCTACCGCTACGAGGCAGGGAACGCCCTTTCCCTCGAGATATTCGGATCTTACGGTATGGCCGGGGCCCTTCGGCGCGATCATCGTCACGTCAACATCCTTCGGCGGGGTGATGCAGCCGAAATGGATATTAAAGCCATGGGCAAACATCAGCATATTGCCTGCCTCCAGATTCGGCTCGATATCCTTCTTATACATATCCGCCTGCTTTTCATCGTTGATCAGGATCATGATGATATCTGCCTTTTTGGCAGCCTCAGCTGTCGTATAAACATCAAATCCCTGCTTTACGGCCTTGTCCCAGGACTTTGAGCCCTCATACAGTCCGATGATGACGTTGCAGCCTGACTCCTTCGCGTTCAGCGCATGCGCGTGCCCCTGGCTGCCATAGCCGATCACGGCAATTGTCTTGCCGTCCAGCATGGAAAGATTACAATCCTCCTGATAATAAATTTTTGCCATTTCAAAAACCTCCTTCTTATATATGACAATTTATTATTTTCTATCCTGCGCCGATTTGCCTGCAAGTCGTGCGCTCAGGCATGAACCTCGGTTCATGCCGATTCAGTCAGGTTTTCCTGACTGAATCATTTCATTAATATGTACCAGCTTATCAGTGCCTCTTGTCAGCCCGGCGATACCGGTACGCGCTATTTCGATGATCTCGTAACAATCGACGAGCGCGATGAAATCGTCCACCTTGCTCTGCGTTCCGGTCAGCTCGATGATCATGGAATCCGGTCCAACGTCAATGATATTGGCGCGGAAAACATCCGTCTCGGTCAGCGCGACCACAGACGCCCGCTGCTCCGGCAGGACCCTGAGCTTGATCATCAAAAGTTCCCGGTAAACCGAATCCTCTGCCTTAAGCTCCACGACCGACAGAACATCGATCAGCTTCGCAACCTGCTTTTCGATCTGCTCTAAGATATCATCATCCCCGGAGGCCACGATCGTAATACGCGTCAGCCCCGGATCAGAGGTAACGCCCGCGGTGATGCTTTCAATATTATAGCCCCGGCGGCTGAAAAGCCCCGAGATCCGGCTCAGTACACCGGAGGAATTTTCAACGATCAGCTGAAATACTTTTTTGTTCATATGTCAGATTTCCTTAACATTTCCTTACTGTTTTTCACTCAGGATGCATTTCGGCAGCGCCAGGGTTCCGGTCCTTGCAACCTCCACCACGCTGATGGAAGCAAGCATTTCCATCAAAGCCGCGGTCTTTTCCGGCACGTCACACATCTGGATCGTCATCATGGACTTCGAAATATCGGCGATCTGCGCGCCCAGCGCATCACAGATTTCCAAAAGCTCACGGCGATTGTTTTTGTTAAACCTTACCTTGACTAAGATCAGCTCCCGGCTTAAGCTTTCCTCCTCGGAAAACGTCTTGACCTTGATCACGTCAAGTTTCTTATTCAGCTGTTTTTCAATCTGTTCTAACGTGGCTTTTTCACCGGACGAAACGATCGTAATATTACTGACGCCCTTTTCAAAGGTCTCGCCCACTGCAAGAGAATCGATATTAAAGCATCTTCTCGCAAAAAGCCCGGCCACCTTGGCCAGTACGCCGGAGCGGTTTTCTACCAGAACCGAATAAATTCTCTTCATATTACTTTACCGTGTCCAACGGGTCTATGCGTACATCCATGATCACAGGCCCTTCTATTTTTAAGAATCGGTCGATGATCTCATCGAGGCCGTTCATATCTTCCGCTTTCAGACAGGGAATATCATAGGCAGAAGCCAGTTTTGTCAGATCGGGACTCCCTGACAGATCCACGACCGAATAATTCCCTTTATAGGTGTTATGCTGATACTCTCTCACTAACCCGAGATAACCGTTCTGCAGAACAATGATCTTAACGGGCAGCTTATGCTGCTGCATCGTGGCAAGCTCCATCATCGACATCTGGAAGGAACCGTCCCCGCAGACGGCTACGATCTGGCGGTCGGGATCCGCCGCTCTCGCGCCGATGGCAGCCGGAATCGAATATCCCATGGTACCCATGCCGCCGGAGGTTAAAAACAATCCCTCCTTTACGATATGGTATCCGCAGGACCACATCTGATTCTGTCCGACATCCGCAACGTAAACCGCGTTCTCCGCAAGCCTTTCGGAAAGCCTTCCGATCAGCGCGGCCGGATCTACAAAGCCGTCCCGCGGTTTCTTTCTGACCGGCGCCTGCGCCTTATACTCTTTGAGCAGCGCGACCCAAGAAGAGAAATCCGCCTTCAGCTCATACTGGTTCAGCTCTTCGAAAATGGCTTTGATATCGCCGACAAGCGGTATCGTAGGTCCCACATTCTTTCCGATCTCTGCCGGATCAACGTCGATATGGATCAGGATTTTATTATCGGTGATCAGATCAGGCTGGGAAATCGCCCTGTCCGCGACCCTGGCGCCTGTCATGATGATCAGATCCGCGTCGTTCATGGCACGGTTCGCATAGGATTTGCCGTTATTGCCCACCATCCCGAAATAAAGCGGATCCTCCGTAGGCATCGCGCTTAATCCCATCATGGTCGAAACGACGGGTATTTCATATTGATGCGAAAAATGGCGGAGCTCCTGTCTGGCTCCGCTTAATATAACGCCCCCACCGGCGCAGATGATCGGTTTTTTCGCTTTGGAAAGCGCTTTGATCACCTTCTTGATCTGCACGGCGTGCCCCTTGACGGTGGGCTTATAGGTGCGTAGATTAACCTGTTCAGGATATTTGAATTTCGTAATGGTTGTGTTTTGTACGTCGATCGGTACGTCAATGAGCACAGGGCCCCGGCGTCCCGTAGACGCGATATGGAAGGCTTCTTTAAATATACGCGGAATATCCTCCGCGTTTCTGACGAGATAGCTGTATTTTACGAAGGACTCAGCGGCCCCCGTAATATCCGCTTCCTGGAATACGTCTGAACCAAGAAGTGAGGAATCCACCTGTCCGGTGATACAGACAAGCGGTATTGAATCTGCGTATGCTGTTGCAATACCGGTGATCAGGTTGGTGGCGCCGGGGCCCGACGTCGCAACGCAGACCCCGACTTCACCAGATACCCTTGCATAACCGCTTGCCGCATGCGCGGCATTTTGCTCGGTTCTCACAAGGATCCTGTCTATATGTACTGATAACATGCTGTTAAAAAACGGACATATAGCAACACCGGGATATCCGAAGACTGCTTTTACACCTTCTTCTTCCAGGCATTTTGCCATTGCATCAGCACCTAACATAAACAATAATCCTCACTATGATTCAGCAGTTACCCCTTTGGGGGCAGAGTTTTCTCTCCGTTTTGTCACCAAACGATTTTTTAATGGTTTAATTACATGCCGCCAGTAACAGCGCCGAGAATCTGGTCTAAAGTGCTCTCGATGCCGCCCATGTTCAGGCTGGCAATGCTGTTGTTAATGCTGTTGCTGATGTTATTGCTGAGATCGTTAAGAGTCACAACAATTACTTCAACTACTGCGCCCAGCGCGTCCTCAAGAGAATTGCTGCTCTCCTCAACAAAGGTGTTGATGGAGTCATCGCTGCTCTTTACAAGCGTATCAACCGCTTCGCTTCCGGTGGAAACGAGGGTCTCAACTGCTTCGTTGCCGTTCGTTACGAGCTCATTTACGTTGTTCACTACACCGTTGATGTCGGACTTCTGAACTTCCGTCACGACTGCGTTCACGTCGTTAACCGTACCGTTCACGTTATCGACCATACCGGCGATATCAACGCTTGCTACCTCATCAGAAACTGTCACGACGTTTTCGAACAGTTTGTCAAAGTGAGCATTTGCCACCTGATCCGTCACAGTCTCGAAATCGTCGAATACACCGGCGTAATCAAGGCTTGCGAATTCCGTGGTGATCGTGTTCATATCCTTTGCCATTCCGTCTACACTCGCGAAGACTGAATTGTAGTCAAGAGTCGTTAACTGAGCTGTCAGAGCGCTCAGATTACCAACGAGACCGTTGATGTCTGTCTGAGCAAGCATGGAAACGAGTGCGTTGGTGGAGTTCACTAACTCATCGATCCTTGCCGCAGCGATCTGATTGCTGATCTCATTAATCGCGTTTACAAGCTGATCAAGATGTGCGGAAGCGATCTGTTTCACAACCGCATCCACATCGGCTACCAGCGTCATAACCTGACCGTTCACATTGCTGAGAACGTCAGTAGCCTGTGCGATCATGCCTTCGAATCCGAGATTTCTGATGTAATCCAGAGTCGAATTCACGCCTGCCACCAGCTTGTCAAGGCCAAGACCATTGATCATGGAAATCGTTCCGTTTGCATTTTCAACAAGGCCGTTCACGTTGTTCACAACACCGGCGATATCCGCATCCGAAATCGTTCCGATCAGATCGTTCGCATTGTTTACGAGACCTGTTACGTCAGCCTCGGAAACCTGCTTCGTGATGGACTCAACGTTATTTACGAGACCTTCGATATCCGCCGCAGCGATCTCATCGGTGATCTCCTGAGCGTTCTTGATAACGCCCTGCGCTTCGCCCATGATCGTGTTCGCCTGATCTACGATGCCGTTAGCCTGGCCTACGATGCCGTCGACCTGACCTACGATGCCGTCAACCTGACCCATGATGCTGTCTAACTGACCTGTTACGTTACCGATGGTATCGTTCAAAGAACCAACGATGCCGTCGATCTGGCCGCTAACGTCCCCGATCAGGCCGTTAACCTGGCCGATAGTGCCCTGTACATCCGCCACAAGACTCGTGATCTTCGGAACGAGAGAGAATACCGTAATCGCGAGGATCAAAACGATCAGAGCGCAGAAGATCGAAGTTCCCAGAGAGAAGTTCGACTGCTTCTTTGCGGTCTTCAACGCCTTGTCATTCTTGTCACGAATATCCATAAGGAGTGAAGCCATTATTTTGGCATCATCATTGCTGAGACTGTTTAAAAGCTGCTCTTCATAGGAAGAACGCTCATAATCAGACATGTCCTTATGGTCCAGAAGATTCGGGAGACTTTTTTTCGCGGCTCCCGCGTTGTTTGGTGACTTGTTAGCATTGTTTTCCTCTGCCATAAATAATACCTTCCTTTTCTTAAAGATTTATAACATAACAACTGCTCTCCCCCAACCATCAGAAGCTTGAACAGCCGTTAATATTATACACGGATATTATACCATTAACTTGGTATTTTGTTACAAGAATTTATCGATTTTACATAGAAATTTTATTAACATTTTTTGAACAATCTGTGTCTGTTTTGTAAGAATGCCGTAAAATCAAGCCTCATTGCTTTTCGACGATTTCGGTCCGTACCTTATAGATATGATTCGGCGGGATCACGCCCCGTACAGAGGAGCAGGGATAGATCTGGCTGCCCCGTCCGATGACCGTACCGGGGTTTAATACCGAGTTGCAGCCGACCTCCACATTGTCCCCGATCATGGCGCCGAATTTCTTCAGGCCGGTCTCTTCGGAAGCCTCCCCGTCCTTGACGATCACCGGCGTTTTGTCTGATTTGACATTAGAGGTGATGGAACCGGCGCCCATATGTGCCTTAAAGCCCAAGATCGAATCTCCTACATAATTATAATGCGGAACCTGTACCTTATTAAACAGGATCACATTCTTTAACTCGGTGGAATTTCCGACCACGGCTCCCGCGCCAACAATGGCGCTGCCGCGGATAAAGGCGCAGTGACGGACCTCGGCCTCCGGACAAATAATGGCAGGGCCGTTGATATAGGCGGAAGGATAAACCCTCGCCGAACGGGCCACCCAGATATCCACACCGCGCTTTTCATAGTCCTCCTGCGAAAGCTCGTCTCCGAGACCTTTGATAAAATCCTTGATGAGCGGCAGGAGCTCCCAGGGATAGGTATGGCCCTCAAAGAGCTTTGCGGCAATGGTTTCATTCAGATCAAACAGTTCTTCAATCGTACAGTTCTTCATACTCCCCTCCTTCTGCGCCGATTCTGCGCTTACTTCTTATAATATTCAGCGGCCCGTAAAAACATGCTGCGCAGGCCCGCCTGATTCTCCATGGTGCGCACGGCATTGGTCCGTCTGGCCACATAATCGTTCAGCTTGCCCATATAAACATCCTCCGTGATCTCCCCGGAAGCCACCTGCGTAAGCCCCTTTTCCCAGCTTGCGGTCAGCGTCGGGTCAAGTAACGGCCGGATCGAGGCATAGACCACGTCATAGATCATTTCCCCGAAAAGCTCGGGTGAGATGACCTGTGTCTTCTTATTGACCTTCAGATATTTATTGCGGAAAAGCTTTTCGAGGATACCGCTTCTGGTAGCGCTGGTGCCGATCCCGCTTCCCTTGATCTGCTCCCTGAGCTCCTCGTCCTCGATCTGCTGGCCCGCGTATTTCATCGCGTCGATGATCGTGCCGGTATCGTAACGCTTCGGCGGCGCGGTTTCTCCTTCCTTAATAAAGAGAGAGGACAGATCGACCAGGCTCCCTTTCTTTAATGCCCGGAGCTTCTCGAGGAAAGCCGCGTCGCATTTCGCGTTTTCCTCATCCTCTTCGCCGCTATCGTCCTTGTCTTCCTTCTCTTCCTTCGTCTGTTCCTTCTTCTGAACAAAGGAGTAAGTGGAAGCCGAAAGAAATCCTTCCTTTACTAAAAGCTTAAACGAGGAAAAGAAGCTTTCCCCGGCTATATCAAGGACCAGAGAAGCCTTGGTATACTCGGCGGGCGGCAGAAAGATCCCCAAAAACCTCCTTGCGATCACCTCGTAGATATGCTGTGATAACGGCGACAGCTTCGGAAGCGTCTGTAAGCCCTGTCCCGTCGGGATGATCGCGTAATGATCGGTGATCTGCTTATCATTGACGTATTTTGTTTTCGCGATATTTTTATGGCTCTCGCTTTTTAAGATCTCGTCCGCTATCGAAGCTGTCTGCGGATACTGCTTCAGGCCGCCTATATTCTTATGGATTTCCTTGGCGATTGCCGTCGAAAGGACTCTCGCGTCCGTCCGGGGATAGGTGACAAGCTTCTTTTCATAGAGCTCCTGCACTACGTTCAGCGTCTGCTCCGGCGTGATCTTAAAGAGCTTGGAGCAGTGCTTCTGCAGCTCGCCCAGATCAAATAAAAGCGGCGGATTCTTCTTTTCCTTCTTCCATTCGACGGAAGAAACCGCGGCTTTCCCCTCTGCCTGCGCAGTCAGGCTCTCAATCAGCTCCTCGGCGTCATCTCTGTTAAGAAAACCGTTATCCTTATATAGCTTCGGAGACAGATAATAACGGGAACCCTCCACGGCCTTGAATTCCGCCTGAAAGGATCCGGTATCCTCCGGACTTAAGACCGCGATGACCCGGAAAAAGGGGGTTTTGACAAAAGCCCTTATCTCCCGCTCTCTTTTCACCACCATGCCAAGAACGCAGGTCATGACCCGGCCTACCGAGATCACGGCGTATTTCATATGCAGGAAATCCGCGATGGCATCCCCGTATTTTAAGCTCAGCGCACGGGAAAAATTGATGCCCATCAGATAGTCTTCCTTGGCTCTCAGGTAAGCGGCATCCGCTAACGCGTCATAGGCGGAAAGATCCTTTGCTTCCCGGATGCCCCGCTTGATCTCCTCCTCGGTCTGAGAATCGATCCATACCCTTTTTTTCTTTTTTCCGGTCACATGGGCTTCCTGATCAACGAGGCGGTAGATATATTCTCCCTCCCGTCCCGAATCGGTACAGACATAGATCGTTTCCACATCCTCTCTGGTCAGCAGCTTCTTTACCGTTTCAAACTGCTTCTTCGAGGCGGGGATCACTTCATATTTATATTTCTCCGGTAAAAAAGGGAGCGTTGTAAAGCTCCACTTTTTATATTTCTCGTTATAGGCGTCGGGATAACTCATGGTGATCAGATGCCCGACGCACCAGGTGATAATGGTATTTTCCGATTCCAGATACCCGTCGTAGCTTTTTGTCTTCAGCTTCAGAGCCTCCGCAAAATCCCGGGCAACGCTGGGTTTTTCGGCGATAAAAACAGATTTGCTCATAAAACGCTCCTGAGAAACGACCGGAGCCGCTCGTTCTGCGGATGATCAAAGAAAGCCACCGGCGCGTTTTCCTCGAGGATCTCGCCGTCTGCCATAAAGAATACCCGGTTGGCCACTTCTCTGGCAAAGCCCATTTCGTGGGTCACGACAACCATGGTCATCTTTTCGTTCGCGAGTTCCCGCATAACATTAAGCACCTCTCCCACCATCTCGGGATCGAGGGCGCTCGTGGGCTCGTCAAACAGCATGACCTCCGGGTTCATGCATAGTGAACGGCAGATCGCGATCCGCTGCTTTTGGCCGCCCGACAGCTGATTGGGGTATGCGTCCCTCCTGTCCGAAAGACCGACCCGCTTTAACAGGGCATCGGCTTTTGCCTCCGCCTCCTCTTTTGTTTTGTTCTGAAGCTTCATGGGCCCGATGGTCAGATTTCTCATGACCGTCAGATGCGGGAAGAGGTTGAACTGCTGGAACACCATGCCCATCTTCTGGCGGTGCAGGTCGATATTACAGGTCTTATCGCAGATATCCTCGCCGTCAAAGAAGATCGAGCCGCCCGTGGGCTCCTCAAGACGGTTCAGGCACCGCAAAAACGTGCTTTTTCCGGAACCGGAGGGACCGACGATAAAAGCGACATCACCCTGAAAGATATCCACGGAAATATTCTTTAGCGCTTCAATGCCGGTGAAGGCCTTGCAAAGCCCTCTGACCTTTATCAGCGGGGAATTGGAACTGTTATCAGTGGTCACTGCTTCTGAGCCTCCTTTCCAGCCGTTTGATCAGATAGTCAAAAGCGATCACCATGACCAGATAGATCGCCGCCGCCATGACAAGAGGCATAAAAGCGGAATAGGTCTGGCTTCTGATGATATCAGCTCCCTTCGTCAGATCCTGCAGGGCGATATAACCGGCCACCGACGTTTCCTTTAACAGGACAACGAACTCATTGCCAAGCGCCGGCAGAACATTTTTCAATGCCTGCGGCAGGATAAAGTAGATCATGGTCTGGGCATAGGAAAACCCAAGGGAACGTCCGGCCTCAAACTGCCCTCTGTCTATGGAGTTTATGCCGCTTCGGATGATCTCGGCCACATAGGCGCCGGAATTGATACCAAAGGCAATGATCGCAACCAGCAGCTTACTGATATTGACAGAGGCGAATATGACAAAATAAGTGATCAGAAGCTGCAGTACCACCGGCGTTCCACGGATCACCGTCAGATAGACATTGGCAAAAAAATTCAGAATTTTCAGTTTTTTTGTATTGTCATAGGTGGAACGGATGATCGCGAGGATAAAGCCGATGGCAATGCCGATCAGGACGGCAAAGAAAGTCACGATCAGCGTGTTTTTCAAGCCGTCCAGAAGATACTGATACCTGTCTTTTTCGATGAAATTCTGATAAAACGAGTTTACAAGATCACTCATGGCGAATTATTCCGCTGAAATGTACTTATCCACGATCTCCTGGAGCTTTCCGGACTCCTTCAGCTTCGTGATGGAAGCGTTTACATCGGCTAAGAGCTTCTCGTTCTCCTTCGCGATCGCGATGGCGTACTGCTCTACCGTAAACTCCTCATCTAACATTTTGATGCCTTCATTCTGGCTGACGAAAACCTTGGCCGGCTCCCTGTCGATGATCACAGCGTCCACCTTGCCCTGGGTCAGCGCCTGGATCGCTTCCATACCTTTATTATAGCGTTCTAACGTAGCATTCTCGATATCTCCCGCATAGATATCTCCCGTCGTTCCAAGCTGTACGCCGATGGTCTTTCCGACAAGGTCATCCGGCCCCGTCACATCGCTACCCTCCTGAATAATGATCATCTGGGCACTTTCCGCGTAAGGCTCAGAGAAATTCACGTTTTCCAGTCTGTCTTCGGTGACAGTCATGCCCGCGGCACCGATATCAGCCTTGCCGGTCTGCACGGAAGCAATGATCGAATCAAACGCCATATCCTCGATCTCAAGCGTCATCCCGAGATCCTCGGCGATCGCAGCCGCGATCTCCGCGTCGATCCCGACAATATCTTCTCCGTCATAGAATTCATAGGGCGGAAATTCCGCGTTGGTCGCCATGACAAGCGTTCCGCCTTCCTGTGTTTCCTCTGCCGTATCAGCATCCGCGGCAGCCGCGTTTCCTTCGGAAGAAGCCGGTGCCGGTGCCGCCGCGCAGCCCGAAAGCATGGCGCCCATCAGACATCCCGTTAATACATAAGCCATCCATTTTTTCATGTTCTTTTACCTCCTCTTAAAACACTACTTTAAAAAACTGTACCACTTAATCCTGTCAAACGCAACGCATTTAAACTAAAGCTTGGAAGCGTCGATCAGGTAAATATTTTCGGTCTCCTCGGCAGCGCTGATGATCCGTTCGTCAAAGGTGCCGGAGGAGAACAGAAAATAATCGTTCACCTTGAGCTTTGCCTGCTCCACGCAGAAGCGAAACCACTCATAATCCTCAAAACGCATCCTGCTTTTTCCGTAGGAACAGAAGCCGCAGAGCGTATTTCCCTCTTCATCCTGGGCGATGATATCGATATTGCCGACCTTTCCGATCCAGCTTCCCTTTTTGGTGTAACGAAAGGACAGCTTTCCCATTCGGTTCATCAGCTCGAGATACTCCGAGCAGACCTCGATAAAGTAACGCGAGGCGTAATCGTCAAAGGAGGGCGCGATATATTTTGCGTAAAACCGTTCCGGCGGCAGCGTCTTCAGTCCCGAAAGATGCGGATAAACAAAGCGGAACCAGAAAGCGATAAAGGAATTGCTGATACGGTAGATCCCCTTCTTCGCGTTCTCGCGGCAGGCCGTATCATAGGAATCCACCTTTTTCACGATATTCAGCGCGATCAGATTTTTCAGATATACACTGATCTTTGCCCTGCTGAAGCCGGTAATCTTATAGATATCGTTTAATTTTTCCCGGCCCTCCGAGAGCGCCAAAAGGATCGTATGATAGACGGCGGATTCCCTGAGCTCCTCCGGCAGACAGCAGAATCCGTATTCGTATAAAAACCGATCCTTTGTCAGGACACTCCGGCTGATATTTTCGGAAACGCTCAGAGCGTCGTTGAAATGTGACCAAAGCTCCGGATATCCGCCGAGGACGGAATAGATCTCCACGCAATCCTTCAGATCAAAGCTTTTAAAATGCCTGACGATATCCAGAAACTTTAACTCGTTCAGCCTGATCAGTCCCGATATCTCATAGGCGGCCCGGCCGAGACGCTCGACGATCTGATGTTCGACAAAATATACGCTTTTTGTCATCAGGATAAACAGCACCGGCTGGTTATTCCACCGGTCCGTGGAAACCCTTAACAGCGTATCGATAAAACCCGGCGCGCTGTGAATGATCTTTTCAAACTCATCGATGACAATGACCCGCTTCCCGCATTTCTGCCTGAGCATCGCCTGTAAGAGCCCTTCAAAGCCCTCGTCGAAGAAGGTTCCCCGGGGAAGCTCCTCCCTGAGCTCGTTCTGCCACTGTCTGATCTGTTCCTTTTCGGAGCAGGAACGGGCCAGATAGTAAAAATATTCCTTATCCTTCAGGAAATCCCTGATAAAATCATTCAGACCGCTGTACCGTTCTCCATACAGCACCACTGTCTGGTTCTCCTCCCGCTCGTAAAACCCGCGAAGATATTCGAATTCGACACTTCTTTCCTGCAGCATATCTATTACCCCAGCGGCTGAAAAGCGATCAGCCTGTCGGTCAGCGTACCTTTTTCATCCCGGTAAAGGATGCAGCGGCAGTGAAAATTCCCTACCGCGCTTTTAAAACGGATCGTCGCTTCACTGTAATCCTCTCCCCGGTACGGGAGATTCAGGATCTGATCCCGGAAGAGCTCCTGATCGCTTTCAAGGATCAGTTCCGGAAGCTCCTTATCGATAAAATCATGAATATTTGCCGGCCTGACATGCAGCACCGCCTCCCAGGGACCTACCAGCTCCTCCATATGGTGCCGGTAATTCCAGTAAATATAGAGTTCGCCGGTTGACAGGGCGATCAGCTTATGCATCCGGTCGGTATCGCAGAGCTTCTCATTCATGGCCGTCAGGAGATCCACCTGATATGTCAGCTTGTCCATCCGAGCATCCTACTTTGCAATGATATATTCCCTGGCCTTTAACAGCTCCGCACAAAGTATTCCGCCGCCGGCAGCGCCTCTGACCGTATTATGGGACAAACCCACGAATTTATAGTCAAACAGGGTATCCTCGCGAAGCCTTCCGATCGTGATCCCCATTCCGTTCTCATAATCCACATCCAATGTCACCTGCGGCCGGTTCTCCTCTTCCAGATAGCGGATAAACTGCTTCGGGGCGCTCGGAAGCATAAGCTTCTGGGGCTCTCCCGAAAAACCGGTCATGGCCTTTATCAGCTCCTCTTTGGAGGGCTTCTTTTCAAACCGCACAAAGACCGCCGCGGTATGACCGTTTAACACCGGTACCCGGATGCACTGGGTCGTGATCAGTGGCCGCTCTGCCTTTATGATCTCACCGTCTTTGATATGGCCGAAGATCCGCAGGGGCTCCTGCTCGCTCTTTTCTTCCTCGCCGCCGATATAGGGAATGATATTTCCTTCCATTTCCGGCCAGTCCTTAAAGGTCTTTCCCGCGCCGGAGATCGCCTGATAGGTAGTCGCGACGACCTCTGTCGGCCGATATGCCATCCAGGCGGCCAGAACAGGTGTATAGCTCTGGATCGAGCAATTGGGCTTCACGGCGACAAAGCCCTGCTTCGTCCCGAGCCGTTTTCTCTGATATTCGATGATCTCCGCATGCTCCGGATTGATCTCCGGGATGATCATCGGCACATCCGGCGTCCAGCGATGGGCGGAATTATTCGATACCACAGGCGTCTCCGCTTTGGCATAGCTTTCCTCGATCGCGCGGATCTCATCCTTCGTCATATCCACGGCGCTGAAAACAAAATCCACTTCATTTGTCACCGCGTCGATGTCCTGAACGTCCTTTACCATGATGTTCTTTACGCCTTCAGGCATCGGCGTATCCATTTTCCAGCGGCCGGAAACAGCCTCCTCATAGGTCTTTCCGCTGCTTCGCTTTGATGCGGCGATCGTTGTCACCTCAAACCACGGATGATCCTCAAGCAGTGAAATAAACCGCTGTCCCACCATACCGGTGCCGCCTAAAATACCGACCTTCAGCTTCTCACTCATCTTTCTTCTCCTCCTCGTTTATCAGGTATTGTTTATTGATCCGGATCGCCTCTTCCATCGCGGCTCTCCCGGGCGCGCCGGTGGTCAGGCGCCTTTCCACGCAGGTCTTCAGACTGACGGCCTCGTAGATATCCTCCTCAAAGCTGTCACAGATCTCCTTGAGCTCCTCAAGCGGCAGCTCGTCGATCGCCTTGTTTTTTTCGATACAGTACAGAACGAGCCTTCCGATCACGGCATGGGCATCCCGGAAGGGCATTCCCTTATTCACCAGATAATCCGCGGCATCCGTCGCATTGGTAAAGCCCATGACGGCGCTTTTTTCCATAGTCTCCTTATGGAAGACCGTGGTTTTCAGCATGCCGGTAAAGAGCCGTAAGCAGCCTGCCGCCGTATCCATCGCGTCAAAGGACAGCTCCTTATCCTCCTGCATATCCTTATTATAAGCAAGGGGCAGCCCCTTCATCGTAACAAGAAGCGAATGCAGCGCGCCGTAAACCCGGCCGCATTTCCCCCGGATCAGCTCCGCGATATCCGGATTTTTTTTCTGGGGCATAATGCTGCTGCCGGTGGAGTACGCATCATCCAGCTCGATAAAGCCGTATTCGTTACTGTTCCAGAGGATCATCTCCTCACAGAACCGGGAAAGATGCATCATGATCAGTGAAAGGTCCGACAGATACTCGATCAGATAATCTCTGTCGGAGACCGCATCCATGCTGTTTAAGGCCGGTCCGTCAAAGGAAAGGAGCTCGGCGGTAAGATCACGGTCAAGGGGATAGGTGGTGCCCGCCAGCGCCCCGGCACCTAAGGGGCATATATTCATACGTCTGATCGTATCGGAAAGACGGGACATATCCCGTTTGAACATTTCAAAATACGCGCCGAGATGATGGGCAAGCGTCACGGGCTGTGCCTTCTGAAGATGCGTAAAGCCCGGCATGAAGGTATCGAGATGTTCCTCCTCAAGGGATAACAGCAAATGTAAAAGCGCAAGCACAAGAGCCTTCGTTTCCCTCGCGTGTTCTCTCGTATAGAGCCGCATATCCACGGCCACCTGATCGTTGCGACTGCGCCCGGTATGCAGCTTCTTCCCCGGATCGCCGATCCGTTTGATCAGCTTGTCCTCTACCAGGCTGTGAATATCCTCATAGTCTTCATCCGCCGTGATCCTGCCGGCTTCGATATCTTCAAGGATCGATCGCAGGGCTTTTGCGATCTGTGCCGATTCCTCCTCCGTTAAGATCCCCTGGCGCCCTAACATCACAGCGTGCGCGATACTGCCCTCGATATCCTGCCGGTACAGCCGGAAATCAAAGGGAAGGGAGGCATTAAAGGCCTTTACCAGTGAATCCGTTTCTTTCGTGAATCTCCCGCCCCAAAGTGTTGCCATATTTTCCTCCCGTGCCGGTCTTTCCCGGCCGATCGTGCGCTCAGGCCCTTTCTGCAAACTGTTACAAAAAAGGCTTAAAACACCGGCAACCCCAGTTTTTTAAGCCTTTCTCATGCTCCCAGCAGGATTCGAACCTGCGGCCTACGCATTACGAATGCGTCGCTCTACCAGCTGAGCCATGGAAGCATGTTCTACCGAACATAAAGCATTATATTAGATAAAGGGAAAAAAATCAACTGTTTATTTTCAAATGTCATTTCGCGTCATTCTGCATCGCAAGGAGCCGGTCCCTTTTCTCCTTCATATCCCGGTAAAGCGCCAGATAATCCCCTTCCTTCTTATGGCGCAAAAGCTCCGTCAGCTCGTTGATCGGCGCGTAAAGCGGCGTCAGCGCAAGATTTCCTATCACGCCCTTTAAGGCATGGGCCATTTCAAAAGCCGTTTCGAGATCATTCTGCTTCAGAACGTCCTCGAGGGTCTCAAAGCGTTCGTCCATGATCCCCATATCCACCATTTTCAGGTAGAAGGCCTCGTTATTCATGCATCTGGCCAGACCTTCCTCCGTATCGGCACCAAACTCTCCTAATACCTCTAACGTCATACCCTATGCCTCTCCTTGCAATTGTATAGTATTGTCTTTTGTGATATCATACCTTACAGGTCTATCAGTTGTAAAGGATGATTTATATGAAAAAATCCTGATCGTAGACGATGAACCCGTCTCTTTGATGATGACGAATCACATACTGCAGACAGCCTTTCAAACGGTCGCCGCTTCCTCCGGGGAAGAGGCGATGGCTTTGTTTGAAGCGGAAAATCCCGACATGGTGCTTTCCGATCTCAGGATGCCCGGCATTTCCGGGATGGACCTGCAGAAAAAGCTGCAGGAGACCTGTCAGAGAAATATTCCCTTTATGTTTATGACGGCCGATGATGACCATGAAACCGAGATCAAAGGCTTTTTGAGCGGTGCCATGGATTTCATCCGCAAGCCCTTCCGGGCAGACGTACTGCTGCGGCGTGTCGATAATATCCTGCAGACAGTCGAAAAGATGAACACCTTAAAGCACGCCGCCTCTAATGACCGGCTGACCGGGCTTTTAAACAAAGCCTCGTCTGAGGAGGATATCGGCTTTCTCTGCGGCAATACACCGGGAGCCCTTATGGTCATCGATCTGGACAGCTTTAAGCTAGTGAACGACCTGCACGGCCATGCCGCCGGCGACAGGATACTGATCCGCTTTTCGGATATCCTTCGTTCGGCCGTTCGTCATGATGACCTCGTGGGGAGGATCGGCGGAGATGAATTTGTGGCCTTCTGCCGGAATATCACCGATGAAGAGGTAGTCGCCGGTAAAACAGCGTTTATCAATGAACAGCTGATAGCAGCCGCGGAAGAGATCCTGGGAGAACATATGAATATCCCGTTAGGCGCTTCCGTCGGCTGTGTTTTTGCGCCGGATGAGGGCACTGACTATCACACGCTCTTTAAGAAAGCGGATGCGGCATTATATGCCACAAAGAAAAACGGCAAGCACGGGTACCGTGTTTACCGCGAAAGTGAAAGACACGAGGAAAAAGCAGAGCTGTCGGCGACAGGACTTTCGGACGTCTTGACCCTTCTGGGCGAGCGAGACCGGAAAAAAGGCGCAATGCTGCTTCCCCTGGAGAGCTTTCGCCTGATCTTTCAGTTTCTGACCCGCATGATCGTCAACTACCAGCGTCCGGTCTGGCTTCTGCAGTTTACTCTTGAGGGAGACAGTGAGAACGCTGCCGCCCAAACAGACGCCTTTTCCGAGGTTCTGCAATTGTCCCTGCGCCAGAGCGATGTGGTGACAAAAAGCGGGCGCAGCCGGGTTTTAGTGCTTCTTTTAGAGCTTCCGCCGGTTGATATGCAGATCGTGATCGACCGGATCATGAACAACTGGTCCGAAAATGAACTGTCTGCCGCCTGCAGTATCGACTATGAAATGGAGCTCTTAAAGTAATTCAGGAAATCGTCTTAAACAGTAAACCGAAGGCGCCGGGCCCGCAGTTCACGCTGATGGCCGAGGAAGCATTCTGGAAAATGATTTTTTCAAACGAAACGTTCTTTCTCACTTCTTTCTCTATTTCCTCAAGCTCCGTCTGTGAGAGTCCTGCAGAGGTAATGAACAAGAGGCTCGTATCTACCGGACGTGTTGTATTAAACGCGGTCGTGATATATTTTTTCCAGGCTTTTTCCTTCGTCCCGAAGCAGATACGTTCCACGCTCATTTTATCCTTTTTCACCGTAAGCACAGGCAGCGGATGCAGCATAAAAGCCTTTGTCAGCTTGCTGACGATCGGATTGATCCGCCTTGCACGTGCCAGATAATCGGTGTTTTCCACGATAAAGGTCGTCCTGATCCGGGACCGCATCTCCTGAAGCGTCTGAAGGATCAGATCGGCCGGCTGATCCTCTCTGGCCATCCTGACGGCCTCCATGACAAGAAAGCCCATCCCGCTTGAAACATTGCCGCTGTTAAAGACTGTCACATTCTCAAAGGTCCTGGCCGCATCCGAGGCATTGGCATAGCCGCTGCTGACGCCTGATGCCGTCGTAATATGAATGATATTATTCGCTTCCCTAAGGCGCGCAGAGAAGAATTCCTCATATTCCTCCACCGAAGGGCTGACGGAGCGCACCGTACCCCCTTCCGAAAGCATATAGGTGATCAGGCCCCTGGATTCCGTCTCGATCTCATCGAGGAAATCGCCCTGCTCCGTACATACATGGTAAGGCAGGACAGCCAGAATATCTCTTCTGGTCTGCAGGAATTCACGCGGCAGATCGCAGACGCTGTCCGTCGTAATGAGCAGTGGCAGCTTGCGGTGATGGCCTCTCTGCCAGATCATCAGGTTCTCTGAAAGCGACGCCTCTTCATTCAGAATATGTACGAGCTGTCTGGGCAGAAGCCTCAGTACCTCATCCTCTAACTCCCTCCCGCTGACCGGTTTTACCAGGCAGCCGTCAAAGCCCTCGCTCTGATACATGGCCTTATGGTCACTGCCGGCATTTGCGGTCAGAACGCAGACCTTACTGTCCTTGCACTGGCCGCCGGTCTGCTCTCTCAGTTTATGGAAGCATTCGATGCCATCCATTTCCGGCATCAGATGGTCCATAAAGATCAGGTCATAATGGTCGGCAAGGGTCTTCTGCAGCGCTTCCTCGCCGCTTTCCGCCGTACTGATCAGGGCCTTGGTATCCCGTAACAGCTTCTTGACCACCAGGAGATTCACGCTGTTGTCATCCACCACCAGTATTTTGGCATCGGGTGCTTCAAAGACTCTGTGATAATCCCCGGCCCGGCGGTTGATGACCTGCTGGTGATGCCGCTGTTCCAGGTTCAGTTTTCCGATATTCCTGTCAGTGACGCGTCTCTGCGGGATTTCCACCACAAAGGTCGTGCCCTGCATATACACACTGTTTACCTTGATGGAGCCGTTCATGAGCTCGGTGAACTGCTTTACGATCGCAAGTCCGAGGCCGGTACCCTCAATATGCCGGTTCTCCGCTGTATCCACCCGTTTGAAAGCCGTGAACAGATAGGGGATGCTCTCTTTTTTAATGCCGATACCGGTATCGCTAACCGTATAGATCACATTGACCTGATCATCGTTCTTCTGCTCTAACTGGATTGAAAGCGTTACAGAGCCTTCTTTCGTATATTTTACGGCATTTGTCAGGATATTGATCAGGATCTGCTTGATCCTGAGCTCATCGCCGTAAAGCACGGCCGGCAGCATCGGATCCACATCCACATAAAACTGCAGGGCCTTCTCCTGAGCCCGGATCCATATCATGGAAACCAGGTCGGACAGCATGGTTTCCACTTCATAAGCGGCGGGCTTTAACTCCATTTCCCCGGATTCGATCTTGGACATATCCAGAATATCGTTAATGATATGTAAAAGCAGCTTACTGGCAGACTGAATGTTCAGTGCGTCCTCTTTCACTTCATCGGAGATATCCTCTCTTAAGATCATCTCATTTAATCCGATAATGGAATTGATGGGCGTGCGGATCTCATGGCTCATGGTGGAGAAGAAACGGTTCTGGGCGCGGTTCAGTTCATCGATCTCCTTCCGCTGATTCTCGCTGCGCCTGTTTTCCTCCCTAAAGGTCCGGATCGAAAACTCAAACATCAGGCCGACTACCAGGCTGACAAGGCTTGCCGACATAAAGGAATCCTGATAGCCAAACAATACCGTGTGTTCCGTGATCAGGTCGGGATAACGGTACGCGATAAAATAACTGGCCGCCATGACGATAAAATGAACGATAAGCAGGACTATCCTCATTTTTCCGTGAACCGTCATGAAAACAAAAATAGCGCCGAAGACAAACCAGACAGGGGCACCGCCCATAATGGAACCGCTGGCAAAGAAGGTAAGCGGCAAAATGACCGTAACGATCAGAAAGCCGCCGATGATAGCCCCGAGTCGGATCTTATTGTATTTGATACAAAAATACATGATAACTACGGACAGGGCAAATCCGAAGCCTGACATTAAGAGACTGGTAGGGTTTTCCTTGAAAATGACGCCTAGCAGAAAAACACAGAGGAGCGTAGCGGTAGAAATCGTGCAGACTAAAAGCATGAGACGTTCCTGGATATCTCTGCCCTCTTCTCTGATGATATCGATCAATTTCCTGAGAATCATAGCTTAACTCCTCTGGACCGGGACAATCGTTTCGTAAGTCTTCTGAGCTCTCTCTCAAGCTCCGGCATTTCCATCGGCTTCGGAATAAAGGCATCAAAGCCCTCCGACAGCAGCATTTCCTTGGTACTGCTCAACACATTAGCCGTAAGGGCAATGATGATCAGATCCTCGTCTTTCTTGCCGGCATCGGCCCGGATCAGCTTCATCGCCTCGACACCGTCCATATCCGGCATGATATGATCCATAAAAATAAGATCAAAATGCTGTTTACGGCACAAATTCACCGCTTCGGGCCCCGATTCGGCCGTGGTGACCGACATGCCGTAATCCGAAAAAACGCCCTTTGCCACTGCCAGGTTCATCGGTTCGTCGTCTACCACAAGAACCCTGATGCCGGGCAGATACAGCATCTCTTCCGCGAACAGTTCCGCCCGGAAAACATTGGGCGCATTTAAAAGGCTGGCTGCCGTGATCCCGTAAAAAGGTCTTCTGAGCAGGTGCACATGGGAACCCGGCTCTAACGTAAAATCATCCTCCACCACAACGATCACCTGGATCCTGCGCGACAGTTCTTCCAGATATTCGCTGTCGGCCAGATATTCCAGATCTCCGGTGATCAGATGCGTTAACCCGACCTTTTCATGGTATTGCTTCAGATCGGCAATACTGTTGGAACGATGCAGCGTGATTCCAAGTCCCTTTTCAAAATTGGAAAGCATATTGTTAAAGTACTCTCTGGCCCGCGGCACGTCCGTACGTGCCATGCGAAGATAAAGGCCGGCTCTGATCGACTCCCGGTTTGACAGATTGATACAGGGGGCGGGATCAGCGATCTTCTGGGGAATGCTGACCGTGACGGTGGTGCCGGCGTTTGGTTCGCTGTCAACATGGATAAAACCGCCCATGGACTGCACGAGTCCCCGGACGATGGTCATGCCGATGCCAAAGCTCCCGGCGGCTCTGTCCTTTGCGGACTCCACCTGATAAATTCGGTCAAACATTAGTCCCATGGCTTCGCCTGACATACCGATGCCCGTATCGGCTACCTCCATGCAGAAATTAACGCCGTAAGGGCGGTTCATGCTGAAGATATGCACGTATACGCCGCCCCGTTTGGTATAGCGCATACCGTTCTTGATCAGATGCCTGAGGATCTTCTTGATCTTTTCACTGTCTCCGATCAGGGCAGCGGGTACATCCGCATCAACGTCCATGATCAGCATATGCCGGATATGCTTCTGCAGCTTTAAACCTGTGATCAGATCGTTTAACAGAGAGGAAAGCGTATAAACGCTGTTGCTGACTACCAGCTTATTCATGTCGATCTCCGTATAATCCAGAATATCCCCGATCTGCTCCGCCGCCTTATAGCCGGCGTTTAATACCATCCCAAGCTCCTGCCTGACGCTTTCCTCGGTCTCCCGTTTCTGCAGGACAGAGGTAAGTCCGATCACAGCGTTGATCGGCGTACGGATCTCATGGGATACATTTGTCAGGAAATCATCCATGCTCTGCGCATCACCCTTTAAGGATCCGATGATCTGATCTGTTTCCGTATACCCCTCGCTTCTTTTGCGTATGGTCATCCGGGAAATATATGCATACATAGTGATGATCAGAACATGCAGAACAAGGCGGCAGTTAACGAGAGGCGTAAACGAAACGCCCGCCTGCCACATCATAATGACATTGTAGAACACCGTCAGATAATAGGAAACCTGACAGAACAGCAGATATCTTTCCTTTCCCGTAATATTCAACAGCGTGATAAAATAGGTAATGATCAGGGAAAGATCAAAAAGGCTGGTCCGGTGGGAACCGTAAAAGAAAAAGGTGATGGAGATCAGTATCACATACAGCCACAGACGGAAATCAGCCGGCTGACGACTGAAAATATGAATATACCAACAGTAAAGAACACCAACTACGATCAGGGGGATCGCCCAAGGTTCCCAGGAAAAAAGATAATCCACCACCACAAGCGCCAGCGCAAGGATCGTATAGCTGCAAAGAAGCAGCAGATGAGAGGCCTGCTCTATTTCATTCCTTATTCTCTGTTCCGTGCCCTGTTCGTTCATGAAGAGCTTTTATCCATCCTTTTCCAGTTTTTTCAGAATGCCGTCCCAATCCAGTACGTAAAGCATCTTGCGAAGCTCCCCGGTCTTTTCTTCGTCAAAGTCCGACAACGCGTAGCCGTTCAGAGAATTGAGGGCAGCCTCAAACATATCATATTCAAAGTCCTTCGCATATTCCTCCATGGCCTGATAGGCAATGCGAAGCGTTTCCTCGTCAGCGGGCGGCTTCTCCTCTTCCTCCTTTTGTTCGGGCATGAACAGAACACTCAGACCCTCTTCGAAGGAGCGGTAAAGCTCCAGAAGGTCATCGGTCTTTTCACGGATCAGATCCAGATTTCCTTCTACTGCCGCATCCTCAAGCTCTCTTGCCGCCTCGGACAACACCGAAGCGCCGATGATCTTCGCAGAGCTCTTTAAAGCATGCACTTTCACCCGGTAATTCTCAATATCCTCCGCGTGGTAATAGTGCTCGATCTCCGAAGCCCTTTCGGAGAGGGATTCGTAAAACATCTGCAGGACCTCAAGATAAGCCGCCTTGGAACCGCAATAGGTAATGCCGTCGTCGGTATTGAGCCCATCGATCTGAAGGAAGGTATCCTTCTGCTTCTCCGAAAGCTCTTCCTCCTTCTTTTTCCGCGAGGAAGACATCATCACCATGGTCTGCGGCAGGTAACGAAGCAATAGTCTCTCAAGCTTATCCCCCTGCACCGGTTTGGCGATATAGTCATCAAAGCCGGCACGCAGATAAAATTCCCTGGCACCGGAAACCGCATTGGCCGTTAACGCGATATAGACCGAATCCATCGTACCCGAGAGCTTTTTTAATTCCCGCATAGTTTCAACGCCGTCCATTTCCGGCATCATATGATCGACCAGACAGATATCGTAATGCTCTTCCGTAGCACGCATGAGCGCCTCCTGTCCCGACAGGGCGGTATCAATGCGGATCTCCGTCTCCTTCAGGAACTGGGTAATGACCACCAGATTCATTTCTGTATCATCAATCACCAGGATCCTCGCCTCCGGAGCATGGAACAGAGCTTTATACGCATCTCTTTCCTCTCTTCCGGGCTTTTGCATCACCACGGTCTCACCGATCGGCTCCCAGGAAATGACTTCCTGCCTTAACTGGAAAGAGAAAACGGAGCCGACGCCATATTCGCTTTCCATATTCAATTCACTGCCCATGAGACCGAGAAGCTGCCTCGTAATGGTCAAGCCAAGTCCGGTACCCTCAAATACATTGTAATTGATCTCCCAGGAATCCGCCGAAGGGGAGGAAAGGCGCTCCATGTCCTCCTGCTTCAGGCCGATACCGGTATCCTTGATCTCAAAATACAGAGAGATCATATTTTCCGAAAGCAGGTCGAAGCTGACCTTTAGCGTGACAGTCCCTGAATCCGTAAATTTCACCGCGTTGGAGAGCAGATGGCCCACGCACTGCTTGATCCTGATCTCGTCACCGTTTAATACCTGCGGAATCTCCGTATCAAAATCCGTAATAAAGTTCAGATCCTTCTCCTCGGTCTGTTCTCTGAGCATTGTCATCAGATCATGGAGCATTCCGGTAACCTCATACTGTACCGGGGAAATTTCAAGCTTTCCGGCCTCGACCTTGGAATAATCAAGGATCTCGTTGATAATGGATAAAAGTCTCGCGCCGCTGTCGCGGATATTTGACGCGTAGGTCAGAATAGCCTCCTGCTCTGCTTCCCGCAGGATCATTTCGTCCATCCCAAGCATCGTGTTTAACGGCGTACGGATCTCATGAGACATTCGGGCAAGGAAGGAAGACTTCGCTTTGTTGGCGGCTTCGGCTTTTTCGCGGGCCAGTGCCAGCTTCTCGATCAAGACCGCATCGGGGCTTTCCACGGTATAGAAAAGAGCGACATTGATCAGGGTAACGGCAATGCCTGTGATCAGAAGCTGCTCGAAGATCCCCTGCAGTACCACAACCGTAGCAAGACTCGCCAATGCCGTCGCAATACCGGAAAGCGCCTTTTTTTCCACCTGCGCCCGGTATCTGACGATCATCCATACGCTTACGAAGAAATAGATAAACGCGCAGAGATACGCCACATTGTCCGCCGGTCCGGAGGAATAATTGCTGTAGGGCGTGACGACATAGTGCATCGGTAAAACCGCGATCCCGACGATCGCCAGGACGAGAGGGATCATCTCAAGCGCCGTGATCCGATGCCTTTCGATATGAAATGTCAGGCATTTTACATAGGAATAGAGAATATAAAGGATGATCGGGAAGCTGCCGACATAGACAACATGAAGGAGATGATTCAGCCAGGGCGGAATCAGATCCAGATTATTCACGGTATACATCGTCAGCGTGTCCATGGCGAGGTTTACGATCGAAATCAGGATCAGCGATGAAAAAAGCGTATGTGCATAGGTATTTTTATGCCGGACAGAAAAATAGGACCACGCGATATAGATCAAAACAAAAAGGCAGGCTATTTCTTCCCGTATGGTTAATATATATTGTAAAAAAGGCATATAATCATCTCCGCCGTATTTACCGGAACCTGATCCGGTCTTTTCAGACCGGACCGGCCCGAATCTGGTTATATTCTGTTTTATTA
>JAILQQ010000100.1 GCA_024698885.1 Lachnospiraceae bacterium | reverse complement strand
GCTTCCCAATGGTATAATAAAAGGACATCATATTAACTTCAAGGGCTACAACGATTCCGGAATTGATATAACCGGCTATCAGTTCGCTGTTAAAGAGGCGCCGCTTGATGAGGGAGGTGAAGGAGGAGACTGGAAGAAGGTTAAGACCACCCAGGATCATACGGATATGAGCGGTAAGTTTGGATCGCTCAAAGAGGGCGGACACTATTACTACAAGTACAGGCTTTATAAAAATATTGACGGCAAAGACTATTACAGCAAGTGGTCCGACTACATGATCGATGATTATACCGGTTGGGAATAAAACTGCTGATGACCCGGGATTAAAAATGGAGGATTGTGTCATGAAAAACAAGCTGATCAAATCGTTATTGGTTATATGCATTGTTTCGCTTGCTGCTCTTTCAGGCTGCGGGGACAGCAAGGCATCTGAGTCCGAAGCCGCTGATTCTTTTGATAAAGAGGATATGGCATCAGCCTGGGATGAGGATGAAGATTTTGACGAAGACGAGGATGATGAAGAGGAATGGGATGAAGATGAAGATGAGGATGAAGATGAAGAGGATTTCTTCGATTCCCATGGCCTTGAATTAAGCGAACCCGGAACCGTCACCTTTACCACGGCCATAAACGACGGCGAAAAGGATACAGGCGAGATAGAGGTGGATGCAACCGTGGAGTATCTCGGAGAGAGCATAGAGGATGATGACATAACGGATCTTCCGGAGGATTACAAAGTGGTAAAGGCTGTCTTTACCTACGATCTGAGCGAGTCCGAGAGAAAGGCCGGAATATTGGCGGACGGTGCTTTTGACCGTTATACGGGCATAAGCTTTGATTTCGACAGAGAAAACGACGATCTCCCCTATTATGATCAGACGCAAGAGTATGATGATCTGGACTACGGCTATATCCGGGTTGAAACCCCCGACGGAGACTATGACATTACCCTGAATCAGGAGCTTGTGGTCGATTATCCTAAGATGACGAAGACCTTCTGGGTGATCTGTCCCAATGACTATGACGGTACGGTTTTCTATGTGGGATATGCAGATAAGAAGCTATCGAATAAGTACGATGACATGGGCTTGTCCGACCGCCTGTATACGATGGATGAACTGCCCTGGTTCGATAACGGCCACGATTATTATTACTTCAGTATGGACAGGCTTGCTTCGGTGAAACCCGACTCCGGGGATGACGATGAAGACTGGGGCGAAGACGAGGACAAGGACAAGGATAACGGCAAGGATAACGGCAAAGGCGGCGATGAGGTCGTTGAAAAGAGCTATACAGAGAAGGAGATCCTTGAACTGGCAAAGACCTTAAGCGGAGCACCCAATGCCGAGCTGGACGGCGTGGATCCCGACGGAACCTACAACATCCATCTGTATGGCAGAAATGCTCAGGATACCTGGGACTGGTACTATATCGATCCCCGGACTCTTGAGGGAACGAATATCTTAGGAGAAAAGGTAGACTTGAGGGGAGCGATACAGCAGTAATGAGGGAGTTTATTAAAAAGCACAGAAAATGGATGATCCTGCTTATGGCGCTTTTCCTGCTGTCTCTTTTGTTTCAGGCCGCGATGCCGGTACCGGTAAGGGCTGATTTCGGAAATTTCGCAGGTGATTCGGATTTCGGAGGCGGCGGAGGAGGCGGCGACTGGGATTTTGACAGTGACGGCGGAGGCGGTATTGGCACCACTCTTATTGCCATAGCCCTTGTCATAGTCATTCTCATTGTGTGCTTCATCTGGGAAGGGATAAAAAAGCTTACGGGGAAAGGAAAGAAGGAGGTGCCTTCACGCTCTGCTCCCCCGGGAGTCGCTGGCTCTTCGAGGCCTGCCCTGCAGATGCTGTCTGCTTATACGGCCCTTGATCCCGGCTTTAATGAGGCACAGTTTCGTGAGCGTCTGGCCAATCTCTATGTTCAGATGCAGCAGCGCTGGCATGAGAGGAATATTGACAGCCTGAAGCCTTATTTTACAGACTTCTTCTATAATCAGAGCAATATGCAGCTTCAGGAGCTCATAAGGAACGCGCAGATTCCCTGCACGGAGAGAGTGGCGGTTCTGGATGTTTCGCCCCAGGGCTTCTATCAGAACAGCGGAATAGACCATGTGGTCGTGATCATACGCTCGCGTATTGTGGCTTATATCATAAATGAGAGGACCGGACAGGTCATCTCCGGCAGTAAGACAAAAGAGAAATTCATGACCTATGAATGGGATCTCTGCCGTAAATCGGGAGTCATTACGGGACGCACAGATGCGCTGCAAAGCGTCACCTGTCCTCACTGCGGAGCGCCGATCAATATTAATCAGAGCGCGAAATGCCCGTTCTGTGAAAGCGTGGTCACGGTAACGAACCAGGATTGGGCACTTAACAACATCAAGGGCATCTCCCAGCATACAAGATAGGCTGCGATGCAGCCTGCCGCCTGTCAGAGGGAGGGACACAAAAAATAAAGGAGGAGGAACAATGAACTGGACAACGGGAAATCTTAGAAGGGCAAAGCTGCGCATCATGTCTGATCCTGAGCTTAAGGGGATGCTGGTGCGGAGCGGCTGGAACGAGATCGTTTTTGACCTGGACGGTGACGGAGCTGCCGATGTAAGCTTCCTGGATGAAAACGGCGATGGCAACATAGATACCGTTGCCATAGACATGACGGGAAGTGGAGAATTCAATCTGTATCTGCATGACTCCGATGACAACGGCATTCCTGACACCATTTTATGGGCAGATGACGGCGCTCCGGAGCTTGAAGTGCTGGCCATGGGCGAAGGCGTTGAGAGAGGGCTCATTGATGTCGGGGCAAAGGTATACAGCAGGCTTATCGCAGAGGATTTTTTAAACGATGAGGTACATGTTTCCCTTGAGGAGATGTCGGAATACCTTAAAGGCAATCTGAGCGAACTCATAAGCGAGGTACAGAAGGTCATTGACAGTGCGGGTATCGAAAAGGTCGCGTATTTTATTGAAAATGCGGAAACCTATTATCTGGCAACTGTTGAAGCTGACCAGCCCAGGGTACGACCCTTCGGAACCGTGCTGGTTTACGACGGAAAGCTTTATATTCTGACAGGTAAGACGAAGGATGTATCCAGACAGATAGCCGCCAATCCAAAGGTGGAGCTTTGCGCATTTAAGGAAGGCATATGGCTGAGGCTGGCGGGGGAGCTGGTAAATGATGACAGCAGGGATGTGAAAATGATGATGCTGGACAAGTATCCCCATCTTCAGAATATGTACAATGCGGAGGATGACAACACCCAGGTGCTGTATTTCAAGGATGCGACAGCGACCTTCAGTTCCTTTACCGCCGGGCCTGAGGTAATTCAGTTTTAGGAGCGGGTGCGTGACGTTTTTGCCGTCAATGACAAATGAATGGCACAGTAGTATATCGATTTTTGCTCTGTTAAAATATTATAGAATTATATATGTGTTGTAGAGGAGGAAACTCATGGCACTTGATATAGTAAGATTTGACGGTCTGAAAAGCCGAGACTGGCTGATCTACAAATACCCGTCGGATACTCTGGTTATGGGTTCGCAGCTCATCGTCCAGGAGGGGCAGGTGGCAATATTCGCCAGGGGAGGAGCCATGGCGGATACATTCTATCCCGGCACCTACACCTTAAAAACGGAGAATCTGCCCATATTA
>JAILQQ010000099.1 GCA_024698885.1 Lachnospiraceae bacterium | reverse complement strand
AATACTCAAATACGCTATACAAAAGAAAAGGCTCAATCCCCTGTCATTACTGGGTTTGAGCCTGTTTTGCTTCCAAACTTGAGTTATTACGATATGTCAATGATTTTTTTATCCTTCATTATGACTATTAAGCGCTTTATTCGCTTTGAAGTCTTATAATGATACCTTATATCCTTAAGGGCTTCATCATCTGTTAATTTGCATCGCTGCAGATCAATAATAACATTGGGCGATTGATGGCAAGCATTTTGAAAAGTATGCTTTATTGTGTTTCTTGACTTGCCTTGCGGAGCTTTCATCTCCCATATGACACCCCGCATTTCCATGTCAGGGGTACTCATTCCCTTAGCTTGTATAGGAGGGATAAGAGAAACATCATAGCCTGTTTCAAGAAAAAGCTTTACTTTTGTATATTCATGTTCCTCTAAGTGTACTCCATTTTGTATTAACTTTCCATTTTTCATATATGGCATTCTATCGCCCTCTGGGATATGAGAAAGACCCCTGGTTCTCCGCAAGCCAGGTCCTGACGACGACCCGGTCTTTCGAAACGATCACCGTAATCTCCCCGCATGCAGAGGTGATATAGATATGATTTCCCGCTACGGCGGAGAGATTTTGCAGGGTTTCCGCATGCGGGTGCCCGTACTGGTTATCGATCCCGCAGGAGATCGTCGATATCTTCGGATGGAGCTTTTGCAGGAACGCTTCCGAGCTGCCTGTTTTGGAACCGTGGTGCGCCGTTTTCAAAAGCGTGACCGGCTGCGACAGAACCTGACAGGCAGCTTTTCCGTTACGGAGCTTTTCCAGCTGCTCTTCTTCCACTGACTGACTCATATCTCCGGTAAAAAGCGCGCTGAAGCCGCTTGATATCTCTTCTATATGTAAGATCAGGGAATTATCGTTCAGATCTCTGTTTCGCCAGATGTCTTCTTCACGGACGTCCGGTCCGAGACAGCGGATCGTCATACTGCCCTCCCGGATCTCTTCTCCGGCATCCATCAGAAATACGGATATATCCGCTCCGCTCTCCCGCCTCTTCTGCACCGCCTCCAAAAAAGCCGGATAGTTTCCTTCCTCCGATAGCCTTGGAACAACCCCGGATATCACGACTCTCTCAAAATCAATTCCGTTATCCGGGTTTTCCAAAAGCTCGATCAGCCCATTCACATGATCCGCGTCAAAATGTGAGATGAAAATATAGTCTATCCTTCCGATCCCATGAGCCTTCAAGCAGGGGAGGATCCGGTACCGGCCGGTATCACGGATATCCGATGCCCCGCCGTCAATTAATATAACAGGTGTATTCTTTCCGTAGATCAGCGTGCAGTCTCCCTGTCCCACCGCCAGCATATGCAGTTCAAGAGATTCCTCCCTTCGGTAAGACAGGATCCAGACCGCAGCCACAAAGAGCATAAAAAGGAACCGGGACAAGGAAACCGACCGTTTTCTGTAGCGGTGGGCGGCGGTCGTTGTCTTCATAAAATCAGCCTCCTTCTTTTCCTTTTCAAGCACTGCATGCAGCAAAACGGCGGCAGCCATCAGAAAAAGGTACAGCGCGATCTGCGCCTGAGAAGGCCTTCCGCAGATTAACGACTGATTTCCGAGCTTCTTTGTCATATCCGTCAGCGTATCGTAAAATATTAAAATACCATGCGCTATTCTGGCAGATGCCACTGCGATCCATTTTGGTAACGCATGTAATATATTTTCGTCTGCCGTGCTCATGACGATATTTCCCGCAAAACCGAGGCAGAACCCCGCGGCTAAAAGCCCCGAAAGTAACGGGATCACCAGAAGATTTAAGAATATCCCGTATACGGGAAGCTGAAAAAAGCTGTATTCCGTGACCGGCAGCGTAGCCAACTGGATCGAAAGGGAGAATAGCAGCGTTTCCCCGGTTTTCCTGAGCGCGCCAGACAGCCGGTTTTCAGAGTTATGTAAACCGCTCAGTCCGAACCGCACCGCAAAGACCGCCCACATATCCGTAAGGACCGGATGCAGAAGGCCGATCCCCGAAACAGCCGCAAAGGACAGAAGAAAACCGCTGTCATAAAGGTAGCCCGGGTTCATTAGCAGGATAAGCAGGGCAGACAGCGACGCGCTGCTTAAGAGATCGTAAGACCGCTTCAGAGACTGCGCGGCAATTCCCATCAGATACATGATCAGGGCTCTGACCGTCGAGGTGGAAAAGCCGGTGAGCATACTGTAAAGGAAAATGATCCCTCCCGACAAAAGCGTGGAGGCAAGCCCGGGCAGTCCCCGCTTTCTTAAAAACCCAAAGAGCAGCAGTCCCGTCGTTGCGATATGGAGCCCGGACAGACTTAATATATGGGATATGCCGGCATTCTGATAATCCTCCCTGACCTCCTCGTCAAGCCCCGTCTTATCCCCGAGAACTAACGCCGATAAAGTTCCGGCGTTTCGGGCATCGAGATACGTCGAAAAAACCTTCTCCGTTCTCTCCCGCAGCCGAAAAAGCAGATCCGCAAGCGGGCGGCAGCTTTCCGATACGCGCAGGATCTCTGCTTTCTTCAGCTTTCCGTCGATCCGGCGCATGCTGTAATAATGAAGCGCATTGAAATTTCCCTCATTATAAGCCTCCTCAAAAGCCGCAAAGCTTCCGGAAAGAAGCAATCTGTTTCCGATGCGAAGCTTTTTTGCGTCGGCAGGATCCTTCAGATAAGCCAAAAGCCCGTAAAATTCGGGAGGCGTTTCGTTATGAACTTTGCTCTGGAAAAGCCGGTATGATTCCGCGGAAAGAGAAATGTCATTAAGAGTCAGAACTGTGCTGAAGTTCTTATGCTCCAGCTTTTGAAGCGTGGCCTCTACGGTCAGCTGCGTCCCGTTTTCGACACGGTTTGCGATTTCCTCCGCGTGCCGCCAGGGCGGAATCATCAGCTCAAGCAGATAGAGCGCCGCCAGAAAGCAGAGACATACCAGGCAGACAGGTCTTTTAACTTGCATTTTATCTTTATTACAATGATTTCATGATGTCAGGGTCAAAAGCACGCCGTGCCGCTACGCACCTTTTGCCCCCGACATCATTTCATTATTTCACAATATCAAGATACCGCTCCATCGGCGTATTCAGATAGCTGTGATCCCCGAAGGAGATCTCCGTTTCTCCGTCGATCATGATCTGTACTTTATTGATATTGGAAAGCTCCGTCAGGGAATTCACGATGGAATAGAGGACCGTTTCGTCGGTCACGTTTCCTACCTTGGTCAGAAAATTGGTTGAAAGGTTTACATAACATGTTCCATCCTTCGTCGTAATACTCAGAATGGATACGGTGGAAGGCATGGTCGGATAATATTGGCCGGTATAAAGAGGGCCCCGGATCAGCTGTTCGAGGACGATACGCTCCATGGCGATATTACTGCTGTAGGCAACGTTTTCAGCAGTCCTTAGCAGGAGCGTCCCGCTCTCATCGGCAAAATACAGCGTGATCGTCGTCTTCTCGTAGGTATTGATCTGCTTCCCCTCGTTACTGATAAACATATCCGCGGTCATCATCCCCACGGGCTGCAGGTTTTCATCGGTGATCTCCGTTCCCTCCACCAAAAACCGGACGCCGCGGATCCCGTTGATCTGGCAGATCGTCCGTACCACCGCTGCCCGTCTTAAAATATCCTGGATGGTATCCGCCTGATAATAGCCGCTGTCAAAGTTAAGCTCGGCGGTTCCCTCATCTGTGATCTGAAAGCTTTTCACCTTCACATTATCCTGGATCGGGCACTTCAGATCCACATCCGCCGGCTGCGTCGACATCACTTCAATGCACTCCGCCAGAATATCCTCCGGCTTCTGCGCCGTCGGCTCATAGGGCTTTTCCACCACCGTGGTCTGATCCTTATTCAGATAATACACGGAAAAAGCAGTCCCCGTTTCGTCCTTCGGGAGGCTGCATCCAAAAAGCAGCGCAGACGCTGACAGAAAGGCAAGCAGAAGGAATTCCGTCACTCTTCTGCTCCGTATGAATGCTCTGTGCTTTTTCCTTATTGTTCTCTGCATCCTCTGAATTTCCTATCTGGGAAGCTTGATCGTGAAGGTAGTCCCCTCCCCGTTTTCGCTTTCCACTCTGATCGCGCCGTCATGCAAAAGGATCGCGTCTCTGGCAATGGAAAGGCCAAGGCCCGTTCCGTCTATCTCCGTGGAGTGGGATTTGTCCACCCGGTAAAAACGCTCGAAAATATGAGGCTGTTCCTCTTCGGGGATACCAATGCCGGAATCGGCAATAACAATGGTAAAAAAAGAAGGTTCCGAGTTCAGGCTCACACGCACCCAGCCCTTCTCGATATTATACTTGATCGCGTTTTCAACGATATTCGTGATGGCCCCTGAGAGCTTCGTCTTATCTACCGGTGCCACCACAGGCCGGACCACCTCAAGGATCAGCTCGATCCCCCTGCTGTCTGCGATGGGGTGGATCTGCTTCATAATATCCTCAAGAAGCTTTTCAATATCCACGTTCTCCCGGCGGAGCGTATCCGGCGCCTCCTTATTGAGCTTGATCAGCGTCATGAGATCATTGATGATCTTGTTTTCCCGATCCACCTCCGCCGCGATATCCTGCATAAACTCCCGGTAGGTCTCGTTCGGGACCTCCTCCTGCATATTCAGGGAATCCGCCAGCACCTTGATCGAGGTGATCGGCGTTTTTAATTCATGGGAAACGTTGGAAACAAAGGCCTGTCTCGAATCCTCCAGATGCCGGATCTCCGACAGCATATGCGTAAAGGCCTCCGACAGAGCCTCCATTTCGGTATAATCCGGAAGAGACAGCCTGTCGGGATCAAAGCCCTCCTTTACCTCCCCCATGGCGCGGGAGAGATTGGAAAAGGGAAGGATCAGCATCCGGGAAAAAGTAAAGGAAGTAAGCAGAACAATAATGATGATCGCGATCATGAAATACTGGATACGGATCATAAGGAGCCGCAAAGTAGCGGCAATGGACTCGGTGCTGACACTGGTTAACATAACACCGACGATATCCCCGGTCTCACTGCTTACGATCGGCGTCGTCATTTCGATGAAATTATTTCTGTCATCATAATTGGAGGTGCTTTCCTTATTCTGAAAGCATCTGACAACCTCCTCGGCGATCATATATTTGCCCTGGGAAATGGAATAGGTATCCCGGATCACCTTCAGTTCGGCATCGACCACCATGATACGGCCGTCATAGATGTTGGATACCTCCTCAAGCTCCGTGGTCACCACCTCATTGGAAACGTCGTTCAGATAATCGGAGGTGAACAGATGATCCGCCAAAACCGTGCACTGATGCTGCACCTCGCTGGTCCTGTGATCCACGGCCCGTTTTTCATAGCTCCCGAGGATGATCTCGCTGAGGATATAGCAGGGGACGATGCCCACCAGAAAAACAATGAAAAAGATACGGAACCGCAGGCTTTTGGCAAATCTGAAGTTTCTGATCTTATTTTTCAGCTTTGAAATAATAGCCCACACCCCATTTCGTCCGGACGATCCGCGGATCGCTGGGATTTTCCTCTATCTTTTCCCTTAACCGCCTGACATGCACGTCAACGGTCCTGGCATCGCCCACATAGGACTCACCCCAGACAAGGCTTAAGAGCTGTTCCCTGCTGTAAACCGTATCCGGATGATCCACGAGGATCTTTAGTATCTCATATTCCTTCAGGGTCAGATCGAAAACCTTATCGTCAATGAACAGCCGCTTCCCGCCGCCGTCAAGCCGGATCCGGTTTGCTGCAGCTTCTTTTCCCGTCTCCTCTTCCTTGTGGCTTCTTCTCAGAACCGCACGGATCCTCGCCTTCAGTTCCTGCAGGTTAAAGGGCTTCGTGACATAATCGTCGGCGCCGCACTCGAGTCCTTCGATCTTATCATCGTCCTCTCCCTTGGCCGTGACCATAATGATCGGCACATCCGAAAACGCGCGGACCTCCCGGCACACCTCAACGCCTGTCAGCTTCGGAAGCATAACATCAAGCAGCACGACGTCGTAGCTTTCCGCCCGGATCTTCCGAAGAGCCTCCTCTCCGTCGTAGGCGCAGTCTGTTTCCAGCCCGTCCTGCTCAAGGCCGAGCTTCAGTCCCTTTACGATCAGCTTTTCATCATCTACTATCAGTATTCTCACAGCCATTTTACTTTACACAGATCTGATCCTTAATTTTATTAAACATGCCTTCCTTGATCCCCGGAACGTTCATGATATCCTCGATGCTTTGAAAGCCCCCCGCGGATTCCCGGTAGGCAATGATCTTTTCAGCCTTTGCCTCTCCCACGCCGGATAAGGTCATAAGCTCCGACACGTCCGCGGCGTTGATGTTCACAAGACCGTTTCCGGCTGCTTCCCCAGACGGCGTTTTCACGGCAGCCGCTAAAGTATCCGGCGCGTTCCCGTTCTCCTTCGACAGTTCATCCCGCGAGGGAACATACAGCATCAGGCCGTCCGAGAGACGTTCCGCCTGATTTAGGTAATGCGGGGCAGCCGCCCTTGTAAAACCGCCCGCCGCCATCAGCGCGTCAACCACTCTCGCATCCTCCGGCAGTTCATATACACCCGGCGTTGTCACCTGCCCGCAGACATAGACCGTTACCACCCTGCGACTTTCAGCTTCCCCTGTTTCTTCTCGGATCGGCGGCGCCTCCTCTGCCTGTCCCGCAGTAGGAGCATCCGGCATTTCGGTTAACATAACATCGTCCATCTCCGTAAGCGCAAAGGAAGTCTCCTTTTCCCGCTCACAGCCCGTAAGCAGCACGCCGCACAGAAATATCGCGGCCATCCCTGCAGTCATATTCTTTTTATTCTTCATTCCTGCTCCGTTCCATGGACCCTGCTACGGATAACTCTATTTTATCATATATTTTCCGCAAAACAACAGAAAGCCTCTTGTGCAAAAATAACAAAAAAAAGAGCTGCCGTATGTATCAGGTCATACGACAGCTCACGCTTCTATATAAGATG
>JAILQQ010000066.1 GCA_024698885.1 Lachnospiraceae bacterium | reverse complement strand
GGTGAAGTGGTTCTTAAGTGCGTGGCGGATCTGACGCCTCACAGTGAGATCTTAAACGCGGCGGCTGATCAGCTGGCCGAAAAAGGTATCAAGGTGGATATTGTTTCCTCGACCTGGGACGCTACCTGGAATGATATGTTAGTGGACGGCGAGATCGATTTTGCGTATTTCATGCATGTTCCCGCGATGCACAGCATCGAGGAGGAGATGGGTACGACCCTTTACAGCATGGGCGGCATCCATGTAGAGCCCTATGCCTGCTTCTCGGATAAGTATGCTTCTAAGGATGAACTGCCGGAGAACGCCGTGATCGCGATCCCCAACGATTCTTCCAATGAGTACCGTGCGTTAAAGGTGCTGGAGACGGAAGGCTTCATCAAGCTGAACCCGGATATGAGCCCCATGGACTCGTCGATCAAGGAGGTTACGGAGTATGTGAAGCCCATCGAGCTTATCGAGATGGATCAGGCCAATATCATCCCTTCCGCTGCGGATTTCGACGCTTATTTCGTTAACGTGAACCGTGCGCTGGAAGCCGGCATTGATACTACCGCATATCTGATGCGGGAGGGTGAGGATTCCGAATATGCGAATATCATCACGGTTACCGAAGCCAACAAGGATAACGAAGCTATCAAGACACTGGTGGAGGTTCTGCAGTCCGACGAGATCAAGCAGTTTATCACCGACAACTTCAACGGTGCCGTGATCCCGGCCAAGAACTGACAGATACACGGTAAGCACAATAAATAATTGCGTTTGCCATAGATAAAACAAGCACAGAAAGAACCGCCGGATGCCGGGAGCTTTCCCGATCCGGCGGTTTTTTTCGTTGAGAAAACGAGATTGTATAGATGATTGATTTACATAACATGATGCGTTATAATATATTATTATAAATCAGAACACCCGGTTTGTTCGGAAAGGAGATCTTTCATGTTGAAAAATATCATCAGAAGCCTGATGCTGACAGTTCTCTGTGTTCCTGCTTTTGCCGTTCCTGTCATGGCAAGGGATGTTACCGTTACCTTCTTCGGTCCCTACAATATTGTGCAGAAAACAGTACCCCAGGGGACAAATATGACTTATCAGGGACCGACGGACATGAACGTGCGGGGCTATGCTTTCTGCGGCTGGAACGTACCGCTTGCGAACGTTCAGACCGATCTCATTGCCCTTCCGATTTATGTGGCGATCGGCACCGAATCACAGTCCGTGGAAGCCTGTAATGTGTATCATCACGCCCCTACCGGCATATTAAGCTATTCCACGGCCAACGCGAATACGATCCCGGAGGCAACGCGGAATCTAAAAACAACGCCGACACCGATGACGACGCCTTGCAGACTGGGCCCGGAGGAAACCCTTTTGAAGAATCCGGTGGGCGTTCCCGGCAGCACCTGCGTTGTCAAATGGTATAACGGCAGCAACGGTCAGCTCTGGTATACCGATGTGGTCTGGTACGGCACCACCCTTCCGCAGCCGGCGGATCCCTGCATTAAGGGGCTTGAGTTCGTGGGCTGGGACGGGTCCTGGAGCAATATCACGACAGACCGCGATATCATCGCCTGTTATTACAGAAAATAAAGGAGGACTTTAACAGCATGAAAAAGAAATGGATCGGAAGGTTGATCGTAGGAGTGACTCTGTCGGCCATGTTGGCGGGATGCGAAACGGTGCCGGTACCGGATACGGGGACACAGCCTGCCCCGGAAACGGCAGAAGAGGCTCCTTCTGCGGATGAAGGAACCTCGGAGGAGACGGCAGGAGAGCAGGGCAGCTATGACCCTGCGGCCTTTCAGATATCCGATGTTTACGTGGCTCCGGAGCAGGAGGCGACGATCGACATCTCGGACTGCGATACCTTCACGCAGATCGTCGATAAGCTTGATGACGGCATGGGCTATGCCAATGTGACGATCGGTGACGCGGACGCGCTGCTTGTCGCAAGCGGTACCTTTGAATGGGAGCCGGGAAGCTTTGCCGCTATTGATGCCGAGATCTATATTTATGAGGACGGAGCGCCTAAATATCTTGCTACCGTATCGGCAGGCGGGACAGCCTATCCGCTCTCGGTCAAGGACGGAAATCTGTATGTCGGCGGCAATCATTTCATGTCAACATATCTGATCGACAGCGGATTCCTGATCGAAACGGAGGAGGCGTATGTAAAGTATGACACGGACGGAAACGCGACCTATTATTACAGGACCTGCAACAGCCAGTTTGAGGATTATGACGAGGCTACGGCGGAAAGCCGCTTCGATGAACTGTTTGCGGACCTCGACGGCGTTGAGATCATAGCTTTCCATCCGGTGGGAGGGAGCACCTCCGCGGACGGAACGCTTCCGGCTTATGAATATCCGGGCCCGGAGCTCTTCTACACGGTTTTGTATCAGTATCTGACAGATGAACTGGCGAAGGATTATGATACGGCACAGGTCAGTATTCCCTGCCCTGTTATCATCGCGATGGATGAATCGGACAAATCGGACATCCGTGTATACGGGAATTTCTGGATCTTTAATTATGATCTGAACGGGGAGACGCTTGAAAATGTCTCCGGCGGCTCTTACCCCGGCTGTATCCATGTGAAGAATACGGAAGAAGGGTATGAGGTGATCGGGATGGATATCGTCGCAGACGGCTCCGACTTTACCGATAGCGCAAAGGAGATATTCGGCAGCTATTACGACGCGTTCATGAAGGACGGCGAGGATGAAGCGCTGCGGGAGGAGTTAAGAGCTCAGATCATCGCAAACTACGTCGCGGCAGAAGATCTTGACATCACGGCCTATCAGGATTACGGCCGGGATCCGGTAACCCTTCCGGAGGAAAACATCGATAATTTCTACAGCAAGCTGTTATAGGAATGAACAGATAAAGAAGAAATGCTCCGGCCCGTTTTTTATGGACCGGAGCATTGCTGTTATTCGCTTACTTTATACTGCATGCGCATTTTGATATCCTGCGGATAGTTGCCGAAGGAGGAGCCGTAAAGCGTTAATCCTCCCGGATGCGCGCTGCTTTCCGCAACGGCCATTTTCAGCCGGATGCTGGTACCGACGGAAATGTTCAGGTCCTCTAAGGACACATCGGATTTCTTGACGCCGTCGATATAGGTTCCCGTTTCGTTAACCGAAAGGAATTTTAACAGGCCGTACTGATTCCAGTGGGAATCCCACCAGGGCGGGTTATAGATGCCGGGGTTTTTCCCGAAATCTCCCGGAGAGGTCCAGACGCAGACCGGGATATTGTTGATCGTGAACTGAATATCGCTGGGCCAGTCTTCCATGGTACCCGGGGCTTCGCTGGCAATCTCAAAGGAGATCAGAAGCTCTAAGGGAAGCTGCTTTTCCTCCAGGAAGTTTGGAATGATATATTCCACATGGCCGGTGGTAAACCAGAGAATACCGGCGTTGATCCGCTCCGGAGAGGAAAAGAAGCGGGGGTCGTCCGCTTCGCCGATGAGATGATCGCTTGTGGAGATCCCGCAGGTGGGATAGACCTCGTAATCGGAGTACAGGCCGACGCCAATCTCGGTTTCGTAGAAGTTCTTGCTGTTTCCCGTGCTTTCCAGATCGATCAGTATTTTTTCGTCCACAATGCTGCAGATCCGCTGCAGCCCATGCTTTCCGGTCTCAAATCTTATATTGATCAGGCCGCATTCGGCCAGCATTTTCACATGAAGGGAAAGCGAACCGGCCGTAATGCCGAGACTTTCCGCGATCGCGCCCATCTGCATCGGGCCCTTTTCCGACAGAAGCTGCAATATGGCAACCCGCATATCGGAGCCCAGACATTTGAACAAAGGAATAGCCTGTGTCAGATCGCTGATATTTCTCATGGGAAGAATCCTTTCCTGGGGCAGGGCGTTTCGCGATGCTTTGCGGGTCAGGAGCGCAAAAGTCACATGGCACTAAAGTGCCATGGTGAATCTGCGCAATAAACCGCTCTCGCAAGCCAGCTTGCAGAGACGGTTTACTGCGCAGATTGCCCATGTGGCTTTGCCACATGGCACTTTTGCACTCCTGACCCGCAAAGCATCCTCCACGTCTTCGCCGGTCCGATCCTTTTCGCCGGATCATTTCCTTCTTCAGACCGTAACGGCTTCACCTGAATTTTACTTTGAGCATATTCAAATTAAACCAATTCTTTGTGATTATATCATCATTTTACTTAGAATACAAGCGAAGTAAAAAAGAAAATTCCAAATTATTTATAAACTTTGCAAAACAATATTGACAACTTGTCTGTATACATTTATCATAAAACCAACAAGGGGCAGTGAGAAAGTATACAAAATATACAATGCCTGCCCGAACCGCACTATTATCACCCATTACATCATTTATTTAGGAGGATTCAGAATGAAAAAGAAAATGATTGCCATTCTTCTTGCTGCATGTACAGCTTTTTCGCTGGCGGCATGCGCGGGAGGAGCAATGCCCGCAGCACCGGCTGCAGCACCTGCTGAGACGGCAGAAGCAGAGGAACCCGGCGAGGCTGCACCGGAAGGCGCGACCGAGCTTACATTTTGGACGTTCCAGGCAGCGCATCAGAAATTCATGGAAGATGCCGCCGCAAGATGGAATGAAACCTATCCGGACCGTCCGATCGATTTCAAGGCTGAGACGCTGGGATATGACGATATTCATAACAATCTGATGATTTCCCTTCAGACCGGTACGGGCGCTCCTGATATCGCCGATATCGAGATCTCCATGTACGCAAACTTCATTACCGGTGACGAGGAGAGCATCCCGCTCGTTCCTTTGAACGATATCATCGAGCCCGATAAGGAAAACCTGATCATGGGCCGTTTCGACAACTACGCGAACCATGGCAACTACTACGGTGTTGACTATCATGTAGGCGCTACCTGCTTAATGTATAATAAAGAGATCTTTGAAGAGGCCGGTGTGGATATCAATTCCATCGAGACCTGGGACGACTTCAAGGAAGCGGGCAAAGTGATCCGCGAAAAAACCGGCAAGTATATCATGGCCTGCGAGACGACCGAGCACTGGACCTATTATCCGCTCATTACCGAGCAGGGAAGCGATTTCTTTGATCCCGAGACCGGCGACGTGATCCTTGATAACCAGGTTAACATCGATACCTTACAGTGGCTGCTTGACGGCATCAACGATGACATCTTCGTGGAAATGCCCGGTGGTTTCTGCCACAGTGAAGAGTGGTATGCATACATGAACGAAGGCAACGTTGCTTCCATCGGCGTTCCCCTCTGGTATCTGAACCGCTTCACCGACTATATGCCTGATCTGAACGGAAAGATGGCTGTCAGAACACTTCCTGTATGGGAAAAGGGCGGCGCGAATTCCGCAGGTCTCGGCGGAACCGGTACTTCTATCACGAACCAGGCGAAAGACGTACAGCTTGCCAAGGATTTCCTGTACTTCGCAAAGATCTCCAGAGACGGCGCGATCAGAACCTGGACCGAGCTTGGCTTTGACCCGATCCGTAAGGATATCTATGATGATCCTGCTATGACGGCACCGAACCGCTTCACCGATTACTTCGGAATGGAAATCTACGATGTTATGGATGCGACGGCTGACGCGATCTCGAAGCTGTCCACCTCCAACCCGCTGTATCCGGAAGCCCTGACCCGCGTGCAGAAGACGGTTATGTTCAACGTTCTTCATGACAAGAGCCAGACGCCGGAAGAATCCTTAAAGCAGTGCGCGGATGAGCTTCGTGCGATGCAGTAAGGTGAACCGTAAGCTGTAATAACATAAGTATAAACCTATGCGGGAATGGTTATCATGACTGTTCCCGCATATTCATAGGGGAATAATATGTCGAAACAAACAAATAACCGCACAGAATCCCGGAAAAAAGGGAATATCAGAATGCTGAAGGTGGCTCCCTATATTTTTACGGCTCCCTTCGTGATCTATTTTCTGATCTTTTTTATTTACCCTATCATATCGACCTTCTGGACAAGCCTTTGCCAGCAGGTGGGGTTTGCCCCGCCGAAATACGCCGGCTTTGCCAATTACAAGCTCTTAATGGATGACTATTTCAAAATGGCTGTTCAGAACTCGACGATCTATACCTTCTTTACCTGCCTGATCCTCGTACCCCTGCCGTTACTGCTTGCGGTGCTTTTGGATTCCAAATTTGTGGTGAGGTCGGAGATCTTCAAGAGCGCACTGTTCATCCCGGCGTTAACAAGCGTTGTGATGGCCGGTCTTTTCTTTAAGTACGCGTTTTCCTCAAACCCCGCCGCGCTGATGAATTCCTTTATCGGACTTTTCGGGATCCCGCCGCAGGGCTGGCTGGAAAAACGGGTGACCACGTGGATCGTTCTTGTCGTATTCTGCGTCTGGAAGTGGCTCGGCGTCAATATTGTCTATTATCTTTCCGCGCTGCAGACCATCTCCCGGGATCTCTATGAGGCGGCGACCATCGACGGGGCCAATGCCTGGCAGAGATTTGTCAATATCACCGTTCCGGGCGTGAAGCCGACGATCATCTATGTGCTGACGATCTCGATCTACGGCGGCTTCTCCATGTTCGCGGAGGCATTTACGCTGTTCAACAGCGCAAGGACCCCCGGTGATATCGGCGCGACCATCGTAAGCTATATTTACGCGCAGGGCTTTAACCGGAATAACTTCGGTATCGCCTCTGCGGCAGGCATTACCCTGCTCGTCGGCGTTATGATCATAAACATCATCCAGCTGTCCATTACGGATCCGGTTGGCAAGAAGGAAGAGTAATCGGAAAGTAACTGTTCAGGACAGCCCGAAGCACTTGCTGTTTGGGGCGTACCAAAATGTGGGTTTTGAGATGCGGCCCGTCCTTTTGCGGAGCAAAACCTTCAATGACGGGCCGCGTATCTGTTCAGAAGCCAGAGGGTTCTAAACAGATAAATCGGAAAGAGGGTATGTAACATGACAAAGAAAAAAATAGGACTGACGATCCTTGCGACTCTGATCATTGCGGTATTTGCCGTTATCGCGCTGATGCCGTTCTTCTTCCTGTTCATTTCTTCCTTCAAGCCGGGAAGCGAGATGATCCGGAACGGTCTTCAGTTCAAATTCGACTTTGAAAACTACAGTCTGGTAAACTACGCGCTGATCAAAACGGAGCGCGACGGGATTTACCTGAAATGGTATATGAACAGTATCGTGATCATGCTCCTGCAGGTGGGCACGGGATTGTTTTTCTCCTCCTTAGTGGGCTACGGCCTTGCCAAGTATCAGTTCAAGGGAAGAAATATTCTGTTCCTTCTGGTGCTCATGGTGATGATGGTGCCGGTGGAGATCCTGATCCTCCCGCTGTATAAGGAGATTAATATGTTCAATATGATCGATACCTACGCCGGCGTGATCCTTCCGTTTATCGTGCCCGCAACAGGTGTCTTTTTCTTCCGGCAGTTTGCCAGCGGGCTTCCGTCGGAGATCATGGAGTCCGGGCGGATCGACGGCTGCGGCGAGTTCGGGATATTTTTCCGGCTGATGATGCCGATCATGCTGCCGGCTTACGGCGCCATGACGATCCTGTTAGCCATGGGAAGCTGGAATTCCATGGTATGGCCGATGATCGTCCTGAGAACTTCGGAGATGCAGACTTTACCGATCGGCCTCCAGTCACTGCTCACCCCGTACGGCAACAATTATGACCTGCTGCTGTCCGGTGCCGTCATGAGCGTGCTGCCGATCATGATCA
>JAILQQ010000186.1 GCA_024698885.1 Lachnospiraceae bacterium | reverse complement strand
GTGTTGACTGTGGCAGTGTTGTGCTGCAGACGCATAAGCCGATAATAAGGGCCGGTAATACGGCATGGAAAAAACGGCGTCGTATTTTCAATGATAAGTTCCTTCTGCGCCAAAACAATACAAACACATCTTATCTATTATACACATTTTCCGGGGATCAGGCAATTACTCTGCGCCGATTTGCTTTACAGATCGTAAAACGTTTTTTTCAGATCAACAGGCTCCCAGAGCTTCTGTAACAGAATATCCGTCATTTTTTCGGCGGCATGTCCGTCCCCGTAGGGGCTGACGGCTCGTACTGCCTTCTCCCGCATCGGTTCCGACAGCGCAAGCCGGATCGCGTCCGTGATCTCCTCCGCAGAGGTCCCGCAGTTGATGATGCTTTCCGACTGCAGGCGTCCTCTCTGTCTGTCCCCGATATTGATCGTGGGAATATGAAAGGCCGGTACTTCAACAATACCGCTTGACGAATTCCCCAGGACAAAAGAAGCGTACTTCATTAATGACAGGTATCTTAAGACCCCTAAGGATCCATAGACATGAATATGGGAAACGCCTTCCGTTTCAGCGGTCAGGATCTCATTTGCCAGCTCCCCGCCGCGATCCGCACCCGTCTTAGTCACAATAAAGTGGATATCGGGGAACTGCTTCATCGCGTTTACCCAGGCAAGGATATCCTTTCTGACATCCTGATCCTCAAGGGTCACCGGATGATAGGTGGAAAGCGCATACCGCGCGCAATCTTCCGGGAGAAAACCGCGCACAGCCTCCTCTTTCTCAAGTAACGGAAGCCGTAAAATATTGTCAAGGCTCGTCGAACCGACTTCAAAAACCCGTTCCGGCGACTCCCCTAACTGAATGACCCTTCTCCTGCTGTCGGCATTCGTGGTGAAATGATAATAGCTCATTTTCGTAATGGAATGGCGGATGCTTTCATCGACCGCCCCTTCCGTGGTATCGCCGCCGCTGATATGGATAAGCGGTGTCAGCGTATTCGTGGCGGCAATAGCCACCATCAGCATCTCGTAGCGGTCCCCTAACAAGATGACCGCGTCATACTGTTCTTTCATAAAAAGCGCCGTAAAAGCCGTCAGCGTTTCCGCCTGATTTTTCGCGATAGCGAGGGCGTTATCTGTCTTTACGGGGATCGGAACCCGCTCGTCAATCCGAAGACCGTCGTTTTCAATCTCCTTCACGGTACTGCCGTAGGCCTCTGCCAGATGGGTCCCGGTAACGATCAGCCTGACCGAAAGCTCTCCCGTCTCCTCATGCCTGCGCAGCTCCTCGATAAAGGGCCGTAACAGGCCGTATTCCGCTCTGCTGGCGGTCACAATTCCCAATGTCTTCATACTTCGATCAGTTCATCCTCCGTAAAATCTCTGACAGCCCTCTGTCCGAGCACCTCCTCCCACCGCATCGGGGATATGCCGTCTCCCGGGCGCTTGGTGGTCATGTTTTCTTCGGTAAACAGCTCTCCCTTGCGGATCGCTTTCCTGGCGACGATGCTCTTTCGCGCGATCGGGATATTTTTCATCTCCGACGCCGCCGGCTTTTTTTCGCCGGTTCCAAGCGCTGCCTCGACCTGTCTGACGGCAGTGACCATTTCCTTGAGCTCCGCCGGTTCAAGGCTTGCCTTATGATCCGGGCCTTCCATGTTCCGGTCAAGCGTAAAATGCTTTTCCAGTACGACGGCGCCCTTTGCCGCCGCGGCGATGGAAACCGCTATGCCGTTCGTATGGTCGGAATACCCGACCGGCAGATCGAATTCCTGACGGAGCGTATCCATCGCGTTCAGGTTCACGTCCGAAAAAGGCGCGGGATATTCCGTCGTGCAGTGTAAAAGCGTCACAGGGCCCGCGCCGAAATCCTTCAGCACCTTAAGCGCCTCCCGGATCTCATCAAGCGTGCACATGCCTGTCGAAAGGATGATCGGGTCTCCCGTCTTTGCGATCTCCTTCAGATAGGGATAGTTATTGATCTCCCCGGAAGGAATCTTCCAAAGCTTCAGACCCAGTCCGTCAAGAAAACGGATGCTCGGCAGGTCAAAAGGGGTGGATAAAAACCGGATACCGGTCTTTTCGCAATGCTCCTTGAGCACATAATAATCCTCAAAGCCCAGGTGGATCCGCCTGCACATCTCAAGCTGGCTTTCCTCCGCCCCGGTCGTCTGCTTCTGGTATTCCGCCTTTTCCGCAAACCGGGAGATGACCTCCTCGGGCTTTGCCGTCTGGAACTTGACGATATCGGCGCCCGCTTCCTTTGCTGCCTCCACCATCTTCAGGGCAGTCTTCAGATCCCCGTTATGATTGACGCCTGCCTCCGCTATGATCAGTACCTTGTTCATGATTCTTCCCCTTATTTCGCGCCGGTTCAAGAAAAGGGACTGAAGCATCCGCCCTCCGGTAAATGTTCAGTCCCTTTTTCGCTAAACAATGTATTGTATTATTTCTGGTTGATCGCAGCCTGTGCCGCGGACAATCTCGCGATCGGCACACGGAAAGGCGAACAGGAAACGTAATCGAGTCCGATGGCATTGCAGAACTCCACGGAGGAAGGATCGCCGCCATGTTCACCGCAGATACCGATATGAAGTCCGGGATTTGCCTTCTTACCCATTTCCACGGCCATCTTCATCAGTCTTCCGACACCCTCCTGGTCGAGCTTTACGAAAGGATCGTTTTCCATGATCTTCTTATCGTAATACGCGTTTAAGAACTTGCCGGCATCATCACGGGAGAAGCCGTAGGTCATCTGCGTCAGATCGTTGGTACCGAAGCAGAAGAAATCCGCGTCCGTTCCGATCGCGTCCGCCGTCACAGCCGCCCGCGGCGTCTCGATCATGGTCCCGACCTCATAGGCTAACGTCTCACCAGCCTCCTTTAATTCCTGGTCGGCCGTTTCCACCACGACCTTCTTGACATAATCATATTCCTTGGCCTCACTGGTAAGCGGGATCATGATCTCCGGCCGCATATTCCAGTCGGGATGCTCCTTATTGACCTCGATGGCGGCACGGATCACGGCCTTTGTCTGCATGCGTGCGATCTCGGGATAGGTGATCGCAAGACGCAGCCCTCTGTGGCCCATCATCGGGTTGAATTCATGGAGGCTCGCGATAACGCTCTTGACGTTTTCAATGGATTTGCCGAGCGCAAAGGCAAGCTTTCTGATATCCTCCTCTTCCTGGGGGACAAATTCGTGCAGGGGCGGATCTAAGAAGCGGATCGTCACAGGACAGCCCTCAAGCGCCTCGTAAAGCTCCTTGAAATCCTTCTGCTGATACGGCAGGATCTTATCCAGTGCCTTTTCTCTCTCTGCCACGGTATCGGAGCAGATCATCTCACGGAAGATCTCGATCCTGTCTTCCGAGAAGAACATATGCTCTGTACGGCAGAGGCCGATCCCCTCCGCACCGAGCTCTCTTGCCTTTTTGGCATCGGCCGGCGTATCGGCATTCGTCCGTACCTTCATCGTGCGGTATTTATCGGCCCAGCCCATGATCCGGTCAAAATCGCCCGCGATCGAAGCATCCACGGTCTTGATCAGGCCGTCATAGATATTTCCTGTGGTACCGTCAATGGAGATCTCATCTCCTTCATGGAATTCCTTCCCGCCTAAGGAGAAGCGCTTGTTTGCTTCATCCATAAGGATCGCGCCGCAGCCGGAAACGCAGCAGGTTCCCATGCCTCTGGCCACCACGGCAGCGTGGGAGGTCATGCCGCCCCGTACCGTCAGGATACCCTGTGCCGATTTCATACCGGTGATATCCTCGGGAGAAGTCTCGAGTCTGACCAAGACCACCTCTTCTCCTCTGGCATGCCAGGCCTGCGCGTCCTCAGCCGTAAATACGATCTTTCCGCAGGCAGCGCCGGGAGAAGCCCCGAGGCCTTTTCCCATGGGCGTCGCCGCCTTGAGGGCCGCCTGATCAAACTGCGGATGTAACAGCGTATCTAAGTTTCTCGGATCGATCATCGCGACCGCTTCCTCTTCCGTACGCATTCCCTCGTCCACCAGATCGCAGGCGATCTTTAAGGCCGCCTGGGCGGTACGCTTGCCGTTACGGCACTGCAGCATGTAGAGCTTTCTGTTCTCTACGGTAAATTCCATATCCTGCATATCCCGGTAATGCTTCTCAAGCGTTTCACAGACTTCCTTAAACTGCGCAAACGCTTCGGGGAATTCCTGCTCCATCTGGGTGATGGGCATCGGCGTTCTGACGCCTGCCACCACGTCCTCGCCCTGGGCGTTCTTTAAGAACTCTCCCATCAGCTTCTTTTCACCGGTAGCCGGATCTCTCGTAAACGCAACGCCCGTGCCGGATTCATTGTTCAGATTACCGAATACCATGGGCATGACATTGACCGCGGTGCCCCAGGAATAGGGGATATCGTTGTCGCGGCGGTATACGTTGGCTCTGGGGTTATCCCAGGAACGGAACACTGCCTCGATCGCAAGCTTTAACTGCTCCACCGGATCCGAAGGGAAGTCCTTCCCGAGCTGGCTCTTATACTCTGCCTTGAACTGCTCCGCCAGCTTTTTCAGATCCTCTGCGGTCAGATCGACGTCATATTCCACGTTCTTTTCCTTCTTCATTTCATCGATCAGCTTCTCGAAATACTTCTTGCCGACCTCCATGACGACGTCCGAGAACATCTGGATAAAACGGCGATAGGAATCATAGACGAAGCGCTCGAATTTCGGATAGGGATTCCCGGCGATCATGGCTGCCACCACGTCATCATTAAGCCCCAGGTTCAGGATCGTATCCATCATACCGGGCATGGAGGCCCTGGCGCCGGAACGAACCGATACCAAAAGCGGGTTCTTCAGGTCCCCGAACTTCTTGCCGTTCATTTTTTCGATGATCTCGACGTATTCCATGGTCTGCCCCATGATCTCGTCATTTATCTTCCGCCCGTCCTCATAATACTGCGTGCAGGCTTCCGTAGTGATCGTAAAGCCCTGCGGTACCGGGAGGCCTATATTCGTCATTTCTGCCAGATTGGCACCCTTCCCCCCCAAAAGGTTTCTCATGTCCGCGTTACCCTCGCTGAAAAGGTAAACCCATTTTTTCATCTTCCTGTTTCTCCCTTCCGGTATACACTAAAAAAAGAGCCAAATTTCCCCCTTGAAAATCCGACTCTTTTCTATTCTGTTGTATAGATTCTTAAAAACGATCACCTATGCAACGACCTCTATACCATTTCTTCGTTATTTATCTATTATATTAGCATATTTGCGGCCTTTTGTCCAGAGGCTTACCCTGATGTTTCACACAGCGTACACATTATTTTTGTGTTTCACACGGCGTATATATTATTTTTGTTGCCAAAATCCGATTTCTATCGTATAAATATATAAAGGCGGTCAGAAAAGGCCGTTTGGAACATTTTATTTTTTCAAGGAGGGGAAAAATATGAGTAAAGATGCATTAAACGAATCCACTCTGGATCAGGTAAGCGGCGGCGGAAGCAAGACTTCCTACGGCTATGACGTAGACGATGCCGGCAATGTCCACTTCATTGACAAGACAAACGCCGATATCTGGCTTACCCATGACCAGTGGGAAAAGCTGAAGAGTAACTGGAACTATACAGGCGGAAATCCGGAAGCATATCTGAAGGATGTGACGATCGCCGACATGAAAAAGGCCGGTCTGATCCCGGGCTAAATCGGTTCTGCCAACAGAAAGGAAACCCCGGAAATGCCATTCGGCACTTCCGGGGTTTTTTTCTTAAACAGCAAGTGCTTCTTCCCGGAATGAGTTGCGCAAATCCGACAATTCGAACGAGGCGACTGAAAAACGCCGGTTCTTAGGCTGCGTATTTTGCAGCCTTACGAACCGCTGCGTTTTTCCGGAAGCGCAAGCGTGCCGAGTCGAATTCGTCCGATTTGCACAACGGACTTGGCTTGCGCTGTTCTGACCCGCGAATCCGTTCCGGGAAACCACCTGCACCAATTTGCCTTGGCAAATTGTGCGTTTAGGCATGAACCTGTTTTTAAAACTTTAGCTTTTCATCAAAATACGCGGCAAGCTCGGATATCGCGATCCGCTCCTGCGCCATCGTATCCCGCTCTCTGACCGTCACCATCTGATCGGTTTCCGAATCAAAATCGTAGGTCACGCAGTAAGGCGTCCCGATCTCGTCCTGTCTGCGGTAGCGCTTGCCGATATTGCCTCTGTCGTCAAATTCGCAGTTGTACCGCTTCGAAAGCTCCGCAAATATCTTTTCCGCGCCCTCATTTAACTTCTTCGAAAGCGGCAGCACCCCGATCTTCACAGGCGCCAGTGCCGGATGGAAATGCAAGACGGTACGCATATCGCCGCCCTCAAGCTCCTCCTCGTCATACGCCGCGCACAGGAACGCGAGTACCACACGGTCAGCGCCAAGCGACGGCTCGATCACATACGGCACGTATCTTTCATTTTTCGTATCGTCAAAGTAGCTCATATCCTCGCCGGAGGTATTCTGATGCTGCGTCAGGTCATAATCGGTCCGGTCGGCAATGCCCCAGAGCTCGCCCCAGCCGAAGGGGAACAGGAACTCGATATCCGTGGTGCCCTTCGAATAGAACGCAAGCTCTGCCGGATCATGATCCCGAAGCCGCATCTCCTCTTCCCTGATCCCGAGAGAGATCAGCCAGTCGCGGCAGAAGCCTCTCCAGTATTCAAACCACTCAAGATCCGTTCCCGGCTCACAGAAGAATTCAAGTTCCATCTGTTCGAACTCCCTGGTACGGAAGGTAAAGTTGCCCGGCGTGATCTCGTTGCGGAAGGATTTGCCGATCTGGCCGATGCCAAAGGGCAGCTTCTTTCTTGAGGTCCGCTGTACGTTCTTGAAATTCACGAAAATACCCTGCGCGGTCTCCGGACGAAGATATACCGTATTTTTCGCGTCCTCGGTAACGCCCTGGAAGGTCTTGAACATCAGGTTGAACTGTCTGATATCGGTAAAATTATGCTTGCCGCAGGAAGGACAGGGGATCTGATTGTCCTCGATAAACTGCTTCATCTCCTGCTGGGAAAAAGCATCCACGGGTTTTTCAAGGGTTATGCCCTTTTCCTTCGAATAATCCTCGATGATCTTATCCGCGCGGAAACGCTCATGGCACTCCCGGCAGTCCATCAAAGGATCGGAAAAGCCTCCGAGGTGGCCGGAAGCGACCCAGGTCTGCGGGTTCATTAAGATCGCGCAGTCCACGCCGACATTATAGGGATTCTCCTGAATAAATTTCTGCCACCATGCCTTTTTGACATTGTTTTTCAGCTCCACGCCGAGATTTCCGTAATCCCAGGTATTGGCCAGTCCGCCGTAGATCTCCGAACCCGGATAAACAAAGCCTCTTGATTTTGCCAAAGCTACGATTTTGTCCAATGTTTTTTCCACAACAGTCTCCTCTCACTTTAAAATGATATATGCCTCTCCGGCCGAATCG
>JAILQQ010000032.1 GCA_024698885.1 Lachnospiraceae bacterium | reverse complement strand
CGAGGCATATAAGGCTTTCAAGGTGCAGTGCCCTGCGACTATACCGCGTAAGGCGCAAAATGTAGACTAAAAAACTTTCGGGAACTCAGGATAACTCCATCGCAAACGATCAAATAATCCTCTCCGGTGTGTACTGCAATGTTTATTCCATAAAGCGCTTTCTTCAGGTTTGAGTACGGGCGTGATACAGAAAAATCATCAGTTCCGTCTTCTATATCCCGTGCATAGAGTCCGATTATAAGGCCGGATTCATCGACTATCGGAAGAATAATATCATTTATAAACCTGTCAACATCCTCACACTCCGGTCTTTTTTCAAGCTTGGTGTTGAATTTTGCTACTAACCCGGAATAGCTTATCTCATCCTCGGTATATCCAAGTTTTTTCAGATGATCGGTCAGCCCGACACCGGAAATATCAGCAGCAAATCCTATGCCAAATTTTACTATAGTATCCATATCCAGACAATAGGGCTTTAGATATTCCATGCCCTTAAAGCCGTCTTCTCCCAAAAGCTTCAAATGATAGTATTTACTTGCATCTTCATTAATTCTGAAAGTCAGATTTCTCTTATCGTCCTTATTCATACCTATTCTTATGCACTAAACCCCATTTTAATCTCATTTTTCCTACCACTTCTCAAAAACGCTCCCGTATCTACCATAAAGTCATCCGCCGTAAGCCTCTGGGTCTGGTCCTTGGTGATCTTCCTCATTTCACGAATCCCGCCATTCCCTAACAGCCTCTTTCCCTGCCTTAAGATCGCCTGCTCCAGTACATTGCGCACATATCGGCCATTTCCGAAATCAGCCACGCCACAGGCTTTACGGAACAGTTCATGGCAGACAGGCATCGCGTCCTCATCCATCACAAGCTGTCTTTTGTCCATCATATTCTTCAAAATCTCCAGCAGCTCGTCTTCATTGTAATCCGGAAAGTCCAAATGGAATGCGATCCTGCTCCTTAATCCTTCGTTGCTCTCAAGGAACTTTTCCATTCGATCCGGGTACCCTGCAAATACAACGATCACGTTATCCCTGTGGTTCTCCATTTCCTGGACGATGGTATTAATCGCTTCTTCCCCGAAGCTGTGACTGTTATCCACCAATGAATATGCTTCATCGATAAACAGCATTCCTCCAACGGCGTCTCTGAACTTTCTTTTTACCTGCTGGGCAGTCCATCCCACATATTTACCCACCAGATCAGCCCTTCCGCACTCCACAAGCTTTCCGGTCTCCAGTACCCCCTCTTCATTGAGTATTTCGCAAAGCAGCCTTGCAACCGTTGTCTTTGCGCTCCCGGGATTGCCGGTAAATATCATATGCCTGCATATATCCTGTTCATCCAGGCCATAGCGTTCCCTGATCTTTTGCATTTTGAAAGAAGAAATGATCTCATCACACAATTCCTTCACTCTGGCAAGGCCCACCATTGCCTGCAGTTCCTGATAATATCCGGCTTTTTTCTCTTTTTTTACGGCAACGCTTACTGTCATGACATTGCTGTATGCCGGATAAGCCTTCTCACTGAGGCACTCGCTGTTCCACCTCTCATAGGCATCATGCACATCATGCGGACGGTAGCTCATCTTCCCGGGAAGAAACGAAAGAGCATCCCTTCCCGCAAGCTCGCTCATGCGGGACTCGTTTACCAGCCTCATAAAATACTTTTTTGCAGCCTTTGCATCCCCTGCACCTTCATGAATGTGTACAACCTGCACCTCTTCACGTATCCTCGACAGCAGGTTTTTCGAAAATCCTTCATAGGAGACATTCTGTACAAAGAAAAACTGCGTCTTCTGCTTGCACTCGGATACCACATTCATGATGAAGTTGATAACCCTGTCAAAGCTTGCGGCGTATATGCCGCGGTTTCCTTCCTCACCCTTCAGCTCTATGAGGACGGAGGAACCGGCTGCACGCCTGCAGAGCTTTACAAAGTCGTCCTCATCGTAACAATTGCTTGTTATGCCTGTCACATATGTGATCCTGCTTCCCGGCAGCCTGTTTCTGGCATGGAGCGCACGTACAAGGAGTTTTACCATGGGCATTGCCGCCTCTGTTCCGTCAGAGGTAATGCAGTAATGAACCGGGAAACCATAGAACTTTTTTTGGTTTTTTTTATCATAAATTCTCGTTATTTCTTCAATGAGGCTCTCATCCGCCATAATGGTCCGGGCTTCCGAGAGCGCAGCAGCCTTTGAAAAATTCCCACATTCCAGTACTTCCTCAGATGCCCTGTAGGAGCGGTTGCCGAAGGAATCCGAATTGATCTTTTGATAAATTCTGTAAAGCCTTCTGTTTATATAGGAATTCTCCTCAGCGGTCTCAATAAGGCTTCCAAAGGTCTCTAGCGTGATCTCATTTTTCTCTTTAACAGAGACTTTCTCGATCTTCATCTCCTTTTCAACGATATGGCAGATCCGTCCGATATATTCCTTTGCGCAGGGTAATGCCTTAAAATCCATAACGCACACCATTTGCAATGTATCGTCATGCTCTGCCACAAAGGCATGACAGATATCCTCCGTATCCAATCTGAATAGTTTATTGTTAAGTCTGGTTATCTCCTCCCGATCATCTCTTTCTTCAAATGGCTCTTCTTTTTTGGCCATAGCCGTTTTCTCATATGACAGTATCATTTCGTAGCAAAGCATCCTTATCCCTCCTGATCAGGTGACCTTCCCCGGACTGTTTTATCTGTTCCTCTGTCCGGACAGGCTTTTTGGGTACAATGCCACTTTATCATATGCGCTTATTTCAGAACGACAAAATACGGTCACCTGTTTCTCCGACCCGTAAAGACGTCAGCTGGATCACTCCCCAAACCGGATGGCCTGGCCTTCTACGTCAACGGTTGCTTCGGCCCCAAAGGGAATGATGCAGCGGGGTGTCGCGTGGCCGATATTGATATTGCAGACCACGGATAGATTTGAATTGTTTATGACCTCGATCAGGATTTTCTTATACTCATCAAACCAGGCCTCGTCCATGGGCTTACCCACAAGGGCCCCGGATATCACATCAAATATGCCATACTCCTTCAATACCCGGAGCATTTTTCTGTACCGCGCAGGCTCTGGCTTTTCCTCACTTGTCTCAAGAAGAAGGATTCTGCCGGTCCAATCCGCCAGAGGCGGGAAAAGGGAATACTTTTTACAAAGAGACACGGAATCAGGATCATATCAATATCCGGATCCCGGAAAGCCTGAAGCAGGTCGGACGCCCTTTCTTCCGGATGATCTTTCACATATTCGATCCCCTTCAGCGCATGAGGCATAAACCTGACCTGCAGTCCGAAATCCTGAAGCCGTTTTGTGCCGATTTCAAGCTCATGCTTTGCAAAATCTTCTCCGATCGTTCCGCGCGACAGGCTTACAACAGCAATATTCTTCACCATACTGTCGTTCTCCATTTATTTTAAAACGCATCTGAAGCTGATGCGCCCGTCATTCCAGGCGGCATCAATGCTGCCGTGATATACTTTCACGATGCTTTCCGCTATGGACAGCCCGATCCCGTATCCTCCCTTGTCGGTATTATGTGACTTGTCTTCCCGGTAGAATCTTTCGAAGAATTTGGAGCAGTCCTTCCCCGCGCCATCCCGATAATCATTTGACACCTCAAGAAGGACCGTTTTTCCCTTTCGGGACAGGCTCACCTTGATCATTCCCTTTTCATCGCAATACTTTATGGCATTATCGATAAGAAGCGAAGCAAGCTGCCTGATCTGGGAATCCATTGCCCGTATATGAACGTTTTCCTCTAACTCCGTTTCCAGCCTTTTTCCCTCATTGACCGCTACCGGTTCAAAGTTTTTGGCCGTATCGGATATTGCGGCAGAAACATCGCAGTCCCCGCTCACGGCATCTGATTCATACTCTTCGGCTTTTGCGATCATGACAAGGTTCTGTATCAGGCCCGACATCCTGTCAACCTGTCTGATGGTCGACTCGGTCCATTCGTTCCCGCCGCCTGTCATTTCCAGCATTTCCGTATTCGCCTTGATAACAGAAAGCGGTGTCTTTAATTCGTGGCTCGCGTTTGTGATGAAGCCCTTCTGGGCCTCCATATTCCGGATTTCAGATGCAATGGCCCACTTCGAGAACTGGACCGTAAATATTGCCGCCATGATGACGCCGAACAGGATCATTCCCAGGGTGACATACAAAAGACGGGTATTTGCGGAAATGATCTCGGAGCTGTCCAGATAGACGACGATCTTTCCGCCGTCCGCTCTGTCGGCGACCTGATAATAATAGTCCGAATACCGGCCGAACCCTGATGGATCATTAAGCGCAGCTTCCCCATATATGGCGGCTTCTTCCTCCGATACCACGGCAGTATGATTGGTGATCACATTTTCGATCTGGTCATTTTCGTTATATAAGATCGCAAAGTACCGGTTACTGTAATAAAACTCCGGCTTATCCGCATCACCAAGCAGTAACTCAGGATTAAATATCTCATTTAAAAATCTCACGACCGAATAGTCATGCCCGGATATATCACTCCCGCTGCTTTCAATGTTCCGCGCGCCGGGAAGGATTCCTTCATGATCCACTATATACTGCAGGACATTCTTGATATTCCTGCGTGTCAGGAACTGATTGCTCGCCAATATAAGCCCGGTGACCATAAGCATGGCCAGCGTCATTGAAATGAATGAGATCAGAAGGAATTTGATCCTTAGTTTTTTTATCCTTTTTTCGTTCATCGCACCAGTCTAATCCTGCGCTGCAATGGTTAATATGCAGCTCCTGTCATCCTCGATAACGGATACTTTCGATCGAACGGCCCTCAGCTTATCCCGAAGATACTGAATATACAGCATGACCGTCCCTTCGGTCGCATTCGGTGAATTCGCCCATACATTTTTTTTCAGATACTCCGCTGTAAGCGGCCGGTCGCTGCTTCTGATGAGAGCCTGCAGCAGTTCAAACTCTTTAACAGACAATCTTACCGTGTTTTCGCATTTTAGTTCGAAGGTCTCTCCGTTCAATGATATATCGCCATAGCCGATCACGCCGCTGTCGTATTCCTGCTTCCGTCTTGTCATAGCCCTTACTCTTGCCATCAGCTCCTTCATCGCGAAAGGCTTCGGCAGATAATCGTCAGCGCCGGCATCAAGCCCCGTCACCCTGTCGTCTATTTCAGATTTCGCCGTAAGAAGAAGCACGGGCGTAACGATATTTCTTGATCGGATCTCCCGGAGAACAGAAAGGCCGTCTCTTTCAGGCATCATAATATCAAAGATCATGGCGTCATAGCTGTCGGAAAGAGCATGCTTAAGGGCCGCTTCCCCATCCGTGCAGGCATCCACATAGAAGCCTTCAAACTCAAGCGCTGCCGTTACTACTCTGTTTAAGTCCTTCGTATCCTCTGCGAATAAGATCTTCATTTTAACGTTTCCTTATCATATCACGTATCGTCTGCATCGAAAGATCAGTTGAGGCCAGCTCGTCCGCGCAGCGCTTTAATTCCTCACCGATCAGCTGCTCCATTTCCGTTTTCTCTTTTTTGTAATGAATGTGATGCTCAAGCGCCGCCCAGGTATCCTGGGAGATCGTCCGAAGCTGAACCTCCGCATAGCACCTGCCCTTTACCTTTAAGATCAGATGATAGCTTCTGTACCCGTTTTCCTTAGCATGCCCGATATAATCCTTTTCCTCCACGACCTCGCAGCAGGGAAGGCTTTTCAGATGATCGCGGATCATATACACATCATCTAAAAAAGCGCATACCACCCGGACTCCGACGGCATCATGCACTGCGTTCACCGCAGACTCCTCCGTTACCGGCAGGCCTTTTCTGTTCAGCTTTTCAATCATGCTTTCCTCGGATTTTATCCTGTAGGCAACATGCTCGATCGGATCGAAATCAGACTGTTCAAGAGTCTTTTTCCTTATCCTGTCTATCTCCCCGAGTACAAAGTCCATTGTTTCCTGCAGTTTTGTGTAGCTTGCTCCGTAAATACTGTCCATATCCGTCCTTCACAGCAGTTTCCCGTTATCATATCTATTTACCCTATTATACAACCAAAGCAGCCAAAAATCTTTGAAAAAATAAAAGGGTACTGAAATTATTCAATTCTCGCGTTTCTCAAAGTACAGTAGGTATAATCCCCTTCCTGATAGGTGTCAAAAGTTCCGGTCACGCAGATTGCCCCACCTTCCTGTGGATAATCATCCGGGTAGGTATAATCGTCTGTCAGCACAAATTCAATTCCCTGTGAGCAGCATGCCGTCGCATCGGATATGATGCATGCAAAGTAATACTTTCCCGTGCTTTCATCATGGTACTGAGTAAACTGACCGTCCATCTTTACCGTTTTTCCGATATAATCATCCGGCGATACCATCATGTTGTACACCTCAGAATAAACCATCGTACTTGACAATGTTGTCAGGTCTATATCTATTCCGTCTGCCGCGCTGAGAGCTTCATCCGACACCTCAGATTCGGTTTCAGGAGCAGGGGCGTTTTCGCTGACATCATTCTGCCCATCCGCGCCGGTCTGTCCTCCCGTATCAGAGCTGCCATCCGTCTCAGTCATTCCCTGCTCCAATACATCCTTTACACCAGCTGGTTTGTTTAGTGTCTTATCCTTACCGTTTTCATTGTCACCACATGCAGTCACAGCCATGATCAGCCATACACATATGAAAAGATGCATCATTTTTTTCATTATCATCTGCCTCCATTCCTTCCTCCCGCACAACAGGCTGCAAATGCCACCGCGTCTGTATCAGCTGTCGCAGAACCTGCCGAAGTCCCCGCTCTTCGTTTCCTCTCCGGCCCGCGCCAGGCGGATGTCAACCGGGCATCCGCCTGACACCTTCCTGTGTCCTCCTACTGCAAGGCTTCTCTCAATACATTCAGATTACCTTCCATGGCGGAGAGATATGACGCGCCATTTTCAACATCCCTTGCCACCACTGACTGCATGGAATCCATCGTAAGGATCTGCTGATCTTTTGTCTGCGTGTTCTGTCTGATCGTCTCCGCGATCCTGTGATCCGTTCCTTCGATGGTCATTATTGCATGAAGAGAAAGCTCATCCACCTTTCCGGAAAGGTATGTAATTGTCTCAAAACTCGCCTCGGTCTCAGCTGAACAGCCGACAAAAGCCGCATAATAGTCAAGCCCGTAGTCATCCACAAGATAGCGGAACGGGAAACGGTCTCCAAAAAGGAGCGTATCCACGGATCCCGCCGCAACTGTGTTTTTATATTCACCATCAAGTGCGTCCAGCTTTTCCAGATAGGACGAAGTGTTGGTCTTATATACATTCGCATGTGCGGGGTCAACAGACTGAATGGCTTCTGAAATTTTTTCTGTCAGTACAGAAGCATTACGCAGAGACAGCCACACATGTTCATCGTATTCAATCTCTCCGTCTTCATGCTCGTGTTCATGTTCCTGTTCCTGCTCGTCTTCGTCATGATCGCCTTCTTCATGGTCATGCTCATGTTCGTGTTCCTCCTGCATGCCTTCGACCACTTCCTCTTCTTTGACGGAATCGCCCAGAACTTCAAGAAGATTGATAACCACCTGATCATCATTTGTTACTTCCCTAAGCGCATCCTCTACCCATTCATCAGACTCTCCGCCGACATAGATGAACAGATCGCAGGTGGATATCTTCAGAATATCCGCCGCCGTAGGCTGATAACTGTGAAGATCCACGCCGCTGTCCAGAAGCATTGTTACTTCCGCACCGGCAGGATTGTCTCCCAGTACATTCATCACCCAGTCATATTCAGGGAAAATGGTCGTTACGATCTGAAGCTTTTCGTTTCCGGCGGTAACAGCACTGCCGTTACCGCATGCCGAAAGACAGCCTGCCATCAAAATGGCAGCAACAAGAATTGAAAGATATTTTTTCATAGTATAAAACCTCCGTTTATTATATTCCAGGGTACGAAAAAAGGTGCACTGATACCCGAAAAAGGGCATAGTTCACCTAAACGGAGATTATTTCAATTATTCAGACGGACTTTTCTCGAAACCGGTGTTTCCTGCCTGCAGATGCAAACAGAAAGAAGAATTGAAATGCAGAGAAAAATGGCCGGTGTGATCGCGGCAGCCTGTCCGGCGGCTCCGCTGCCTATCTGCTCCAGTGTATTCTCACAAAGCTGAATACCTGCACAGATAGGACAATCATCACCACAGCAGTCGTGATCCGCCTCTGATGCGATAAAAGAAACGGAAAGCAGCACAACAGCGAGCATCATCGCAGCCATGATGCCCGCAGAAAACCTCTTTGGTTGTAGGATCCGATACCTCATAAAATATTGATAAGCCCGCTTACTTCCTCTTCTGTCGTTCCCCAATCCGTTGCAAGCCTTATGACGGTATGCTTCTCATCATACTTTTCCCAGAATCCATATTCCACCTTCTCCGCCAGCTTCTCAAGCGCCTCATCATCCATGACGCAGAAAATCTGATTCGTGGGGGAATCAAAGCATTGCCTGTAGCCTTTCTCCTTAAGAGCCTTCCGAATTCTTTCGGCCGCCCTGATCGCAGGGCTTCCGATCTTCATATAAAGACCGTTCTTAAACAATTCATCAAACTGGAGCCCTAAAAGCCTTCCTTTTGCAAGCAGCGCTCCATGCTGCTTTATGATCGTAAAGAAACGCGGTATTTTCTCAGGGTCCGGGATCACCACAGCCTCCCCGAACAGAGCCCCGCACTTGGTGCCGCCGATGTAAAATACATCGCATAATGCCGCAAGATCCTTTATGGATATGTCGTTTTCCGGGCAGGCGAGCGCATAGGCAAGTCTCGCCCCGTCCACATATAATGAGATCCCGTATGTATCACATATTTTCCGGAATTCCTGAAGCTCTTCCTTTGCATACAGGGTTCCGTATTCCGTGGGATGGGACAGATAGACCATCCCCGGCATAACCATATGCTCATGATTGGCGTCAGCATAATAGCCTTCCAGATATTTTCGGACAAGGTCGGCAGATAATTTCCCGTTCCTGTGCGGCAGGGTAAGCACCTTGTGTCCGTTTGCTTCGATCGCGCCGGCCTCATGCGTGCTGATATGGCCCGTTTCCGCGGCAATAACGCCCTGGTAAGACTTAAGGAAGGCATCGATCACAACAGCGTTTGCCTGTGTTCCCCCGACAAGGAACTCCACAACGGCATCCTTGACCCCGCAGGCTTCCCGTATCCTGTTTCTTGCGGATTCGGAGATCTCATCAAGCCCGTACCCCGGCGTTTTCATCATATTGGTCTCTGTCAGCCTTTTCAGGATATCAGGGTGCGCCCCCTTTGTATAGTCGCTTGTAAAGCTGAGTTTCCCGTTTTGATCCATCGCAGCGCTCTCTCCCCGGTCAGATAAACGTAATGATCTCGGGCATCATGTATTTTCCGAGTTTTTCCGTCACATACTGCTGGATCTTCTCTTTTTCGGCCCCATTCGGAGCATGCAGCGCGGCTTTTACATAAAAGAGATTGTTTTCCCCATACTCAAGAGACGCTTCAGCCCGTTCTATGCCGGGATAGCTCTCTAACGTCCGCTCCAGATCGAAAAGATTGATATAATTGCGCCCTAAGATCGATTCCCGAACAACGGTCCGGCCTGCCTGATACAAAGCTTCCACCTTGTGGTCCGGCGTGATCCTCGCGTCGATCCCCGTATCATATAAGGTTCCGGGGGTATACAGGCTTTCGATCGTTTCATCACAGCCGTTTACCGGATGATCCAGGATATAGAGTCTCCCCCAGGCGCCGTAAGGCTTCTTCAGCCCGTATTCATCCAGCACGTAAGGCCTTATGAGCTGATCTTCCCTTGCTTCCGGTATCACCTCATATCCGATCGACGCGTTCAGCCGCTGCGCGGACATATTGAAATGCTTTGGATAGAGTCTGGCCGGCAGATGATCCTTTAACTTTCTGGCGGAAGTTTCGTCAAACATCGCCTTCAGGATATTTTCCATCGCCATCAGGAACACTTCGAGCATATCTTTGTCAAAGCGGTTCTCCCAGTATCTGAGTTCGTAAGTATAACCTGTGCTTTCCGCATATACCATCAGATGGAACGGCATCGAATCCAGCTGGATCCTGATCCCTTCCGCGCTTTCCCCGCCGATCTGGGGGATATTTAAGAGTTCGCCCTGATACTGGAAGAACATTTCATTTGCCAGCTGGCAGGACATATGCGTTTCCATGGTATGCAGGATCTGCCCGGCATTCCGTTTAAGAAGCTGATCCACGGTCTCATGAGGAACCCTCTGATAGCGGAATACATAATTTGCGTAAAACTGTCCCGCAATACGGACCCATCTCCCGTCTGTCCGTCCGTTATGGATACTGGAAACCACCACATCATCCTGTGCCCAGAAAAGCGCCACCGTGTAGGAAAAAGCGGTCAGGAAAGCAGCGTTTTCCGAAACGCCGTGTTCCGCGCAGAAGCCCTGAAGGTTCTTTCGGTTGATGGTGGAAAACCTGCCTTTAATGAACGCGTTATGCGCTTTCCCAAGGTCATACCCATCGCTCTTTGCCAGAATGCTTCTGTCAATATTGCAGCCTTCGATAAGGTTCTGGTAAAAAGCGATATCCTTATCCCGCAAGCCTGCCGCATCCCGTGCGTATTCATCCAGAATATATTCATAGAAGGTATAGGAAGAGCTCTTAACCTCCTCTCCGAGATACAGGTGGTTCAGATCATCGAGGAGGATGCTCATGGTCATACCATCCCCGATGATATGGGCCAGGTCAAAGAACAGGTATTTTGCACTGTCTGTCTTATACAGCCCGATATGGTACAGATTTTCATCAGGCAGATACATATAGGGTACAAGCAGCGTCTTTCTCTTTTCCTCCCATTCTTCGTCGGAAAGCGTCAGTCTTTCGATCTGCGGCTCTCTGCTGTCATCCCTAAAATGGACAAAATGCCCGTCCGGCCCCTGTGAAACCCGGTCGGAAAGGATCGGGTGGATCGTAAACAGCTTGCGGATCGCCTTTTCCATACGGTCCAGATCGATCCTTTCCGAAAGCTTGAAGAAAAAGGGAAGGTTTGCCGTTGTGTTGCCTCTTAAGACATAGGCGTAATACATCTCTAACCTTGTTAACGGATAGGTGTCCTTTTTCGCATAATCAGTCCTTCCAGCCTCGCCGGACTTCTTTTCCCATAAGAGCGCCAGCTTTTCGATGGAGGCATTTTCCATAAGCTCCGTCAGCGTCAGAGCAAAGTCCAGGTCATCCTGCAAAGACGTCAAAAGCAGAATACTCGTTAAGGAATCAAGACCCGATGTATACAGATCCGTATCGATGCTGAATTTCCGGTTCCCGAGGATCCCGGCAACCGCGTCATACAGCTTTTCCTGCCGTTCATTTTCCGGCAGGCGCAGGCTTGCCTTCTTATCCTTGTCCGCTTTTCTTTCCTTGAAAAATTCCTCCCGGATGATCTTCTTTGAGGAAGTTTTCTTAAACGCAGCCTTCCGGAAGCTCGTCTGCAGGATACGCTTATAGGAAGGAAGCTTCTGGTTAAACGCCTTAATGATCTCCTCGATCTCAAGCTCCACATTCTTAACCCCGGCGTTCTGGGCATAGGCGTAATCCGGGAAGACCTCGCATTTGATGATATCATCCTCGCCAAAGACAAGGATCTCACTGATAAGCGGCTCCGCCACCAGTACGCTCTCGAGTTCCTCCGGCGCTACATTCTCCCCGTTTGTCAATATGATCAGGTTCTTAAGGCGGCCGGTCAGATACAGGAAGCCTTCCTCGTCCATATATCCGATGTCACCCGTCCTCAGCCATCCGTCCTCTGTAAAGGCTTCCTTTGTCAGCTCCGGCTCATTATAATAGCCCTGCATGACATAGGGAGAACGCACCTGGATCTCTCCGCCTTCCGCGATCCTTGCCTCTACCTTTGCAAGGAGCTTTCCCGCGGAGCTTAGTTTATCCGTTCTTTCGTATTCGGCCTGTGAAATAATGGGTGAGCATTCGCTCATGCCGTAGCCCTGCCCGATCATGACTCCCATTGCGGTGTATTTTTCCGCCAGATCCTGCGGAAGCCCTCCGCCGCCGCATACGATACGGTCGATCCGGCTTCCGTACACCTGATACAGCGCATCCCGCTCCGTCATGCCCGGATCCGAATCCACGATGGCAGCGATCTTGTTATACAGGGCCCTCGCGATCATCGGCACCATATATATCACAGACGGCTCGAACATCCGCAAATGCCTGCCAAGCTGCGTCAACGGACCGTTTATGCAGATCGTCCCGCCTCTGTGGAGCATGGTTAAAACAACCGCATTGATACAGAAGATATGGTGGATCGGAAGCACCAGAAGACTGACTAACGGATCCGGATCCTTGACCGGGTTCTGGCCCAATACGTTGCCTGCCAGGTTTGCATTGGTTAACATAACTCCTTTGCTGTGCCCGGTCGTGCCCGAGGTAAACAGGATCATCGTAAGGTCATCCGGGGCTATGCTGTCATCTGCGCCTGCCTCCGCCCAGAGCTTACCGGTAAAGCGCGGCTCCCGAAGGATATCGTTCAGGCAGGGGTTTTTCTTGACGGATTGGAGGGAATAGTATTCCTTTATCGCAGGGCACTGCTTTTTTACATCCTGAATGAGCGGCTCATGCTCCCAGTCATAGAACAGGATCTCCACATCCGAGCGGTTCAGACAGTCCGTTAAATGGGACAGATCAAGCTGACAATCAAGCGGCACCGCGATATTTCCCGATGCCATCACACCGATCAGGACGGAAAGATAATGCGCTCCTGCGGATCCTACTAACCCCACTTTTATACGCCTTCCGCTTTCTGCCCGTTTTTCGTTAACAAAGGCCCCCACAATGCGGCAGAGCTCCCCAAAATGCTCATAGTTTATATCATATACCAGGTCGTCATCCCGCTCATAGCGGAGAAAGACTCTCTCGGGATATGCCGAAACGCTGCTTTCCAATAAGTCCCTGATCGTCTGTACGCTATTGTCTGTTCTCATCTTTTTCCTCCTTGTCACTTCAATACCCTGTTTAAAAACGCTATCCTTTTATCCATTGCTTCCGCTAACACTCTGCTGTCTTTTGCCATATCAAAGGCATGTACGGTGCCCTTTGTCTGATTCAGGGTAACCTCACAGCCGTTCTTCCTTAACAGCTCGGCATACGCTATCCCCTCATCCCGAAGGGCATCAAACTCAGCTGTTTCCAGATAGGTCGGCGGAAGGTCCTTATGAGAGGAAGCCGATGCCGGATGCACAAAGAATTCATCTGCGTCCTTATCGGTTCGCAGCATCTTATGATACGCCGCTATCGCCTCCGCATTCACAACGGGAACATCCGTAAATTCCTTCATCGACTGTGTTTCGTAATCCAGTCCGATGCTTGGATATAACAGGACCTGTGCGGCAAGCGGCGTGATATCACGATCTCTTGCCAGCAGCGCAAGCGCCGCCGTCATGGTCCCGCCCGAGCTGTCTCCCATAGCCGCAACACGCTCTGTATCTATCCCTAGATCCGTTCCGTTTAAAATAAGATATCTGTATACCTCGTAAGCCTCCCGGATCGGAAGGGGCAGCGTGTATTTCGGGCAAAGATGCTGGAGCGTGAAAAACACCGTGCTCCCCGTCCGCAAGGCAACGGTCTGCGCAAGCCTGTAATGATACGGCAGCGCCGGCAGCATAAACGCGCCTCCGTGCATGAAAAGGACCGCAGGAGCAGCTTTTTTTCCTGTATTTGCGGCAGGGGTATATTTCAGCACGGATACGTATTCTTTAGGCGCGCATGAACAGGGGATCCTTAATTTCTCCACCTTAAGGCTTTCGGTTGATTCCTGCTTGTCCGGAAGCCTTCCGTAAAGGAGCTGTACCATTTTTATCTGGAATCTGCTCTTTGCCACCGGTATCCTGTAAAGCCTCTCAAGCTCCGGATCTGTTGCGTATTTGCCGGTCTGCTTCCTTTCACGCTTCTCAAAGGAAAGATGGACGGCCAGTTCGGAATGGTCCTCAAAAACGAGGATCCTGATATCGTCGGAAAGGTTCGCGATGATCGAACGGCTTATTTCGATCCAGCTCTCACTGTCATCTTCATACAGTCTGTCTAAGGAGAGGCTGTTATATGCCTCCTGCGTCCATACATAGGCCGGGCCCTGCGGCTTAAGTCCCATTTCCGCAAAATCATCCGCCAGAGCCTTTCTGAGACCTATATCCGCAAGCTCCGTATTTCCTGTTTCCAGTTCATGATAATTTAAGCTTAAGATACGGCTTATCTTACTCATGACACCGCCCGAACTGCTCTTCTCTAAACAGGCGGCCGCATCCTCCTCCTGTGTCAGCCTGAACGTCACGGTGCACCCTGCCTCATCATCCCCTATGCTGAGCCTGCCCGTACGTTTGCCGGAAAGATTCGTCATGAGCTCCCCCATCTCCTCGGCGATCAGCCTCAGATGAAGCCCGTCCTTTTCAGTCATTTTGCTTTCTGTGATATATCGTTCGGCCGTTTGGATCGCCTGTGCATGTTCGCCTTTTCCGATCTTTTCCTCTATGATCATATGATAGGTCTTCTCCTGTCTGCGTTTTCATTCGCTTCCTATATATTCCCCCGGCATCAAAAAATGGCCTTCCAAACCAAATCCGTGTGCATCCGCCGGAGGCCTTGGAAACCCGCTTTTATTCCTGGTGATATCAAAAAATGAACATGCAGGTTTGCAAGGAAACGATTTTGTCATACATGTGTTATAACCTGTAACGCTGCATGTGTCAATCTTTATTCAGTCGTTGGTATGGGATGGCAGAAGACGCCATACGTGAAGAGGCAACAATTGCCGAAAATGTGTCACAGACAGTCCCCGGTATTATCGATTTTGCAAGTAATACCGGGACGACCTTCAAAAATTTCGTTGATGTTTATAAGAAGGAGATCAGATGAACAGACTTATGTCGGATGTTTCGCCGGAGCCAATAAAGGTTGCTACTCCTCCGAGCTCAACGCCGTCAATCAGTTCTTCCTGCTTTATCCCCATAACATCCATGCTCATCTGGCATGCCACGAGCCTTACACCGTGATCCCTTGCAGTCTTGAGCAGTTCCTCAAGAGATGATATACCTTTGCTCTTCATGATACCCCGGATCATCTTACTTCCCGCTCCAAGCATATTCATGCGGGACAATCCGAGCTTCCTGCTTCCGCGCGGCATCATCATTCCGAACATTTTTTCTATAAAGCTCTTTTTCACGCTGACCTTTTCAGGCTTGCGCAGGATGTTCAGTCCCCAGAAAGTAAAGAACATGGTAACCTTCCTTCCGAGACTGGCCGCGCCGTTTGCCATTATGAACGCAGCTATAGTCTTATCAAGGTCTCCGCTGAAAACAATAAACGTCTTGTCATCGCCAAGCTGTATATGCTTCCCGGCAAGCGCTCCCGAGGAAGCATCCATACGCATGCTATCTGATCTTCCCGCGCTGTTCTTTTTTATCCTTGCAGTGATGACCCCTTCGGAGGCTTCGAGCGACAGAAGCTTATTTCCGGTACGCTCACACCATACTTTGATATCGGAATAGAAGGCGTCTTCCGTTGCTTCTACACGGACAACGCTTCCTTCGTGAAGATCACGCAGGGTATCAGCAACCTTTACGATAGGTCCCGGACATCTCAGCTCTTTTGCATCTATGGTAATCTCTTCTTCGATGTTTTCTGTCTTTGGAACGTGTTCACTCTTTTTATTCTGTTCCCCGCCTTCGGTCAGCTTTCTGTATTCCTTGTATCCATCCTGAAGGTTATACACCTCGTATCCTCTGTCGGCGAGTATTTCGGCGACCTGCTCACTGAAGTTTCCCTCACGGCAGTATACATATACCGGCTTATCCGCCGGGATATCATCAATTCCTTTGGGAAACCTGCTGAAAGGCATGTTGATTGCTCCCTCTATTCCGCTTACGATCACCTCATCCGGTTCACGAAGATCTACGAGTGTAACACTGCCAAAATCAACCTCTCTGAACTCTTTTGCCGTAATATTCCTGTAAACTGCCTCTTCCATCATTTGCCCATCCTTGTATTGCCTACCTTGTTGGTAGGTTTATGTGCAATTATATACGCTTATATCTTTACAGTCAAGGAATTATCACAAAATATTTAAAACCTATTGACATAGTAGGTATACAATGTTAGAATGCACACAGCTTTCATTCCGGTGGCGTTCTTATGACATTGAAACCGATAGTTTTGCCACCGGTTTTTTATCCCCCCAGGCAATGAGCGGGACATTTTGCATTGGTTTTTGAAAAAAAAGAGGGATCGGTTATGGATGATGTTATCAGAGAGGAAGAAATTGACGGTATCGTACAAAGAGTTCTTGCTGATTTCCGGCATGGCAAGAATATCGACGAGGTCAATATCTGCAACAAACCGGATAAAACGGAAGTCAGAGAGATCGTGTGCAATCTGTTCAGGATCATATTCCCCGGGTATTTCAGGGAGCGGACGTTTAAGATCTATAATCCCAGAAACAGCTTTGCCGTCACGATCGAAGACATCTTCTACCATCTGAACAAGCAGGTGAACCTTGCCCTTGATTTCTGCAGGCTCCGGGGCACCATGACAGAGGATAATCGCAGGGAGGAGAGCTATCGGATATGCAGGGAATTCTTTTATAAGCTGCCTTTGATCAGGGAATACATTGAAACCGATCTTCTGGCGGCATATGACGGGGATCCGGCGGCTGACTGCTTTGAGGAGGTTATCCTGGCGTATCCCGGACTCATGGCTGTAACTGTATACAGACTCGCCCATGAGCTGTACCTGCTGAAAGTTCCTGTCATACCGCGCCTTATGACAGAGTACGTGCATTCTGAGACAGGCATTGATATTCATCCGGGAGCATCCATTGACAAGTACTTTTTTATTGACCATGGAACGGGTATTGTAATAGGTGAGACCGCAGTGATCGGGAAAAATGTCAAAATATATCAGGGTGTGACCATTGGCGCGCTTTCCACGCGGGGCGGGCAGAAGCTGTCAGGGAAGAAACGCCATCCTACGATCAGGGACAATGTTACGATTTATGCTGGGGCTTCGATCCTGGGCGGAGAAACGGAAATAGGCGAAAACTCCATTATCGGGGGTAATACTTTCATTACTTCATCTGTACCCGCGAATACCAGGGTCAGCATAAAGAATCCGGAGATGGAATACCGGACGAATGAAAATATGCGAAAGACAGAAGAAGTCCGACAGAGCGAAGAATGGTATTACATGATATGAGGAAGCATAAGGATCGGAGACATGAAATACAAGGATAACTGGGAAGAGACAAAAAGAAAATTCATCGGCTTTTGGAACCAGAGCAATACCGGAAGGCCGTTAATGAACGTTGTAGCAAGGAAACCGGAGATTGAGCATATGGCGGAAACGCCCCATCCGGAGGGGAATTATCGGGACCAGATCTGCCAGGGGCTTCATTACGGACTCCCGGAGGAACTGAAATGGAAAAGCATGGAGGATAAGTACCAGAATCCGGAAAAGCTGGTGGGACGGTACAGGCAGTTTTGCGAGACACATCTTTTCCTGGCGGAAGCTTTTCCGAACCTGAACGTGGATTTCGGTCCGGGGTCGCTTGCCGCATATCTTGGGGCCGATATCGGCTTTGGCGAGGATACGGTATGGTTCGAACCTTGTTTTCAGGATGAGGATCTGTTGTGGGAGGATGATATTCCGCCGCTTATATTTGATCCGGAAAACAAATGGTTCAAAAAACATCTTGAGGTGGTTAAGAGTGCCCACGCCCTCGCCGGAGAGGACTTTTATGTCGATATCCCGGATCTGATGGAAAATATCGACGTGCTGGCATCCCTTCGGGATACCTCGCTTTTGCTGATGGATCTTATCGGAGAGGATGAAGAGATAGAGCGCAGGGTAGAACAGGTGACAAAGGCTTATTATCCTGCCATGCAGGCCATGTATGATGCCTGTAAGGATCCGGACGGAGCCAGCGCCTATACAGTATTTCAGATATGGGGGCCCGGGAAGTGTATCAAGCTTCAATGTGATGCAGGGGCAATGATCTCTCCCGAGATGTTCCGCCGGTTTGTCCTGCCGTCTTTAAAAGAACAGGCCGGATGGGGAGACCAGGTCATATATCATCTGGACGGACCGGATAATATCCGCCACCTTGATGCGATTTTGGAATGTGAGGGGCTTAATGCCCTGCAATGGACAAGTGGGGATGCGGGGCCTGACGGGACGCTTCCCGACTGGGATGTAATCTATGACAAGGCGGTAGCAAAAGGTCTGTCGCTTTGGATCAAGGTGTATTCCGGGGAAACCGTAGATGATTGGATCAGAAATGTGGACAGGGTCGTTCAAAAATATGGTTCCGAAAGAACATTCTTCTTTTTCCCGGAAATGTCCCTTGCGGAGGCAGAAAAGCTCATTTCGTATGCGGAAGAGAACTGGAGCGGTATACGCGGCAGCTATGTTGAACAGCTTTTTGGAAAAGCTTAAGGAACAGCTTTTTTATTATCATAATGCGACTGACGTCCCTCTTGAGCTTTTCGGTGCGGATGGCCGGAGTCTGGCCGGCTATTCGGGGGAATACCGGTATTGCGAAATGGTGAGGGAAGCCTGTGGCGAAAGAAAGTTTTGCGACCGCATGCATATGGAGGCGGCGAGGCTTTCCGCCGAGCTTGGGGAGGGCTATATTTTTTCCTGCCCGGCAGGTCTGGTACATTTTCAGATTGCCGTGAAGGGGAAAGACGGAGAAGATTATTATATCCTTGCAGGCCCTCTGGCCATGGATTATCCTGATATCTCCGTGGTAGACGCTCTGATCCAGGGCTATGATCTGCCGATGGACATAAGGCGGAGGCTTTTTGGCGCATTAAACGGGATACCGGTCATAGAGCCTGTCAGGATCCAGCACCTCTGCAGGCTGCTTTTTTCATTGGCGGACAATTTCGCGAAGGCATATGAAGAACCTGAAGCAGGTAGTGACAGGGCAATGCCTGACGAATTCCTTGACCCCTCTGTTTCGATACCGATCATCCGGAAAGCGGTCGCATTTATAGACGCGCATTATCAGGAAAATCTCCGCCTCGATATGGTTGCGGCGCATGTCGGGCTGAATCCTGCCTATTTTTCAACCATCTTCAAGAAGGAGCTTTGCATAAGCTTCTCAAATTACCTTACCCAGAAAAGGATCGAGGCGGCCTGCCGGCTTCTGCAGAACTCAAACCATTCCCTGTCTGACATTGCGGCAGAGGCCGGCTTTGAAAATCAGAGCTATTTTTCGCAGGTATTTAAAAACCATACCGGTATGACGCCGACAGAATACCGCAGAAAAGGCCTGCCGGGAAAAGATACGAAGACGTCGCCTTAAATTCCGTATTCTTCGGGGAGGTACCGTTTGCCGCTTAATTCTTCCTTCATTTCCGCTATGAATTCTTCTTCATCTTCCGGAATATCCTCCACCTGCTCGTTGAGCATATCCAGCCAGTTTTCTTCCCGCTCGTCTATGGTGAGTTCTTCGTTTTTGACGGCTCTTTTGAGGATATCCAGGGCTTTTTTAGCAGTATTCAGGGTGCGGAGGAAGGGATCCTCGTATCTGATGATCTCCTCCGATATTTCAAATACGATGTCAGGCTTCATGATATAAGCCTGGGGGTCAAGGTAGCAGTCAGACTCAGCCAGAAGGTCGCGCATAAGCAGGGCGTGTCCTTTTTCCGCTGCCGTATTAACGAGGCGGCAGTCATAGATCAGCTGTTCCAGCGAAACAACCGGCGCAAAGCCGGAGAGGAGCTTTACCTGTTGTACGGATTCATTGCTCCAGGTGTCCGCCAGTGAGAGCGCAATATTGCCTATGGGGCTGAAATGCGCGCAGGCGGCAGATTTCCCTTCGAGTGCGATGGGAGTGCCGGTAATTGCTTTAAGATAGACGTTTTCATAGGCACAGTCCTTGCTCGGGCCTATCGCCCCGTTCTCGATCGCGACTAAAGCTCTCGGAGCCGCGACTGCTCTCATAACGGCGGCATAGACCTTAGGCAGAAAGCCCTGCTCCGCCAGCACCATCGAGGTGTTAGCGAAACCACAGGCGGAATCTCCGGCTGCAGCGGATCCTGTTTTTTCCGCGATTTCTGATATATTGGTCCACAGCCATTTCATGTCCCTGGCACCGAGGCAGCCAAGCGCAAATATCGAGGTGCGGAGATCCCCGTTTACTATGGCTTCATCATTGATCTCCTTCCCCCCGGTGGATTCGATGGAAAGGAAGTCAGCGCCCTCCCTTGCCGTTTCCGTAAATAGTTTCAGCATGGACTCCCAATATGCTCCGCTCCTCATGATGGGAGGACGGTTCATCTCGCGAAGGTCATTTGGGGTCATGCGCAGTACGCTTTTCAGGCCGTGTTTTTCCTCATATTCGTACATGGTGCTCCTGAGGATCCTGAATATTTCAAGCCCCCATTCCGGATGCTCGGTATACTGGGGGAGCGTTTCAAATTCCACGACAAGGCCGGGCATATGCAGATGAAGTGCTTTGTCGAGCACGCCGGTTATGATCTCTTTATAGATTTCCTTCGCCTTTGGCAGGGTTTCCGATGTGGCTTCCATGGCAGGGAGCGTGAAGTTTATCTCCGGATAAACAGTACCGCCGCCTATCACCATACCGTTTTTACAGGTGACCGGATTCGGACAGGAGCCGTATACGAAATCATTGATGGAAGTGTAAGCCAGTTTTGTGTATTTTCTTATCGCCATGGTCTTAACCCGCCTTCCTCTTTATAAGATATTCCTTGGCGTGCTTTGCGGCGTCTGCCGCGTTTACCGTATAGCAGTCCGCGTGAACCTCCTCGGCAAAGGCCTGCGTAACGGGAGCGCCGCCGATCATGATATGATATTTATCCCTTACGCCCCGCCGTTCGAATTCTCTGATCACGTCACCTATGGCGGGCATGGTGGTCGTCAGCAGAGCCGAAAGAGCAACGATATCGGCATTTAATTCTTCTGCTTTTTCTACAAACCTCTCATCCGGGACATCTATGCCGATATCATATACGGAGAGACCTGCCCCCCGCATCATCATCGAGACAAGATTTTTTCCGATATCATGCAGATCCCCCTTTACGGTACCGATGACGACTGTTCCTATAGGCTCTATTCCGGACTCGGAAAACAGGGGCTCGATGATCTTTACGCCTGCAGACATAGCGCGGGCAGCCATCAGCATTTCAGGAACAAAGATCTTGTTTGCGCTGAAATTATCACCGACGATCGCCATTGGCGCGATCAGCCCGTCCTCCAGAATGTCCTTCACCGGGGTATTCTCTTCCAGAGCCTGGTTAACAAGGCTCTTTACTTCCTTAACCTTTCCTTTCTGCACTGCGGCAGATAATGCCTGAAAATCCATAAGCTGTCCTCCAAAACATAAACGGGATCTTTTCAGATCAAACAATCAGGTTTACGTTTTGTATTATACGCAAATGGCTCGGAAAAATATTTTGATTTTTTTGGAACCTGAGAAAAGATACAAATGAAATGGCCTGAAAATATTGATATGTTTTATTGAAAATTTTGGTTTAACATATATGGGGATCAGTCAAGAACTTCAAAACTACCGTGCCTTTTGCTTTCTTTTAATCAGGGCAGGAGCTCTCATGAGCAAGAATATTTTTTTCCCCCGTTTTTTTCCCTTTTTGGTTGTATATATAAATAATAAGACACAGAGGATAGCAGATTTTCGGTATGGAAAGCCGGAGCAGGAAGACCCTGTGAAGATTAAGCACATTTGAAAAAAAACGAAAAGGAGAAAAGTTATGGTGAATAAGAAAAATCTTAAAAAAGCATCAACAGCCATACTGACGGCGATTTTATCGGCGGGACTGTCGGTCAGTGTATTTGCCGCACCGGGAGGACCGGAGGGCCCCGGTGGGGTCGGCGGACCCGGGCAGGAATACGGCTGAGAAAACCGTGGGCCGGATCACGGCGGCGAGGACCATGGAGGAACCCACGAGGAGCACTATGACGCGCCGTCGGATAACGGTTGGAGTGCGCCATCGGATAACGGTTGGAACGCACCGTCGGATAACGGTTGGAGTGCTCCGTCAAATGATGATTGGAGCGCACCCTCCGGTGGCGGGGCAGGAAATTCCTTTGTTCTTCCGGAGTTCGGAATGGGCCGGATGCAGCTTCCGGAATTCGGGGCGGGCCAGATGCAGCTTCCGGAATTCGGAAACGAAGCACTTCCCGCGATTCCCGGGTTTGAGACGGGAGAAAATCCGGAAATGGAGACTCCCGCAGCTCCGACGCAGCGAGGCGGACAGAACGGAAAACGCAGGCAGGATAGCCACCAGAAACAGGAAAATGAGGCAGCGCCCGAAAACCCGGAAGGCAGAGAAATGCCGGAGAAGCCGGGTTATGAGAATACCGGCATACATGGCGCCGCCTTTGCAATATATACGTCAGGAACCACAGGCAATCCGAAGGTGTCCTGCACGAATACGGCAGCATTAAACTGATCCAGGCTGCTTCCAATGACAGGAGAACAGGAAGTCCCAGGCCGGATCCTCGCTCAACGCATCCGCATCAGCATTGCCGCCTCATCCAATGCATCGCGGATATTGATATGCTGCGGACAGGCCGCTTCGCAGGCGCCGCATTTAATACATTCATTCGCGCGTTTCCTGCCGGGATTGATCACGTTGAACTTCTCCTCATTAAGAGCCCGTTCCACATTACCGTAAAGCTTTATCAAACCTTTGCGGATTGTTAGGCAGGTATAGGGGATGACTGCCGATTAACTGTTCTCATAACAGATTGATTAGTTTTCTGCTTAAAGCATTGAAAATACTGGTTTTCAGCACCTTGAAACATGCTTTTT